>NZ_LSJM01000411.1 GCF_001557215.1 Sphingomonas sp. CCH9-E2 | reverse complement strand
TCGGCAGGATATTCTGAAATGGGTGGCCGGGTGGGGGAGCGGGCCGGTGCCGCAATTCAGCGCAGCTGAATTCGACACTCAAGCGCGATGCTCGCGCACACCGGCGATCAGCATCCAGCCTATCCCGTACGCCACGCTCAGGCCGATCAGGATCAGCAACGTCGTGCGCAACGGCCTCGGCAGCGCGGGCTTTTCGGGGAGATTGGGTTCGACCACCGCGACGATGAACAATTGCTCGTTCGCGGCGCGGGTGCGCGCCTGTTCGAGCCGGGCGCGCGCCGCCTCATAGCGTTTGGCCGCAAACTCCTGTTGCAGCCGAAGTTCCTCATATTCGCCAAGCCGACCGGCGACCGCCTCGGGCTGGCCGGTCTGGCGCGCCCGGGCAGCGTCGAGCGCCGCCGAGGCGGCCGCAACCTGCGCTGCCATCGCGCGTACCTGCGGGCTGTCCGGGCTGAGCTTGCCGCGCATGTCGGCGAGCAGGGCGGCGGCCCGGTCGAGCCGCGCCTGCTGTTCCTCGATCTGGCGCGCGCCGCCCGCGCCGGTCGCGGCGGGATCGAGGTCGCGCTCACGCTCGCGAAAGCCGCCGAGCTGGCGCTGGATCGACTCAAGCTCATCCTGGGCGCGCTGCGACTCGCCCGATGCGACGCGCAGCGAGGCGTCGAACAGCCGGGCATTATAGGCGTTGACCCGTTTCTCCCCCAGCCGCAGCAGCGCACGCGCGATCCGCTGCGCATCGGCGGGATCGAATGCGCGCACCGACAGGCGGGTGATATTGTCGTCTGGGTCGTAGATGACATCGACATGCTCGCGGTAGAAATCGAGCAACGTCTCGGCACGCGGGGCGGGGCTCCACAGCCGCGACAATGGATCGGTGCCGGGGCGGCGATAGATGGCGACGAGATCGATCCCCTGCCCCCGCAGCGCACGGATCGCGTCGTGCGAGCGCAGATATTCGCGGATGCTCTGCGCCTCCTGCTGCCCCGGCGACAGGCTGGCGGAAATGCCGAGCAACTGCCCGACCCCGCTCGTCGGAGCCGACTGCGCCTCCAGCCCGCGCACCACAAACTGTGCCTCGGACCGATATTGCGCGCTGGCGATCGCGAACAGATAGAGCGCAGCAATCACCGTCGGCACGATCACCAGCAGGATGAACGGGTGCGCGCGGGCACGATCGAGCAGCGAGGGCGAGCGGTCCTGGGGTGCGTCTCCCGCGATCAGGTCGGTGGCGTCGGTGCGGGTCATGGTCATCCGATATCAGGATAGTTCGATGCGCGCGCGCAAATGGTTGAGGCCGAACAGGCCGATCAGCGTCAGCCCGCCACACCAGCCGATGACATAGGGCAGGTCGATCCAGCGCGACTCGAACGCCGCGAACTGTCCGACCTTGAGCAGTTCGAAAATATGCACCGTCGGCACCCAGACGAGCAGGTCGCGCACCCCCGGCGGAAACCAGGACAGGGCAAAGAAGGCACCCGACAGCGGCATCGACAGATAGAGCAAGGGGTGGACGAGCCGCCCCACCACCGGCGACTGGTGCGAAGCAGCGGTGACGATCATCGACAGGCCGAACGCGAACCCGCACATCAAGGCCACCGCCCCGGCAAAGGCTTCGGGCCGCGCGAGCGGATCGGCCAAGCCCAGCGCCCAGGCGCCGCCGAGCAGCACGACCAGCACCACGATCGTGCTCACCGCCTCCAGCGCCATGCGCGCGATCAGCATGTCGGGCAGCGTCACCGGGCGATGGTGGAGCAAGGGGCGGTTCGCCTCGATCACCGTTTCGGCGCGCGACACGACCGAGCGGAACATGATGAACAGGCCATAGCCCGCGATTGCGAACGGGATCGGGCGGATCCCCCCGGCGATCGGCAGGTCATGGTTGCTGTGCAACAGCGCGACCGCAATCGCGAGCAGCATCGGCTCGGCGAACAACCACAGATAGCCGATATTGGCGCGACCGAAGCGCGTATGCAGCTCGCGCAGGATCAGCGCGCCGATGACATTGCCCTGCACGCGCAGCGCAGCCCGGAACGACGCGGCGCTCACAGCGCCTCCAGAAAGGCGAAGACCTGCGCGAAATGCGCGTCCCAGCGCGGTGCGGTCCAACCTCGCATCCGCTGCATCTGCGCCGCGCGCAGCGGCGAATCGGCGTGGGCATAGTCTTGTATCGCCCGCGTCCAGCCCGGCCCGTCGAGCGGGTCGAGATAGTCGGGAACGTCGCCGCCGGTTTCGCGCAGCGCGGGCAGATCGCTGGCGATCACCGGAACGCCGACCGCCAGCGCCTCGGCCACCGGCAACCCGAACCCCTCGGCAAAGCTGGGCATCAGCACCGCGCGCGCGCCGGCAATCAGTTCGGCCAGCGCGGCATCGCCGACGCGCCCGGTCTCGACGACATGGCCGCGCAGCGCCGGGCAGCGGTCGAGCAGGTCGAGCACCTGTTCATTCTCCCACCCGCGCCGCCCGGCCAGCACCAGTCGGGGCGTGGCGTCGGGCGCACGCCCGGCCATCGCGCGCCAGATGTGGAGCAGCAGCAGATGATTCTTGCGCGGCTCGATCGTGCCGACACACAGGAAATAGGGCGGACTTGCCGCCGCGGCGGCCGTCCGGACGGCCCAGTGCGGCTCGATCCCCAGCGGCGCGACCAGCAGCTGCGGCTGGCGACCGGCTTCGACCAGATAGGGCGCGACCGCCCGCGCCGTGGCGTGCGAATTGACGAGGATCGCATCGGCAAAGCGCGCCGTGTTGCGCAGCCGCCGCCGATGCCGCTCCGCCCCGCCCGGGCGCGCATATTCGGGAAATTGCGCCGGGATCGCATCATGCAGATAGACGCACAGCCGCTCGCCGTGCCGCGCGGCATGCCGGTCTAGCCGATCGAGATGCTGATGCGACACGATCAGCCTGACGGCACCGGGCTCGGTGCGCGGGAAGGCGCGGAGTCCGGCCCACGCTTTGGCGACGATGCCGGCACGGAGCGGAACGCCCTCCGCCCAGCTGCGCTCAAGCTGCGCGACCAGCGAGGCCAGCGCAGCGCGCGCATAGCCCATGCGGCCGAGCCCGGGCAGGACTGCCTGAAACCGCGCGTCGGGCAGCGCCAGCAGCGCGCGGGCATAGGCAAGCTCCACCCGGTCGATTCCGCTCGGGGTGGCATAGGCCGCGCGACGCAGCAGCCGCGTTATGTCCAGCGTGACGCGCGCGTCCGCCATGACGCCACGGACGGTCGCTGCGCGCTCCAGGGCGATGGGCGCATTCACCGGTCGCGCAACCGGGCGACGGCGTTGCGGACCAGCAGGTCGAGCGCGTCCTTGCCGTGGAAACCACCATTGACCAGGCACTTGGCGCGCAGCGCGCGACAAAAAATGTCGAACGCTTCGGCATCGACGGGTGGCGGACCATGCCAGAACCGGTCGAGCGGCATGTCCGCCGTGACGCCCGGCACGTCATAGATCGCGGTGCCCAATGTCTTGACCGGCACCCCCGCGGCGAGCGCAAGCGGACCGACGCTGCTGTTGACGGTCACCACGCCGTGCGCGACCTTGAGCAACGGCATCAGGTCGAACCGCTCAATGAACACGACGCGATCGGCAAGGCCCAAGGCTGCTGCGCGTTCGGTCACGAACCCGCGCCAATTGTCGATATCCGGGTCCAGCGGATGCTGTTTGACCAGCAGCGCGACATCAGCGGGCGCGTCGCGAAATGCCGCCAGCACCTCGACCACCGCATCGCGCATCGTACCGAAGCGCGAATGGACGCGGATCTGCGCGTCGCCCTCGAGCTGGAGCGGGAACAGGAAGAAGCGCCGGCCCGCCAGCCCCGCCACTGCGTCACGGCTGGCGCGGCGCTCGTGCCAGCGTCGAACATAGCGCCGCAGCCACGCCAGCCCCTCCCGCGCGGGGGATGCGTGACGATGGGTGCGGTAATGGGGGAAGAGCGGCGCCGCCGCCTGGGTGGCAGCATAATAAAACGCGGACTGGCTCGCGCGGAGCCGGAAGGAATTTGCAACCGGAGCCGCATCGCCCCGATCACCCGCCCGTGCCGCGATCAGCCGCAGCGCATGCAGCGTGCGGGGAAAGGACGAATGGCCATTGACCCCGCCGCGTTCGAGCGTGACGTGATCGGGGCGGAGATAGCCCTCCTCGAACGTCACGAAGCGCAGGCCGCGACGGTCGGCCAGCGCACGCGCCGCGCGATGGGCCGGGCGCAGGTCGCCGAACACGATGATATCCGTCACGCCCCGCTCGGCGACAAAGGCCGCGAGCCAGGCTGGCCAGTCGGCGGGCGTCCCGCGATAGGCGACCGCGCCGGGCCCGGGCCAGTCGAGCACGTCGCCGCCGTTGAAGTTGATCCGTGACACCGTCGCGCCATCCGCACGCAGCGCGGCACCCAGGCGCCGGAAGAACGGGCCGGGCAGCCCCTGCAGGAACAGGACGTGGCGCGCGGCGAGCGGGCCGGCCACGCTGCCATCGGCTGCGCCGTGCCGCTCCGACACCATCGTGGGGCCGATTTCCCGGGCGAGGCTAGCCATTCGCCATCCCCGCCGTGCGGACCAGATCATGGATGCGCGCGACATCGGCCAGCAGCCCCTCGAGCCGGTCGAGCGGCCACACCGTGGCGCTGTCGGACCAGGCATTGGCCGGATCGGGATGGGTTTCAATGAACAGCCCGGAAATCCCTGCGGCAGCGGCGGCGCGGGCCAGCAGCGGAATCCATTCGCGCGCGCCGCCCGACTTGCCGTTCGCGCCACCCGGGCTCTGCACCGAATGCGACGCATCGAACAGCGTCACCAGCCCGGTCGCGCGCATCTTCCCCAGGCTGCGCATATCGACGATCAGGTCATGATAGCCGAAACTGGTTCCGCGTTCGGTCAGCATCACATGATCCGCGACCGCGCTGTCGGGGGGCAGTGCATCGCCGATCTTGGCGGCGGCATGGACTATGTCGTCCGCCGCCATGAACTGGCCCTTCTTGATATTGACCACCCGCCCGGTCGCCGCAGCGGCCCGCAGCAGGTCGGTCTGGCGCGACAGGAAGGCGGGGATCTGGACGATGTCCGCCACCTCCGCCACCGCTGGCACCTGAACCGTTTCATGCACATCGGTCAGTACCGGCAGCCCGGTTTCGGCCCGCACCCGCGCGAGGATCGCCAGCCCCTCGTCCAGACCCGGTCCGCGCGGGCTGGTGCCCGAGGTGCGGTTGGCCTTGTCGAAGCTGCTCTTGAAGACGAGCTGAAGGTCGAGACGATCGCCGATCCGCGCCAGCTCCTCCGCCACGCCCAGCGCATGATCGGCGCTTTCGATCACGCACGGCCCCGCAACCACGAACAGCGGCCCGCCCGGCGCGACATTTGAACGACCGATGCGCACCCAAAACCCCCAGGGCAACTCCAGCTTCCTGCTTTTGGGCATGGTGCAAGCCGTTCGCAACCAACAATTTCCACCTCAGGCGGATCGCAATTCGGCGGACACATGGGTTGGGAATCGCCGCATTCTGGTTCAGGATCGCGGAGATGGCGCATGTTCTGCTTACCCCGGGCGATCCCGCACCGCGTTTCCGCCAGCGTTCGGGGGCAAATCCGGCTTATGCGTTCGATACCGCCGCGGGACGCTATCTGGTGCTATGCTTCCTTGGCTCGGCAGGGGACGGCCATGCGCAGCGGGCGGTTGCGGCAGTACGCGCGCGCCCCGACTTGTTCGACGACGCCAAGGCCGCGTTCTTTGCGGTCAGCAACGATCCGGCGGACGAGGCGAGCGGTCGCCTGAACGAGCAGATTCCGGGTTATCGCCTGTTCTGGGACTTCGACCGGTCAGTGGCGCGGCTCTATGGCGCGATCCGCAACGACGATAGCGGCGGCGCGAGCGTCGAGGTGCGGCGGATATGGGTGGTGCTGGACCCCATGTTGCGCGTGCTGCAGCTCTTCCCCTTTGCCCCCGATCAAAGCGATATTGCCGCGCTGATCGCCTATCTCGACGGACTTCCACCTCCGGACCGCTTTGCCGGGTGCGAACTCCAGGCGCCGATTCTGGTGCTGCCCAACGTGTTCGAGCCGGCGCTCTGTACCGCGCTGATCGACCGCTATCAGGCGAGCGGCGGCGCGCCGTCCGGCTTCATGCGCGAGGTGGACGGCAAGACCGTGCTGATCAACGACCCGGCGCGCAAGCGGCGGCGCGATCACGAAATCGTCGATCGCGCGATGATCGATACGCTTCAGGCGCGCATCCGCCGGCGCGTGGTGCCGGAAATCGCGCGCGTGCATCAATTCCATGTCACGCGCATGGAGCGCTATCTGGTCGCGCGCTACGGTGCCGATGAGCGCGGGCATTTCCAGCCGCACCGCGACAATACGACGCGCGGGACGGCCCATCGCCGGTTCGCCGTGTCGATCAACCTCAACGCCGATTTCGAGGGTGGCGATCTATGGTTTCCCGAATATGGCCAGCGCGGCTTTCGCATGCCGCCCGGCGCGGCGGCGGTCTTCTCCTGTTCGCTGCTCCACGCCGTGCGTCCGGTGACGCGGGGGGAGCGCTACGCCTTTCTGCCGTTCCTGTACGACGATCAGGCGGCACGGGAGCGCGAGGCGAACAATGTCCATCTGGGCGACGGGGTCGGCGCCTACCGCGCCTGACCCTCGCGCCGGACTTCAGACCAAATCGACGAACAGGCGCGGATTGACGAAGTCGTGGAGCAATCCCGGGAATGAGTCGCGATCCAGCACTTCCATCACCGGCACCTTGCTGTCGCTTGCCGGTGCCAGGATGAAATCGCCCGCAGACAGCGCCGCGCGCGCCACGCCATTGAGGACGACCAGGTCGCCATTGCCGAGCGTCAGAAAGGCAGTGCCGCCATTCTCGCCGAGCGCAGCCTGAACCTGCGCGAAGCTGGTAAAGCCATAAGCGCTAAGGTCGATCCGGTCGGTTCCGGCGACGAAATCCCCGATCACATCCGCGCCGGTGCCGCGCTCGAACACGAAGATGTCTGCGCCGCTCTCGCCGAACAGCACGTCATTCCCGCCGCGCCCGTTGAGCACGTCATTCCCCGCGCCGCCCAGCAGCCAGTTCGATGATGCACTGCCGGTGATGCGATTGTTCAGTTCGTTGCCGACCCCGAACGGCGTGTCGCCGCCCAGCACCAGATTTTCAGTGTGCGCGTAGAGATAATAGCCCGCGCCATTGATCGTGGCGTAGACGGTGTCGGTCCCGCCATTCGCCGCCTCGAACGTCAGGTCGTCGGGGGTATCGACATAATAGCTGTCGTCCCCGGCACCACCGTCCATCAGGTCATAATCGCCAAGGCCGCTATCCCCGCGCAGCACGTCATTGCCCGCCCCGCCGACGAGAATGTCGGTCGAGAAGCTCGAACCGCCGATCAGCGTGTCATCGCCATCCTCGCCATAGAGCGCATCGGCGTCGATCCCGCCATCGAGCGCGTCATTGCCCGCCCCGCCGACCAGATAATCGATCCCGGCGTCGCCAAAGAGCTGATCGTTGCCCTCCTGCCCAAACAGCGAATCCGCGCCGCCGTCGCCGCGCACCACATCGTCGCCCGCCCCCGCGATCAACAGGTTGGATCCGCCATTGCCGAGCAGCGTATTGGCGAGTTCGTTGCCCACGCCAAAGCTGTCGCCCGATCCGGCCAGGGTCAGATTCTCGATATTGGCGTAGAGGTAGAAGCTGCCGGTCGAGATGACCGTGTCGGTGCCTCCGCCGACATCCTCGAACACCAGATCGTCCTGGCGGTCGACGTAGAAGGTATCGTTGCCCGCGCCGCCGACCAGCTGATCCGCACCCAACCCGCCATCGAGCACATCGTCGCCCGCCCCGCCATCGAGCCGGTCGGCGGTGCGCCCGCCGGTCAGCCGGTCATTGCCCCCGAAGCCGAAGGCGGTCCCGCGCAGTTCGCCCGAGCGTCCGTCATAGTCGTCATTGCCCGCGCCGAATTCGATATGTCCGTCGATGACGCCAGTGTTGACGACGAAATTGCTGACCGCAACCGGTGCCGCGGCAAAGGCGATCGCGATCGTCCCCTCGATCAGCCCGCTATTGGTGACGCCGTAGCGCGTCGCCGGGCCATAGGGGTAGAGGATATAGACGCCGACCGTAACCAGCCCCGCGCCGCCGTTCGGCCCGATCGCCGCGATGATGTCGCCGGCATTGGTGAGCGACCCGTAAGCGGCGACCCCGGTCGCAGCATAATCGAACGGGACCAGCGAATCGCCTTCGGTGAAATTCTGCTGTCCGACGCCCCCTGCTTCGGCATAGATCAGCCCGGTGTTGAAGAAGGTCTGCGCCTCGGTCAGGATGTGGTTGCCGCGCGCGGCGTTGACCGCGATCGCGCGGGAGAATTCCGAAACCGCCGCGATCACGCCGCTATTGTTCAGCACCGCGCCGACATTGTGGACGGCAATCGCGCTCCCCGGGGCGGAATAGACGCTGATCTCGCCGCTGTTGGTCAGGTTGGTGTTATCGGGGCCACCGCCCATCGCCACGCCGATGCTGGGATAATAGAAAATCCCCTCCGCCGTGCGATCGGCACGCTCCTCGATCGCTATGATGCCGTGATTGACCAGGTTGGCGGGGCCGGTCAGCCGCAATCCCTGTGCGCTCGAAAACGCGTCGTCGAGGCTGTAGATCTCGCCGAAATTGGTGAAATCGATCGCGCGGTCGGACAGGAAGACCGGCGCACCGTCGGAGAAGAAAATTTCCTCCGAATCGATCGTGAAGCTGTCTTCAGGGATGTAATATTGCGCGAGGAACTGTGCCTGCGCGGTATAGGCCAGCCCGGCAGCCTCGCCCGGAGTCGGGGCGGCGGTGCCGCCCGCAATGGCATCGAGCCCGACGGCATTGCCGGGCGCAGTCGCGGTGATCGCGACGGTCGCGCCCTGCCGCACCTGCACGATCTCGTCGCCGAGCGTGAAGATGCGATAGCTGTTGCCGCCGATCACCGCGACCGGCTGCTCGCTCCAGCCGCCGACCAGGGTCACGGTGCCGCTCGCCCCCGCTTCGAACCGCAGCACGGTCGAATCGCTGAGCGCATCGGCGTCGCCCGCGCGCACGACGACCTGCTGCGCGCCGGGCAGTTCGATCGCTTCGAACTGCACCACCCGGCCGCTGGCAAGCGTGCTGGCAAGATCGAGGATCAGCGCCGCGTCGGGCAGCACCAGCGTGTCATAGCCCCCACCGCCGCTGGCGAAGCGGAAGGAGAGATCGCCCAGCACGACCCGGTCGCTGCCGGTCCCGCCTTCGACATGGTCGCCGCCCGCGCTGAAGAGGACGTCATTGCCCCATTCGCCGATCAGGCCGTCATTCCCCGCGCCGCCGCGCAGCACATCGTCGCCGAACGCGCCGAGCAACAGGTCGTTGCCGCCGCCGCCCTCCATGGTGTCGGCACCCCGGCCGCCGGTGGCGCGATCATTGGCGGTGGAGCCGGTGTAGCGGTCGTCGTCAAAGCCCATATCGACCACGCCGCTGACGCTGCCTGCGCCCTCGAACACGTCCTCGCCCGCACCCAAGCGGACATCGCCAACCACCGAGCCATTGTTGACGAAGCGATCGTCGCCGATGCCGAGCGACACAAGTCCTTCGATCACCCCGTTTGCGCGGTTCTCGATGTGCTCGACGGGGTTGAGCACCGACTGCGCACTGCCGGTGGCAAAGATGGCGATGTCGGCCCGGATCGTGCCTTCATTGACGACGATGCGCGGCATATAGCCGGGATGCGCCATGAAAATGCCGATCGACACGCCATCCTGCGCCGTGGCGTTGGCGTGGATCAGCCCGGCATTGGTGATCGATGCCCCCGTCAGCCAGTCACTCCCGCCATAGTCGATGCCGATCGCCAGATTCGGCGCCTCGACCAGAATGCGGCCGCCGGCGCGGTTGGCGATGCCGGTCGTGGTCGAGACGATCTCGATCCCCGTTGCATTCCAGATCGATTCATATTGCGGATCGGTGCCGAGCGACCGGACCGCGATCAGCCCGCTATTGTCCACGGCGGCGGGATAGGTGTCCGACCGCACGCCGCGCGCCCAGCCGCTGCTGGACGTGACAAACACCGAGCCGCTGTTGACGAAGCGCGTGAGCGAGGGCGACAGTTCGACCTGAAGCCCGCCCCGGATATAGATCAGCCCGCTATTCTCGACCTGCGATTCGCCGCCGGTGATCAGCCAGCCCTGCTCGGTCGGAACGTCGAGCCAGATCGTCCCGTTATTGATCAGCGTGTCGTGAAACCCGCGCAGGATGACGTTGATGGCGTTGCCATAGATTTGCGTGCCGGACGCGATGGTCGTCGTCACGCCGCCATTGGTGACGATCGGCTCGCCGATCGGGGCGACGCTCGGGGGCGAGCCCGGGTTCGGAATGATCGACATGCCTCAAATCTCCCCCAGCGCTGCCCCTTGCGAGGGCGGCAGCGATCAACTGACTCCGGCGAATTTACCCGAGGCGCGCGCGGCAGCAAGCTGGGACAGCGGGTTCGTCGCTTCCCGTGTCGCGCCACATCGCGCGGCGCAGTTCAGGGCGTTGCGCCGACGGGCGAGCCGCCCAGCGCCTGCCACAGCACGACACGCGCGCGTGCCGCCCGCCCCTCTGCCGCGACCGCGCGTTCGCGGCTGGCGAGTGCCTGACGCCGCGCTTCGGTGAGGGCGGTCAGATCGGCCAGGCCCGCGCGCTGGCGCTGGGCGATCAGCCGGACGGCGCGGCCGAGCGCGATCAGTTCGCGCCGCGCCGACAGCTCCTCACGGTCCGCCGCAGCGATCACGCCATAGGCCGCCTCGGCTTCGCCCAGCGCGGTGTAGACAGCACCGCGATAGGCATGAAACGCCGCACGCTTCCCCGCCGCCGCAGCGTCGATATCCGCAGCGATCCGCCCGAAATCGAGCAACGGCGCGGCGAGTGATGCCCCCAGCGAACCTACCAGCGAGTCGCTGTCGAACAGATTGCCAAGGCCGAATGCGAGCAGCCCCAGCGACGCATCGAGCCGCAGCGCCGGAAAGCGCCGCCGCGCCGCCGCAGCCAGTTCGGCATCCTGCGCCTCCAGCGTCGCCGCCGCCGCGAGAATGTCGGGACGGTTCTGCAACAGGGTCGCCGGCAGTGCGGGCGGCGCGGAATAGGTGATCGCTGCCGGAGCCGAGGCCAGCTCGACCGCATCGACCAGCACCGGCTGCGGCGGCATCCGCAACGCCGCGCGCACCCGCTCCGCATCCTGCGCCGTGAGGGTCGTCAGTCGCCCGATCAGCCGCGCCTCTTCGCCCGCCAGCGCCGCCAACCGCGTCCGTGCCGTCTCCGCCAGCGCGCGGGCCTGCACCGGATCGAGGCCGGAGACGAGCCCTGCGCGTGCCCGGCTGTCCGCCAGTGCGCCCAGCCGCTCCGCCGCCGCCAGATCCTCGCTCAGCGCATCGCGGCGCGCCGACAAAGTGCGCCAGTCGATCACCGACGCGGCGATTTCGCCGACCAGCGCGATGCGCACTGCCTGAGCCGATGCGGTGGCGACGTCGAGCCGCGCCTGCGCCGCGCGCTGCTGCGCCCGCACCCGCCCGAACAGGTCGACGTCCCATTGCGCGGTCAGATTGGCGGCATAGCTCGCGCGCTCCGCCGCAACTTCGATACCGGGGGGCAGGTCGGCACCGAACTGATCGGGGTTGCTGCGCGTGCCGGTCACCGCGCCACCGGCACCGATGGTCGGCAGCGCCTCCGCCCGCGCCCGCCCCAACCGCGCGCGCGCCTCGTCGATCCGCGCCAGCGCTTCGCCGAGCGTCGGCGCGCTCGCCAGTGCGTCGCGCGACAGCCGCACGAACCCCGGATCGGTGCTCGGCAACAGGTCCGCGACCGCACCGCCCGTCTCCGCCGGGATCATCGCAAAGCGCGCGGGCAGCTCGGGAACCGGCGTCGCAATCTCGGGGGCAGGCCCCGCCACGCAGCCCGCTAGCGCCGCAGACAGGGTCAGTGCGACGAGGGTTTGCCCCCGGCTCATTTCGCGTCCCTGCGCGCCGGGATGAACGCATCGACCTGTTGGCCGACGCGGAACGCGCCATTGGTTTCGGGCAGCGCGTAGATCAGCTGGAGCACGCGCACATCGACCCGCTCCTGCGCGCTGTTGGTCAGCGAGCGCTTCGGCACGATCAGCGGCTCGGCGCGAACGAAGCGCGCTTCGACCTGCCGCGTGGCCGCACCGCGCGGCGAGACGATTGCGGTGGCACCCAGCGCGACGCGCGGTGCCTGTTCCTCGTCAATGTCGATGCGCACATGCAGCGGATCGGTCGCGCCCATCTGGATGAAGGCCTGGCTGGTCCCGCCCATGGTCGAGACATATTCGCCGGGCCGGATCGCGACGGTCAGGATTTCGCCCGCGATCGGCGCGCGCACGGTCAGCCGACCGAGCTCGGTCCGCCCCGTCCCGGCCCGCGCCTGTGCGGCGGCAAGGCGGGCGCGGGCGAGCGCGACGCGCTGGGCGGCAGCGGCGGCCTCACCCTCGACCCGCACGATTTCCGCGCGCGCGACTGCGGCGGGGTCATCGACCGCTCGATATAAGGCAAGCTGACGCTCCGCCGTCGCCCGCGCGCTCTGCGCCTCGGCAATCGCGGCGCGGGCTTCGCCGATCGCGGCCTGCGCCTCGGCCAGCTGCGCGCGGACGGCGCGGTCGTCGATCGTGAACAGCGGCTGGCCCGGCACCACGCGGACGCCGGGGCTAACCGCGACGTTCATGACCAGCCCGGACAGCGGCGCGCCGATGTCGATCGTCTCGCTCGACGGCTCGACCACCCCGGCGCCAGCCACGCGTTCGGCATTGGCGAGCGCGGGCGGCGCCTTGGCCGGTTCGCGCTGCGGCGCGCTCGGGCTGCGGTCGGGCAGGCCGACCCAGATGAACAGGGCCGCCAGCACCAGGCTCGCCACCGCGATCAGCGGCAGGATCGTCCGGGCAAAGCTCAGCCGTTTCCAGTCGGGCATCAATGGTCCTCCGGCATATGGGTGCCGTCATGGGTGATCGAACCGTCCTCCAGCCGGAGGATACGGTCGGCGAGATCGAAGATACGGTTGTCGTGGGTAACGATGATGCACGCGCGGTCGGGCGCCACTGCGACCTCACGCAGCAGGTCCATCACGCGCCGCCCAGATCGGGCATCGAGCGCGGCGGTCGGCTCGTCGCACACCACCAGCCGGGGGCGGTGGACCAGCGCGCGGGCGATCGCCACGCGCTGCTGCTGGCCGCCCGACAATTGGCTGGGCAGCTTGTCCGCCTGGTCGGCGATGTTGAGCGCGGCGAGCATCTCGACCGCGCGTTCGCGCGCCTGCGCCCGCGGCACCCCTTGCGCGATCAGCGGCACCGCGGCGTTGCTCGCGGCATCGATCGACGGGATCAGATTATATTGCTGGAAGATGAAGCCGATGTTGCGCAGCCGAAACGCGACCAGCTCGGCGTCCGACAGGCGGTAGATGTCGGTACCGAATACCTCGACCTCGCCCTTGGTCGGATAGAGGATCCCGCACATGATCGAGATCAGCGTGGTCTTCCCCGACCCGCTTTCGCCGACCAAATAGGTCAGCTCGCCCGCGCGGATGTCGACATCGATGCCGTGCAGGACGGTGATCGCCTGACTCCCCGCCATGAAGTCGCGGGTTACGCCGCGCGTGCGGATCGCGGGCTGGGCGGGGGCGGGTTTGCTCACCGGAACAC
>NZ_LSJM01000410.1 GCF_001557215.1 Sphingomonas sp. CCH9-E2 | reverse complement strand
CCTCACCGCCGTCAACGAAGCGGGCGCGCGTCGCCGCAACCTGGGCGACCGACGCTGGCGCCATGCCGAGCTGATCGCCAGCCTGGGCATGCGCCAGCGGATGGTGGCGCAGTGGCACGGTGCGCACGCGACCTTTCTGCGCGAACAGGCGGCGCTGACCGATGCGACCTCGACCCTGACCGGGGTCAGCAAGGTGTTGCGCATGTTCCTGCAATCGGCGGTGCTCACCGTCGGCGCGGTGCTGGTGATCGATGGCAAGGCGACTGCGGGGATCATCTTCGCCAGCTCGATCCTTGCCGGACGCGCGCTTGCACCGGTCGACGCGGCGATCGCCAACTGGCGCGGCTTTGTCGGCGCGCGGCAAAGCTGGTCGCGCCTCGCGAACCTGCTGCGCCAGCTGCCCGCCCCGACACAGGTGCGGACCAACCTGCCCCCGCCCAACCAGACGCTGTCGGTCGAGCATCTGACCCTGACTCCGCCCGGCACCACGCGCACCACGGTCAGCGATGCCAGCTTCCGGCTACAGGCGGGGCAGGCGGTCGGCATCCTGGGACCGAGCGGCTCGGGCAAGTCGTCGCTGGTGCGCGGTGTGATCGGCGCGTGGAAACCCGCGCGCGGCTGCGTGCGGCTCGATGGCGCGACGATCGACCAATGGGACCCCGATCAGCTCGGCGCGCATATCGGCTATCTGCCCCAGTCGGTCGAGCTGTTCGCGGGCACGATCGCGCAGAATATCGCCCGCTTCGAACCCGATGTCCCCGCCGATCTGGTGTTTGCGGCGGCGCGCGCGGCGGGGGTGCATGACCTGATCCTGCAGCTGCCCGATGGCTATGACCTTGAGGTCGGCGAGGATGGCGGCCAGCTGTCCGCCGGCCAGCGCCAGCGCATCGCGCTCGCCCGCGCCCTCTATCGCGACCCGTTTCTGGTCGTGCTCGACGAGCCAAATTCGAACCTCGACCATGAGGGCGAGACTGCGCTGATCCGTGCGGTGCAGCAGGTGCGCGCGCGCGGCGGCATCGTGCTGATGGTCGCGCACCGCCCGGCGATCCTCGCGGCGGTCGATCTGGCGCTGTTCATCCGCGGCGGCACTGTCCAGGCCTTCGGGCCGCGTGACGAGGTGCTGGCCAAGGTCACCCGCCCGCGCGGCGCGCCGGATGCGGCCAATGTCGCGGTCCTCCCGCAACGTGGCGGATCGGCATGAACGCGCACAGCCCGATCGACGCCGATGCGGCTTATGAGCTCGGCGATCCGGGCGACGCCGATGCGCGGCTGCGCCGCCGCACGCGCCACGCCTTTGCGCTGATCGGCATCCTGGTATTCGGCCTGTTCGGCCTGTCCGCGATCCTGCAGGTCGGTGGCGCAGTGATCGGCATGGGCGAAGTCGTCGTCGATTCGAGCGTCCGGGTGGTCAGCCACCCCAATGGCGGCGTGCTGCGCCAGGTGCTGGTGCGCAACGGCGATCGCGTGCGGCAGGGTCAGCTGCTGGTCCGGCTCGACACCACCGTCACCCAGGTCGGGTCGCAATCCGCCTCGCAGGGGCTTGAGCAGCTGCTGATCCGCCGCGCCAGGCTGGAAGCGGAGCGCGACGGTGCCCCGAGCTTGCGGCTTCCGCCCGAGCTTACCGGGACCGGCGACGCGCGCGTGCGCGACCTGATCACGCGCGAACAGGGGTTGTTCGCGCTGCGCCGCGCCGAGATGAGCGGCACGCTCGACCTGCTGCGCCAGCGGATCGAGCAGCTTGAGAGCGAGATTGGCGGCTATCGCGTCCAGATCGACGCCGCCGACCGCCAGCTCGCGCTGATCGAGCCCGAGCTGGAG
>NZ_LSJM01000409.1 GCF_001557215.1 Sphingomonas sp. CCH9-E2 | reverse complement strand
TTTAGGGGGTGCGCCTCCCTTCGTCACCCCGGACTTGTTCCGGGGTCCACCGGACGGCCGGCGCGTCGGCACGAGGGTGAGCGGTACGCTGGTGGCGGGGTGGAGCCCGGCACGGGGGCCGGGGTGACGATCGTGAGGAGGGCTGCCTCCTGTTACCGTCGTCCCGGGCTTGACCCGGGACGGGGCTTTTCTTCTCTCCCGTCGCGCGAAGAAGAAGAAGAAGAAGACCCTCCCCAACCCCTCCCGCAAGCGGGAGGGGCTT
>NZ_LSJM01000408.1 GCF_001557215.1 Sphingomonas sp. CCH9-E2 | reverse complement strand
CCGCCGCGACCAGCAGCAGCGCGCCCAGCCCCAGCATTACCCCACGCCGTGGCGTCATCCGGCGCGCACCGCGAAGCGTTCATGATCCTTGGGCGCCATGCGAACCTCATAGATCGCGGTCTCCCCCTCGACCCAATGTTCCACCACCTCGCCATGCTGGTGCAGCCACGCCGCCCCCGCCCCGTCCGCTGCGGGCAGCGTCACGCGATAGCGGCGATGGCCGAGCGTGAGCCGTGCGGCGACGCGGTCGATCAGCGTATCGACCCCCTCCCCGCTCAGCGCCGACACCGCCAGCACATCGTCGCGCTTCGCCGCCTCGGCCAGCACGTCATCGCGGCGTTCGGCGTCGAGCAGGTCGAGCTTGTTCCACGCCTCGAACCGGGGCGTTTCCGGTGCGACGCCGATGTCCTTGAGCACGCTCTCGACATCATCGCGCTGCGCCTCGCTATCGGGATGGGCGATGTCGCGCACATGGATCAGCAGGTCCGCCGACACCACTTCCTCCAGCGTCGCCTTGAACGCGGCGACCAGCTGGGTCGGGAGTTCGGAGACGAACCCCACCGTGTCGGACAGGATCGCCTTGTCGATCCCCGGCAGCGAGATCTGCCGCAAGGTCGGGTCGAGCGTCGCGAAGAGGAGGTTCTCCGCCATGACGTCAGCGCCGGTCAAGCGATTGAACAGCGTGGATTTTCCGGCATTGGTATAGCCGACCAACGCGATCACCGGCCATGGCGCGCGCTGCCGCCGCTCGCGATGCAGCCCGCGCGTGCGGCTCACCGAATCGAGCTCGCGCCGCAACCGCGCCATGCGGTCGCGGATCAGCCGGCGGTCGGCCTCGATCTGCGTCTCACCCGGTCCGCCAAGGAAACCAAAGCCGCCGCGCTGCCGCTCGAGGTGGGTCCAGCTGCGCACCAGCCGTCCCGCCTGATAATCGAGGTGCGCCAGCTCGACCTGCAACCGCCCTTCGGCGGTGCGCGCACGCTCGCCGAAAATCTCCAGGATCAACCCCGTGCGGTCGATCACCTTGCAACCGAGCGCCGTTTCCAGATTGCGCTGCTGCACCGGCGTCAGTGCTGCGTCGAACACCGCCAGCCCCAGTTCGCGGTCGCGCACCGTCTCGGCCAGCGCCTCGACCTGACCCGATCCGATCAGCGTTCCCGGCTTGGGCGCCCGGATCCGCAGCGCTGCACGCTCGACGACCTCGACCCCGATCGCCAGCGCCAACCCAGCGGTTTCCTCAAGGCGCGCCTCAGCGTCCCGGCTCGATCCGCCAAGATCCGGATAGACGACAACTGCCCGCGCGCCCCGCGCAAATTCGTCGGGGTCGCGGTCAAATCCGGTACTCATCGGGCAACTTTCAAAAGGATCAGGCTTCCTCGCCGTGATCGGTCAGGTCCAACGGATGCGCCGGCTGGATCGTCGACACCGCATGCTTGTAGACCAGCTGATACACCCCATCGCGCTGCAGCAGCATGCAGAACAGGTCGAACGCCGCGATCCCGCCCTGCAGCATCACGCCATTGACCAGGAACATCGTCACATTTTCCTGCTGACGCTTCACTGCGCCGAGAAAGATTTCCTGCAGAACCGGATTCTTCGACGGCGTGTCCGGAATCGCATCGACGATCGATGCCACGTCGACCGAACCCGACGGCATGATGGTCGAAATTGCGTGCTTGTAGATCAGCTGCGACTGACCGTCGCGGCGGAGCAGCACGGAAAAATTGTCGAACCAGGTCACAATTCCCTGCAACTTCACGCCCTTGACCAGGAACATGGTCACCGGGGTCTTGGATTTGCGCAGCGCGTTGAGGAACAGGTCCTGAAGGGATGTCTGCTTGTCGGCCATGATGCAGCTCACTGTTTTTGGCGGGGATTTCCCGCAGTCGCGCCGTTTCCCGGCGTCGGATGCGCACCACGGAGCGGCGCGATCTGCGCAATGTAGGTATTGCCC
>NZ_LSJM01000407.1 GCF_001557215.1 Sphingomonas sp. CCH9-E2 | reverse complement strand
ATCCAGCGCAAG
The DNA here is from genome assembly GCF_001557215.1 of Sphingomonas sp. CCH9-E2. Classification (GTDB taxonomy): domain Bacteria; phylum Pseudomonadota; class Alphaproteobacteria; order Sphingomonadales; family Sphingomonadaceae; genus Sphingomonas. The sequence goes on along the minus strand of NZ_LSJM01000407.1, from coordinate 13,834 downwards.
GGGATTTGACCGCAGTGCTTGAGGAGCGTTTTCCTCCCCTGCGGGGCAGGGGAGGAAAACGCTCCTCAAGCACTGCGGTCAAATCCCCTTGCGCTGGATCGTCCACTTCGGGTCTTTGCACAGCCCGCAATCCGCGCCCGTGAACAGCTTGCTTGCCTCCGCATCGCCGCGCAGCTGCCAGTTGAGCCACGCAACCGCGAACCGCCCGACATCGCCGCCATTATCCTGGCGGAACGTGCCGCCATGGCCGACATCGCCGTCGATCAGCGCGACCGGGACATGCGTGATCCGGGCATAGTCGTCGCTGCCATTGGACCACGCCACATCGCCCTTGCCACCCAGCACATAGAGGGTCGGGGTGTGCAGCGCCTTCAGCATCGCCTTGTCCACCGTCATGCCGCTGATCGACTGCTTGCCGTCGTTGAACACGCCGCTGTTATGCACCAGCACGGTCCGGATGCGCTTGTCCGCGCCCGCCTGAATCGCTTGCAGCCCGCCACAGCTATGCCCGGCGACCGCGATCTGCGCCGGATCGATCAGCCCCTTGTAGCGGCTGCCGGCGCGGCCATTCTCCGCAAGCGCCCAATCCAGTCCCTTCAGCACATCCTGCGCGCTCGTCGCGGGCGGCGGCAGCTGGCCAGTCGCCGGATCGACCCCGCGCGGCGCGGCGGCGGCGGGGCGGGGCAGGGCGCCGGGGCCGCTGTAGATCTTGCCCGGCGCGATCACGAGATAGCCATAGGATGCGATCTGCGCGAGGTGATGCCGCGCGCTCGCGCCGTCGGCGGCGCACCCGCCATTGCCCCAGATCACCACGCCCAGCTTCTTGCCAGCCAGCTTCGACAGGTCGGCGGGGCGATAGACCGTATGGTCGGGCAGGCCGGGGTCGGCCTCCTTGATCGCGGCATAGGGACCGGTACCGACCGAATCGGGCCGCTTGGCATCCGCCGCGCGCATCTCGGCCATGCGACGCGCGGCTTCGGGATCGGGCTGCGGCGCGGTCTGCGCCAGTGCCGTGCTGCCCAGCAGCGCCAATCCCAGCGCGAATGTACCGATCCGCATCGTCACTCTCCCAAGGTTGTTATGCGATAAAGCTAACCCGGGAATGTCGCGATGCAAGCCCTTTCATGCGCTCTCGCGCGCGATCACCCGAAAGCCGACATCGATTCGACGCTCGATCTCCTGCCCCGCCGCCCGCGCGCGCAGCACCCGCATCACCTCCCGCGCGATCCGCGCGCCGTCGACATCCATGGACGTGATCGTCGGGCGCATGTCGCCCGCCAGCCGCAAATTGCCGAAGCCGGTCACGGCCAGCTGATCCGGCACGCGAATGCCCGCAGCCTGCGCCTCGACGATCAGGCCCTGCGCGATCCAGTCCGATCCGCACACCACCACATCGGGCTGCTCGGTCAGGTCACTGAGGCCGCGATAGGCCAGCCGACCCTGACCGAAGTGACTGGGAACATTGACATCCAGCCGCGTCGGTTCGCTTCCGCCGTCATGCACCCAGCGCGTCGTAAAGCCGTCCGCGCGCCGTTCCGACCGAGTCGATCGCGGCACCACCAGATGCGGCCGTCGATAGCCGCGCTGGCGCAGGAACCGTGCCATTTCCTCACCCGCCGCGCGGTGGGAAAAGCCGACCGCAACGTCGATCGGATCGTCCGGCAGGCCCCAGGTCTCGATCACCGTCGTCCCCGCCGACCGCAACCGCTGGCGCATGTCTTCGTCCGACACGATCCCGGTCAGGATGATCGCGTCGACGCGTCGTCCGAGCGCCATGTTGATCTCGCGGGTCAGGCGGTGATTGTCGGCGCCGGTCAGCGCCAACATCACGCTGTTTCCGTCGCTCGACAGTTCATCGATCATCGCCTCGACCGTATCGTTGAAGATCGATTGGGCAATGTCCGGGACCAGAGCCGCGATCATGCGGCTGCGGCTGCCTGCCAGCGCGGTGGCGGCGAGATTCTGGACATAGCCCGTCTTTTCAATCGCTTCGCGGATGCGCGCGCCGGTCGCTGCAGCGACCACTTCGGGGCTGTTGAGATAACGGGAGACGGTCGCGGCGGACACGCCCGCCATCGCCGCCACATCGTCCAGTCGGGGGTTTCGGCCTGCCATGGCGACCGTCTTACACTGCCGGGATGAAATTTTGCAAAATTGCTTGCAAGCGCTTGCATTGTGAAATAGCGATATTGTTATGACGCATGACTTCGATCCGCTTCAGCCGGAGACGTTCGACAGCGCAAACGGAGAGTATGCCGAGCTTCGCGCCCGGTGCCCCGTTGCGCACAGCGACACGTGGGGCGGCTTCTGGGCCTTGATGAAACATGCCGATGTCGCGGCCGCCGCGACGGACTGGCAGACGTTCATCACCTCCAAACAGAATGTCGTGCCCAAGGTCGCCTTTACCGGCCGCCGCCCACCGCTTCACCTCGATCCACCCGAGCACACCCCCTATCGCCGCGCGATCGCGCCCCTGCTGACCGAGCGCAAGGTCGCGAGGCTGGAGCCGGTCGTGCGGCGAATTTGTCGGGATTTGCTCAGCGGCATGGTGGCACAGGGCGGGGGCGACGTCGTCGCCGACTATTCCGCGCACATGCCGATCGCGGTGTTCGCGCACTGGATGAACCTGACGCCCGACGCGGTCGCCGAACTCACCCGCGTCGGCCAGCGCTACAATATCGCGGTGCAGTCCGCCGATATGGACGCGACCAAGGAGTCGAGCCTCCTGCTCTATGACATGGCGCGTGCCATCGTCGCCGACCGCAAGGCCAACCCGCTGCCGGTCGATGAAGACGTGACGAGCGCGTTGCTCGCCACGCGCGTCGATGGCGAGCCGCTGCCCGAAGAGATGATCGTCGGCACGATCCGCCAGGTGCTCGTCGTCGGCATCATCGCGCCGAGCGTGATGATCGGGTCGATCGCCGTGCATCTCGGCCGCGACCAGGCGTTGCAGGCGAAGCTGCGCGCCGACCCGGCACTGGTACCGGCGGCGGTGGAGGAGTTTCTCCGCCTCTACACCCCTTATCGCGGGTTCGCGCGCACCGCCGTCACCGATGTGACGATTCGTGGCCGCACGATTCCCGCTGGTGAGCCGATCGCGCTCGTCTACGCCTCCGCCAACCGCGACGAAGAGGTGTTCGAGGACGCAGATCAGTTCCGTCTCGATCGCCCGAACATGAAGGATTCGCTGGCGTTCGGACGCGGCACGCATTCATGCGTCGGCGCCGCACTGGCGACGCTGGAGCTGAACGTGGCGGTCGAGGAACTGCTCGCTGCCGCGCCGGGCTTTATCCTGACCGGTGAGCCCAAGCCGACCCGCTTCCCCGAAATCGGCGCGCTCAGCGTGCCCATCGCGTTCGGGCAAGCGGCATGACGCACGTCTTCCTCGCTGCGGGCGACCTCGCCCCCGATCGCGACAATTATGACGAAAGCTACGTCGCCACCCGCGACGTGCTGCACGCTGCCGACATTGCCTTCGCCCAGCTTGAGACGAGCTTCGCCGAAAAGGGCGTCCGGCTGCCCCAGGCACGCCACGCCGTGCTCGCGCGGCCCGACGGCGCCGATGCGCTGGCGCGCGCCGGGTTCGACGTCATCTCGATGGCCGGCAACCATGTGCTCGACTGGGGCAATGACGCGTTCTTCGAGACCAAGGCCAATCTCGAGCGCGTCGGCCTCAAGGTCGTCGGTGCCGGCGCGAACATCGCCGAAGCGCGCAGGCCGGTGAAGATCACGCTCGGCGACGGCACGCGTGTCGCGATCCTGGCCTACTGCACGATCCTCCCGCACAGCTATTGGGCGGAGGAGCGCCGCCCCGGCTGCGCGCCGATGCGCGCGCACACGCTCTACGAACAGATCGAGCATGATCAGCCGGGCACCCCCGCGCGGATCCACACCTTCCCGCATCGCGAGGACCTAGCGGCGCTGGAGGCGGATATCCGCGCGGCCAAGGCGGACGCCGATCTCGTCTTCGTCTCGCTCCACTGGGGCATTCACTTCGTCCGCGCCACCATCGCCGACTATCAGCGCGACGTCGCGCGTGCGGCGGTGGCAGCGGGGGCGGACGCGATCCTTGGCGGCCATCCGCACATCCTCAAGGGCTGCGAGGTCATCGACGGCGCGCCGGTCTTCTACTCGCTGTGCAACTTCGCCACCGACCTGCGCATGGACCCCGTCCATGCCGCGTCGAAAAGCTTCAACGAAATCCGCGTCCTCGCCGAAGAATGGGAGCCGGACTTCGACAGCCTCTACAATTTCCCCAAGGCATCGCGCATGTCGATGGTCGCGCGGTTCGAGATCGCGAATGGGCGCATCGTCCGCTCGGGCTTCCTCCCGCTGTACATCGACCGCGACGCGATCCCGCGCTTTGTCGAGCCGGGCAGCGAACGCCACGCCGAAATCGTCGATTACATGGCGGCCGTGACCGCCGAAGCAGGGCTCAACGCCCGCTATCGTGTGGAGAGTGAGATGGTCGTCCTGGAAGCTACGGCATGAGCGACGGCAAACCCGCAACCGCGTCCGGTTTTCCGCTGGAGGGCTATGTCCTCCTGTACCTGTTCTCGTATCTGCCGAATGTCATCATCACCAAGCTGGTGACGTCATTCCCGCACCCCGGGCTGGGGCGACCGCTGACAGGGCTCGAAACGTTGCCCGCGTCGCTGATCATCTCGACCGTGCTGACCTATCTCTTCATCTGGTGGTCGGGTTGGCACAAGGATGCGCATGGCGTGATGTTCCTTGGCCGCCGCATCCCGGTGCCGACCAAATACACCTTCTACTCCGGCATCGGAACCGCGCTGGTGCTGTTCACCGTGCCGCTGTCCTTCACCTTCGAAGGGGTCAGCATCCCGTTCATTCAGTTGCTGATGCGCGGCGACATCCTGATCATTGCACCGATCGTCGACCTGATCTTCGGCCGCCGCGTGCGCTGGTGGAGCTGGACCGCGCTGGTGATGGTGCTGATCGCGATGATCATCACGCTCAAGGACCGTGGTGGACTCTACCTCCCGCCGCTCGCCATCCTGACGGTGGTGCTCTACACGATCGGCTACTTCGTCCGCCTGATCGTGATGACCAAAGTGTCGAAGAGCGGCGATCCCGCCAGCGTGCGGCAATATTTCGTCGAGGAAAAGGTCTTCGCGCTGCCGCTGTCGGTCGCGATCCTCGCGGCGATCTCCGCCTCGGGTATCGGCAGCCAGTCGGGCGCGCTCGGCTGGGGCTTCATCTCGGTCTGGACCGATCCGGTGATCTGGCCGCTGCTCGGCATCGGCATCACGCTCACCATCGTCTCGGTCTTCGCGATCATCATCCTGCTCGACCCGCGCGAGAACGCCTATTGCGTCCCGCTCGAGCGCGCGGCGAGCCTGGTCGCGGGAGTCGGCGGCGCACTGATCCTCGCCTGGGTGTGGGGGCTGCCGCATCCACGCCCGGCCGAGCTGGTAGGCGCCGGAATCCTGATCGCCGCCATCGTGTTGCTTTCGCTTGCCCCGCGCTTCGCCGACCGGCCCGCCCGCTCGGCACGCGCGGAAACAACCTGACACGCGCTTTTTTCGACCCGCAGAGACAGGCGGGCTGAACTTGAGGAGGGGAATGAAATGACCAAGACCATTTGTCGCCCGTCGACCCTGTTGGGCCGCAGCGCATTGGGCGCGCTTGCGCTCGCCATCGCCAGCCCGGCACTCGCGCAGGAGGAAGCTCCGACCAGCGACGCCCAGGCGGCCGAGCAGGATATCGTCGTTACCGGCAGCCGCATCCGCGGTATCGATCCGGTCGGCTCCGCAGTGATCGCGATCGATTCCGACCAGATCATGGAAGAGCCGGTCACCTCGACCAACGACATTCTGCGCCGCGTGCCGCAGGTCGTTTCGCTCGGCGCGAACCGGGCGGGTGGCAGCGCGCAGAACGGCGCGGCAAACGCCACGCGCGGCGCGGGCATCAACCTGCGCGGCCTGTCCACCAACGCCACGCTGCTGCTCTATGACGGCAAGCGCCTGCCGCCGCAGGGGACGCAGGGCCAGTTTACCGATCCCTCCGCCATCCCCTCGATTGCGCTCGGCCGGATCGAGGTCGTGGCCGACGGCACCTCCGCCGTTTACGGCTCGGACGCGGTCGCCGGCGTGGTCAACCTGATCCTGCGCAAGGATTTTTCGGGGATCGAAGTGCGCGGGCGCTACGGCATCACCGATGCGGACTATTATGAGGCGCAGGCCGCAATTCTGCTCGGGCACAAATGGGACAGCGGCTGGATCATGGCCGCGGGCGAATATTCGAAGAACAACAATCTGTTCGGCTCCGAACTCGACTTCTACACCTCGGACAATCGCAGCCGGGGTGGGCGCGACCTGCGCGGCACCAACTGCGCGCCCGGCACGATCGTCGCGGGCGGCGTCAACTATGCGATCCCCGCGGCGGGTGTGACTCCGGCGACGGTCGGCACCCTGGTGGCGAACACCCGTAACCTGTGCGAATTCCGCAGCATCGCGCAGGTCATCCCGGATCAGGAGCGCTGGAGCGGCGTCGCATCGGCGAGCCAGGATATCACCGATGGCATCCGCATCTTCGCCGACGGCTTCTACTCGCGGCGCAGCGGCACCTTGCTGTTCAACCCCACCGCCAACGCCACGGTGCCCAGCACCAACCCCTTCTTCGTCTCCCCGGTCCCCGGCGCGACGTCGGTGACGGTCCAGACCACTTTCCTCGGTGCGACCGGCGCGCTCCCCAACCCCTATTGGGCGAGCACCTGGAACGTGTCGGGCGGGGTCGAGGCGGACCTGTTCGGAGACTTCCGCGGCACCGTCTATTATGCGCAGGGCCGCTCGGAGGAGGTCGCCGACCGCCGCCGTTCGGGCATCAACGCCGGTGCGCTGGCCGCAGCGCTCGCCGACACCAACCCGGCGACGTCGCTCAACGTGTTCGGCGGGACGAACAACCCGGCGACGCTGGCGCGGATCACCGACAATTACTTCGTGATCGAAGGGCGCACCCGGCTTGAAGTCGTGAACGCCCAGCTCGACGGCTCGCTGTTCGCCATTCCCGGCGGCAATGTCCGCATCGCGCTCGGCGCCGAACATCGCGTCGAATATACCTATACCTCGCTGCTCACCGGCCAATCGACCAGCCAGGTGCGCACTGCCAGCGATGGCAGCCGCAATGTCGACGCGATCTTTGCCGAACTGTTCGTGCCGATCGTCGGTGCCGACAACGCCGCGCCGGGGCTGGAGCGCCTCAACCTCAGCCTCGCGTTGCGGCATGAGAATTACAGCGACTTCGGCAGCACCACCAACCCCAAGATCGGCGTGACCTATTCGCCCTGGACCGGGCTGGTGCTCAAGGGCACTTATGGCACCTCGTTCCGCGCGCCGACATTTACCGAAGTGTCGACCGTCGGCGGCGGCGCGGGCCTGTATTTCGATACGCTGCCCGGCCCGAGCGGGAACCAGATCGGCATCGGCATCGCCGGCGGCAATCCCAATCTGAAGCCCGAACAGGCGACCACCTGGTCGTTCGGCGTCGACGTGACGCCGCCGGAAATCCCCGGCTTCACCGCGTCGCTCAACTATTTCCGCATCGACTATACCGACCAGATCCAGGCGCTGCGTGGCACGCCCGGCCTGCTCACCAACCCGATCTACAGCCAGTTCGTGCAGTTCAACCCGACCCCGGCGCAGATCAGCGCGCTGGTCAATTCGGGCCTGCCGATCAATCAGGCGATCAACCAGTCGCTGGTGACGTTCATCGCCGATGGCCGGCGCCAGAATCTCGGGACCTCGCTGTTCCGCGGGCTCGACTTCACCGCCGCCTATCGCTGGAACTGGGGCGGAGTGGAGCTCGATGCCGGGATCCAGGGCACCTATATCCTCGACTATCTGTTCGAAGCGGTGCCGGGTGCGGGGCTGGTCAATGTGCTCGACACGATCGGCTTCACGCAGAAGTTCCGCACCCAGGCGGACATCGGCGCCAAGGTGGGCGGATTCAAGTCGCGGCTGACCTGGAACCACCTCAACGGCTACACCAACACCACCTCGACCGTGGTGCGTGATGTCAGCAACTACGACACGTTCGACCTGCTGGTCGGTTACGACTTCACCGACCGGATCAACCTGTCGCTCGACGTGCGCAACCTGTTCGACGAGGATCCGCCCTTCGTCGACACCACCAACGGCTTCGACCCGCAGGCGTCGAACCCGATCCCGCGCATGTTCGCGATCACGGCGAATGTGAAGTTCTGATGCCGGCGATGCTCGCCGCAGCCCTGGCCGGGTGCGCGTCCCTCACGGGCGCGCATCCGGGCGGGGTGACCGTCACGGCGGCGACAGCGATCACCCCCGCACCCAGCTGGACGCCGCAGACCACCAGCTTCTATCGCGGCGGCCCGGTCACTGCCCCACTGTGCCGGGTCGAGGGTGTGATCGAGGGCAATATCGGCTTCGAACTCTGGCTTCCCGCGACGTGGAACGGCCGCCTGCTCGGCGCGGGCGTCGGCGGCGACGCGGGAGTCTATAACTATACCGACATGAGCCGCCGCGTGGGCGAAGGCTTTGCCACCGTCACCACCGACAGCGGGCACAAGGCGACCCAGGCCCGCTGGATGGCCGATCCCAAGGCGCGGGTCGACTACGAGCATCGCGCGGTGCACCTGACCGCAGTCGCGGCCAAAGCGCTCGCCGCCAGGTTCTATGGCCGCGCAGTCGACAAGAGCTACTTCACCGGTTGCTCGGGCGGCGGGCGTCAGGCGCTCAAGCAGATGCAGAATTATCCCGGCGACTATGACGGCGTGATCGCTGGCGCGCCGGGGCCGTATATGCCGCTGCAGTCGGTGCGGATGCTGTGGTTCGCGCTGCAACAGAAATGGACTCCGGCCGGCGCGCTCAGCGACGCCGACTGGGCGCTGTACGAGAGCAAGGCCACTGCCGCATGCGACGCGCAGGATGGCGTCAGGGACGGGGTGATCTCGAACCCGCTCACCTGCAAGTTCCGCACTGCGACGTTGCTGTGCAAGTCCGGGCAGACCGAGGGCTGCCTGACCGCGCCCAAGCTCAAGATGCTCGACCTCATCCGCGCGCCGATGCGCGATGAGGCGGGCAGGGCGATGGACGGCGGCCTCTTCCCCGGCGTCCGCACGCGCCCCGGCCTGCCCTCGCCACTGTTGCGCGCGATGTGGGCCGACGGGGTTTATGACGACGCCAACTGGAACGAGGACAGTTTCCAGCGCAGTCGCGACCTGCTCGCCGCCAACCGCCGCATGCCGGAGCTACGCGCGGACAAGGTGGCGATTGCGCCCTTCATCCGGGCTGGCGGCAAGGCGATCCTCTATCAGGGCTGGGCCGACCCCTCGACCAATGCCGGCCCGACGATCGATTATTACGCCGCACTCGCCCGCGCCAATGGCGGCCTCGCCAAGCTGGACGACCATGTCCGCCTGTTCATGGCCCCCGGCATGTATCACTGCGCGCGCGGCCCCGGCGCCGACCAGTTCGGCGCCTCGGGGCAAATGAGCTGGCCCGGCGACCCGTCGCGCGACGTGCTGTGGTCGCTGATCCACTGGGTCGAAAAGGGTCGGGCACCGACCCGCCTGACCGCGACCAAGATGGAGGAGGGGAAGGAGGCGTTCACGCGCACGCTCTGCCCCTATCCGCAGGCAGCACGCTGGGACGGGAAGGGACCGACCGACGCAGCGTCCTCCTATCGGTGCGCGGTCGATCCGGCGCTGGTCCGCTACATGTCCCGCACGTCGTTAGTGGGATCCTGAGCGGCGTTCATCCAGCCTCGGGTGCCTTCCACCCGCGGATCGCCAGCAGTGCACCCGCCGCGACGATCGAGCCAAGGCCCATCAGGACCGCGACGGTCGGCAGGCCATAGCCGGCGGCGAACAGGAACCCGGCAAGGGCAGGGGCTAGCGCCGATCCGCCGCGCCCGACGCCGATGACAAATCCGGTCGCGGTCGCGCGCACCCCGGTCGGGAAGGACTGGGCGATCAGCGCGTACAAGCCGACCACGCCGGCATTGGTCGCAAATCCTGCCGCGGCAGCGACCATCGACAGTCCGGCGAGATCCTTCTGCCCCTGTCCGAACAGGATCACCAAGGCGGTCGACAGCAGCATCGCGACGATGGTCAGCGCGAGCAGCCGGATCTTGCCGGTCAGCAGGCCCAGCACCAGCGATCCGCTCGCTCCGCCGATGCTCGCCCATACCAGCACCCCGGCAGCCTCGGGCGGCGGGAAGCCCATGTCCTTCACGATCGGCGGGATCCACTTCACGATGAAGTAGAAGGTCATGATGTGCATCAGATAGGCGAGCGTCAGTAGGATCGTGGCGCGCCCGAGCTGCGGCGAGAACAGGGCGACCAGCGGCACCTTGCGCTTGGGCTCTTCGGTGACGGGGGGCAGGGCATCGACCGGCGGGTGCCCCATGCGCGCCAGCGTCGCGTTGATCCGCTCGAGCGCGTTGGGCGGGCGCTTGTGCATCAGGAACGCGATCGATTCGGGCGCGCGCCACAGTACCAGCGGGATGAACAGCAGCGAGCAGATCGCACCGAACAGAAACACCGCGCGCCAGTCGAAATGCACGAGCAACAGGCCCGAGATCGATCCGCCGACGATGGTCCCCACCGGATACCCGGCGGCCATCAGCACCACCGCCAGCGCGCGGCGCTGCGCATTGGCGGCCTCCGCCACCGCGGCATTGGTCGCGGCAAGCATGCCGCCGATGCCCAGCCCGGTGAGCACGCGCCACGCCGACAGGATCTCGACATTGCCGGCGGTCGCTGCCCCCAGCATGCCGATCGTCATCAGGACAAGGCACGACAGGATCGTTGCGCGCCGCCCGATCCGGTCGGCAATCCCGCCCAGGAACAGCGACCCGACCGCCATGCCGATCAGCTCCATCGACAGGACCAGGCCCAGGCCCGAGGGGCCGAGCTGCCATTCCTCGCGGATACCGTTGGCGGCGAAGCTGATCGACAGCACGTCGAATCCGTCGAGCGCGTTCAGCCCGACCATCGTGGCGACCACGCCCCATTGGAAGCGGGACATCGGTGCGCGGTCGATCAGCGCGCGTGGATCGGTAGCCATTTCCCCTCCATCGGCCGCGTTTCCGGCCATTGTTATATCTGCAAACAACCTATCGATAGATGCGCGCGAGCATTTCCTCAAGCGTTGCGAGTTCGGCGGCGCTGAACCGCGCCTTCAGCCACGCCTCATGCTCGGCAATTGCGACCTTGGCCTGTGCCAGCAGGGTTTCGCCCGCATCGGTCAGCCGGAATGCGATCCGCCGCCCATCGGTGCGCGACGGGCTGCGCGAAACGAGGCCGCGCTTCTCCAGCCCGTGCACCAGCGCCATGGTCGTCGCACGGTCCATGTCGAGCGCCTGGGCGAGGTCGGTCTGCGCCAGATCGGGGTGATCCCCGGTCAGCCACAGCACCGACACCTGTTTCTGCGTCAGCCCGAGATCGGCGAAATGCTCGACGAAATGCCGCTGCACCGCCCCATGCGCGCGCCGCAGCCGCAGCCCGAGGTTGCGGTCGAGATCGCCGCGCCCGATCGTCACGCCGATTCCGCCTCCATCAGCTTGCGGATGATCGCACGGGCGCGCACGCTGCCCTGATCGATCGAATAGCCGCGCAGCTTCATGTCGGGGTTCGCGGTAATGCTCCGCTGCTGCGCCTCCAGCACTTCGACATCCTCGTCGAACACCTGGCCCTGCTGTGCCTTGAACCGCGCGGTGAAGCCGGCATCGTCGATGTCAAAATTGCGCGCCATGCCCCAGAAATAGTGAGTCGTCGTTTCGGTCTCCGGCGTCATGGCATCGACGACAAAGCCGCGCACCCCCGAATCGTGGCTGTCGATCGTATCCCCGGCATCGGCCGGCGACACGCCGACATCGATCAGCACCGATGACGGCGGCAGGAAGTGGCAGATCTGCCAGCGATCAACCGGCCCGGCCGAGCGCAGCGCATCGCGCCAGAAGGGGGGCGGCTCGATCCCCGGCATCCAGCGACGGACGAACACCTCCTCGCCATTCACCACGGTCTCGATCGGCGCCTCGGTAATCTCATGCTGCCCGATCGACCCCTGATGCACCCAGGTCTCGTGGCTGAGGTCCATGAGGTTGTCGATCACCAGCCGGTAATCGCAGTTGATGTGATTATACCCCCCGTCGAACGTCCAGCCCGGCGCGCTGCACGGCCAGAAATCGGGAATCGTTGCCGGGTCCGCCTTCGCCGCATCGCCGATCCACACCCATACGAAGCGATGCTTCTCGACCACCGGGTACAGCGTAGCGCACACCGCCTTGGGCACTGCCTCCGACTTGATCGGCATCTCGCTGGCACAGCCATCGGGCTCGATCAGCAGGCCGTGATAGCGGCAGCGGATCGAATCGCCCTCCTTGAACCCCATCGACAGTGGGAGCAGCCGGTGCGGACACGCATCGCGCATCGCCACCACGCTGCGGTCCAGCTTGCGGTACAGCATCACCGGTTCGCCACAGATCGTCCGCGCGATCGGCGTGCGATCCACCTCCGAATCCCATGCGGCGACATACCAGCGGTTGGTGATCCAGGTCATTGCCTCGGTCCTCTCTCTGCACTATCGATCGTTGCAGCATTTTGTATGTAGCACTTACAAATATCGCAAGGAGAATCAGGATGCCCACGCCCCCGTTCCGCGCCGATCATGTCGGCAGCTTCCTCCGTCCCAAGGCGCTGATCGACGCCCGCGCCGCGTTCAAGGCCGGCAGCATCGACGCCGCCGCGCTCCGCGCTGTCGAGGACGAAGCGATTCGCGGCGTGGTGAAGTTCCAGGAGGATCTGGGGCTTCAGGGGATCACCGACGGCGAATTCCGCCGCACCTATTTCCACACCGATTTCCTGCTCCAGCTTGACGGCGTGGAGGAGGCCGGCGGCACCCAGGTCAAGTTCCACCAGCATGGTGGCAAGGAGTTGGAATATGCCCCTCCGGTCATGAAGATCACCGGCAAGATTGGCCATGCCAAGGACATCCAGCGCGCGGACTATGAATTCCTCGCCAGCTGCACCAGCCGCACGCCCAAGGTGACGATCCCCTCGCCGACCATGCTGCACTTCCGCGGCGGCCGCGATGCGATCGACACGGCGGCCTATCCCGACCTCGACGCCTTCTACACCGACCTCGCCGCCGCCTATCGCGCGGAGATCGCCAGCCTCGCCGATGCCGGCTGCCGCTATCTCCAGCTCGACGACACCAACCTCGCTTACCTCTGCGACGAAACCCAGCGCGAGAATGCGAGGCTGCGCGGCATGGACCCGGACGAGCTGCCGCGCCTCTACGCCCGCATCATCAACGATTCGATCCGCGACAAGCCCGACGACATGGTCGTCTGCGTCCACCTCTGTCGCGGCAATTTCCGCTCCAGCTGGGCGGCCGAGGGCGGTTACGAGCCGGTCGCCGAAGTGCTGTTCAACGAGCTGAAGATCGACGGTTATTTCCTCGAATATGACGATCCCCGCTCGGGCGACTTCGCGCCGCTGCGGCATCTGCCCAAGGGCAAGACCGTCGTGCTCGGCCTCGTCACCACCAAGCTCGGCGAGCTGGAATCGAAGGACGACGTCAAACGCCGCATCGAAGAGGCCGCCCAGTTCGCTCCGCTCGACCAGCTCGCGCTGTCGCCGCAATGCGGCTTCTCCTCGACCGTCCACGGCAACGACATCGAAGTCGAGCAGCAGGCGGCAAAGATGCGCCTGGTGATCGACGTGGCAAAGGACGTGTGGGGGTAAAATCCAATTCCTCCCCCAGCTCGCTGGGGGAGGGGGACCGCGCCCGTAGGGCGTGGTGGAGGGGCGGCTGCGCAGACAGCCGTGAAC
>NZ_LSJM01000040.1 GCF_001557215.1 Sphingomonas sp. CCH9-E2 | reverse complement strand
AGAGAATGTCGAACCGCCCCTTGTCGCCGACGACCAGCGCCTTGGCGGCGAGCAGCCGGGCGGTGACGGCATCGGCGAGCCGGGCGCTGCCGCCCGCGAGATAGGCGAGCGCTTCGGGATCGGTCACCGGGCGCTGCCGCCCCTCGGGCCGCATCCGCGCGGGGATGATGATCCCGAGCAGGATCACGATCGCCAACAGGATGATGTAGAGCAGGAGAAAGGGACCACCAGTCCAGTCGAACGGGCCCATGTCAGGTCACTCCTTTTTGAAGGTCCGGCATTGCCGAACCGGTTTCGGCACCGGCCCGCTCCCCCACCCGGCCACCCATAGGATACTGGCGTTGGGCGGCCGGGTGGGGGAGCGGGCCGGTGCGGCGGTTCAGCATCGCTGAACCCACAACAGGAGCGCGAGCGCAGTCATCGCAGCAAAACCGAGTGCGAGCAGCACTGCGGTTCGGCGCGGCACGATGACCGCCTCGCGCGGATGAACCCGCCGCGCGCGGGGATCGTCGTTCAGCCGCCGGGCGGCTGAAGGCCAGATGTCGGAAGGGGGCGCGATGCCGAACGCCGCCTCGTAGCGCGCGAGCGTTTCGGCATATTGACGGTAATAGCGGCGATGCTCGTCCGCGCCGCCTGCGGTAGGGCCGTGATGCAGCGCGCGACCCAGCACATCGGGGCAGAAATGCTCCCAGTAATCGCGGGTGTAGGTAAGGTGCAGGTGCCACGCCTGGTCGACGGCATCGGAAGGCGTGGCGGGGGTATCGCCGGTGACGGCCAGAAAGACGAAGCGGCGATACTCCTCGATCACCCGCTCCGCCGTTGCGGCGCTCCATCCATTTTCGCGCGCGAGGCGTGCGGAAAAGGAGAGCGCCGCTTCGGGGGGATCGATGTGGTGACTGGCGATGCGCTGCCAGACCGGGTGGCCGGCGGTGTGGGCGGGGACAGGGTCCGCTGCACGCATCTATTCTCCTACTATCATGATAGGAGAATTTGTCAACCGGCGATCAGCACGGCCGCTTCGTCACCTAATCCCGATCGGGCGCACCGAGGGGGAAGAAGTGGCGATACGGCCGCGCGCCATCCACCGCGCGCGCAACCGAGGGATGCGCGAGCAGGCGGGCGCGATAGGTGCGCAGATTGGCGTGTTCTTCCGGGATCGGGATGATCCAGTCGGCGTAGAACAATGCGGGCGCGGCGGAGAGGTCGGCGAGGGTGAAGCTGTCGGTCGCTGCCCAAGTGCGGCCAGCCAGATGCGCGTCGAACCAAGCATAGCTGGTGGCGAGCTGTGCCGCGACCTGTTCGTCCGCCATCGGGTCGCGCTTGTCGGGGGGCCGGATCGCATTGAACACCAGCCGTGCGGCGGGGTCCATCACCTGCTGGTCGAACAGCCGGTCGAGCATCCGCACCTGCAGCGCCGCATCGGGATCGCCGGGGATCAGGCGGGGCGCGCCGGACAGGCGATCCACATGCTCGGCGATGATGCTCGATTCGCCGAGCACCAGATCGCCATCGACCAGCAGCGGGAAGCGCTTGAACGGCCACAGTTCCGCCCAGCGCGCGCTGTTCTCCGGGTCGTCGGGCGACACCATGCGCAGCGTGAAGGGCAGGTCGTGCTCGTAGAAGGCGATCAGCGCCTTCCAACAATAGGAGGAAAAGGGGTGGGCGTAGAGGTCGGGAATGCTCATTTCGGCGCCACCAGTCCGAACACCGCGCCCTGCGGGTCGGTCGCGTGGAACACGCGGTCGCCGCCGGGCACTTCCATCGGGTCACTGTGCGGCGTGCCGCCCAGTTCCTTGACCTTGGCATGCGCCGCCTCAATGTCGGGCACGCGGAAATAATAAGTCCAGCCGACAGGCTTGTCGTCGCATTCACGCGGCATCATCGCGCCCCATACGACGTCCATCGCGTCGCCCGCATCCTTGCAGCGCAGGAAGCTATATTCGCCCCATGGCATCGGCATGCCGCCGGCGCGCTCCCAGCCGAATACGGTGCCGTAGAAGGCAAGGCCCGCCTCCGCATCGCTGGTCTGCAGCTCGTTCCAGCTGACATGGCCTTCGCCGAACCGGGCATAGGCGGTGCTGCTCTCAGGGCTGGAGCCGCGCATGACGTAGAAGGGGACACCCTGCGGATCGGCGACCATCGCAAAGCGGCCGGTGCCGGGAATATCGGTCGGGGGCACATGCACCGAACCGCCGGCGGCCTTGAGCTGCGCGACGCTGGCATCGACGTCATCGACGCCGATATAGCCGAGCCAGCCGGCCTTCGCACCGCCCGCCAGCATCGCCGCGTCGAGCGTCAGCATCCCGCCGACATCGCCGTCCGGGGCGTGGAGGATGCGATACTCCGTGCCGCCGGGAGCCATCGACTCGGCATCGATGCGCCAGCCGATCACGGCTTCATAAAAAGCGCGCGATGCCTGCGCGTCGGGGGTCATCAGTTCGTACCAGATCCAGCTGCCATGTGGGTTGGTCATGTCCTGCGCTCCTTCGATCATGCTCGAAAAAAGAACCGTCACCCCGGCCTTGTGCCGGGTCCACTCAGCCTCACGCTCTGCGGCAGAGGCTGCAGCTTCGCGCTTGCCTTCCGGTGGACCCCGGCACAGCGCCGGGGGGACCATGGAAATTAGCCCCGCACCGTATCCAGGATCGGCGCAAAGCCGCCCCACATCATCCGCTGGCCGTCGAACGGGGGTTCGGGTTCGCGGTTGCTGTCGTCGGCCATGATCGCGGCCCAGGCGGCATCGCGCGCCGCCTTGTCGGGCCATTCGATCCAGGCATAGACGACGCTCTCGTCGGCCCGCTTGTGCGTGGCGCGGTTATAGTCCGTGTTGGTACCGTCGGGAGTGTCGTCGGCCCAGGCCTCGACCACACGCAGCGCCCCATGCGCCTGAAAGACCGGCGCCATCCGCGCCGCCAGCTCGTAATAGGCCTCCCGCTTGGCGGTCGGCACCGGGAGGACATAGCCGTCGACATAGCCCGGTGCCGTCGTGGCCGGCCCGGTGTCGACAATCCCCTCGAACCCGGCAAAGATCATGCGGCTGCCGTCGAACGGCATGTCCTTCATCGCTTCGGCCGCGTTCGGGTCGCTCATCATCTTTTCATTGGCCGCATCGCGAGTCGCCTTGTCGGGATATTCGAGCCAGCTGAACAACACCGTCTCGTCGTCCTTCAGGCCGACCGATTGCTTGAGGTCGTTGACCTTGCCGTCGGGCACATCGTCGCCCCAGGCTTCGACGAAGCGCGTCGCGCCGAGCCCCTTGAACAGGTCGATCGCGCCATGGGCGTGCTTGATATATTCCGCCTTGTTGGCGGTGGGGACGGGGGTCAGGAATCCTTCGACATAGGTCATGGCGTCTCTCCTCACGCGGGGGCGTGTTCGGGCTTGAAGTCGGCGAGCTGGGCGGACAGCGCAGCCTTGAACGCGGGGCGAGCGATGGCGCGTTCCAGATAGCTTAGCAGGACCGGGCGATCGGCGAGCAGTCCGCTGCCCTCCGCCTGACGCAGCACCGTCGCCATCGCGATGTCGGCGATGCTGAACTGCCCCGCGAGCCAGTCGCGGTCGCCCATCGCGGCGGCAAGCCGGTCAAGCTTCGCTTCGATATCCGCGATCAACGACGGTTTGCGCAGTTCCGCCCATGGCTCGCCCGCCGAGAAAATCTCGACATTGCCAAGTTCGAACAGCATCGGCTCGACGCTGTTATAGGCGGCGAACAGCCAGCTTTGCGCATCGGCGCGCGCTTGCGGATCGCGCGGCAACAGCCGCTCGTCGCGTTCGCCCAGATGCAGCAGGATCGCGCCGCTTTCGAACAGATGGACGTCGCCATCGACGAGGGCGGGGACCTGCCCCCAGGGCTGCTCCGCGAAATAGGCCGCAGGCCGGTTGCGCGGGTCCATCAGCCGCATGGCGTAGGGCAGGCCGATCTCCTCGCACGCCCAGCGCGGGCGCAGGTCGCGGACAAAGCCCTTGGCGAAATCGGGTACCCAGTCGAACCCGGTAATCTCGACGGTCATGGCATCTCTCCCTGCGCGCCGGTCAGGCGTCGCCTTCCTTCTTGTGTCCCTTGAGCAGCGCGACCACGGCCATTGCATGACCATGGCCGAGCCCCAGCTCGTCCTTCAGCGTCGCCACGATCGCCATTGGCTTAATGCCCGGCGCGAGGGTGTCGCCCTGCGTCCAGCCGCGCTCGCGGCCCAGTGCGCGCAAGTCGCCGGGGGTCTTGCCGGTCTTTTGCTGGATCGTGTCGAGATAGGCCTGGAATGACATGCGCGCTCTCCAGTCAGTCTGCGCCAGCGGCGGCGGCTTCGATCGTGGCGATGTCGATCTTGCGCATCGGCATCATCGCCTGCATCGCGCGCTGGGCTGCGGCCTTGTCGGGATTGTCCCACACCAGCTGCATCAGCCGGTCGGGGGTGACCTGCCAGTTCACCCCCCATTTGTCCTTGCACCAGCCGCACTGGCTCTCCGCGCCGCCATCGGCGGTGAGCGCGGCCCAGAGCCGGTCGGTTTCGGCCTGATCGGGCGTGTGGATGATGAAGCTCACCGCCTCGGTCTGCGGAAATATCGGGCCGCCGTTGAGCAGCAGATAGCGGTGTCCGGCCAGCTCGATTTCGGCGAGGATCACCTCGCCTGCCTTCTGGCTTGGCGTGTCGATCGGTGTGCGTTCGATCCGCACGATGCGGCTGTCGGGGATCAGGCTCGTGTAGAACGCCGCCTGTTCCTCGGCGGTGTAGTTGCTCCAGATGCAGGTGGTGATCCTGGTCATGGCAGCTCTCCTTGGGTCGGGTGTCAGGCCGGTTCGTGCGCCGGCCCATCGGGGAAGGCCGCCATTGCCGCCTCCATGTCCATGAACATCGGTTCGAAGATGTGCCCATCGGGGTCCTCGAAACTGCGGCCGTACATGAAGCCCATATCCTGCAGCGGGCGAACATCGGCCGTGCCGCCCGATGCGCCGGCCTTCTCGGTGATCGCATCGACGGCTTCGCGGCTATCGAACGACAGACACAGCAGAACCTCGTTCACTTTCGCGGAATCGGCGATCGTCTTGTGCGGGATGAAGGTCGAATAGAAATCATGGCGCAGGATCATCAGCGTGATCGTGTCCGACCACTGCATCGCGCTCGCCATGTCGTTGCTGAAGCGCGGGTCCTTGGTGAAGCCGATCGCTTCGTAAAAGGCGGTCGATGCCGCCACGTCCTTCACCGGCAGGTTCACGAAGATCATTTTGGGCATCCTGCTTCTCCTCAGACGCTTCCGGGAAACTCTATGGTTCCGAATCGCTTGCTTGAGCGTGATGCGCCGATGAGTTACTAAAAGCAACTATGAAGTTAGAAAAAATGACTGATCGTTACATGAGGCCGGGCAGTTGAAGCGCGAACGGCGGCGCTGGTACGACGACGCCTGCGGCACGGCGATGGCGCTGGAGCTGGTAGGGGAGCGCTGGTCGCTGATGATCGTGCGCGAGCTGATGTTCGGCCCGCGCCGGTTCAGCGAGATCAAGGCGGCCCTGCCTGGCATTTCGGCCAATGTGCTGACCCAGCGGCTCGAGGGACTGGAGGAGTCGGGCATTCTGACGCGCGAGAGGCTTCCGCCCCCGGCGAACGCGCAGGTCTATGCGCTGACCCCATGGGGCTATGAGGCGGAAAAGCCGATTCAGTTGCTCGGCGCCTGGGCGGTGCGGTCGCCCGACCATGATCCGACGCTGCATCTCTCGGCGGCCTCCGCGATGATGTCGCTGCGCACGATGCACAATCCGGGGCTAACCGGCGATATGGATATCGTCGTGGGGTTCCGCATGGGCGACGACGCGTTTGTCGGGCGCTACAATCGCGACGGGATCGACCTGAAGCGCGGCGACCCGAGCGGCGCGGACGTAATCTTCAACGGGCCCCCGACCGCAATTGCGGGCGCCATGTATGGCGGCGCGCTTGCGGAACTGGAGGCGGCGGGCGTGCTGCGGATCGAGGGGGATCACGCGCTGGCCGAGACCTTCGTCACCCGCTTTCCGCTGCCGCGCAAATGGACCGAGGACTGAACCCAGCTTGCGGAGCGGCACGCGAGCCGATACCGCACCGCAAAAGACCCGTCCCGAGTCCGAAAGTCCCCATGACCAGCATCCCCAACACCCAGCCCGACAGCCGCGATACGACGATCCTGCAGGCGCCCGACAAGAGTGTCAGCGTCCGCGACCTGTTCGGCATCGACATCGACATGCAGGTGCCGGCGTTCAGCGAGGCGGATGAGCGCGTGCCGGACCTCGACCCGGCCTATGTGTTCGACGCCGACACGACGCTCGCGATCCTGGCCGGCTTCGCGCACAATCGCCGCGTGATGATTCAGGGCTATCACGGCACCGGCAAGTCGTCGCACATCGAGCAGGTCGCCGCGCGCCTCAACTGGCCGTGCATCCGCATCAACCTCGACGCGCATATCAGCCGCATCGACCTGATCGGCCGCGACGCGATCGTGCTGAAGGACGGGGTGCAGGTCACCGAATTCCGCGAAGGCCTGCTCCCCTGGGCGTTGCAGACGCCGACCGCTCTGGTGTTCGACGAATATGATGCGGGTCGCCCCGACGTGATGTTCGTGATCCAGCGCGTGCTGGAGACCGAGGGCAAGCTGACCCTGCTCGACCAGAATCGCGTGATCCGCCCGAGCCCGTGGTTCCGCCTGTTCGCCACCGCCAATACGGTCGGCCTGGGCGACACCAGCGGGCTTTATCACGGCACGCAGCAGATCAACCAGGGCCAGATGGACCGCTGGAACATCGTCGTCACGCTCAACTACCTCCCCGCCGCGGTCGAGGCACAGATCGTGCTCGCCAAGAGCGGTGAATATGACAAGCCGGGCGGCAAGGAGCTGGTCGAAAACATGGTTCGCGTCGCCGAGCTGACCCGGCGCGGGTTCATCAACGGCGATATCTCGACCGTGATGTCGCCCCGCACCGTTATCACCTGGGCGCAGAATACCGAGATCTTCAAGGATGTCGGCTTCGCCTTCCGCCTGAGCTTCCTCAACAAGTGCGACGAGGCGGAACGGGCGCTGGTGGCGGAATATTATCAGCGCGTGTTCGGCAAGGATTTGCCTGAGAGCGTGGTCGGGAAGGCTTGAACGATAGGGTGGACTTAGCTAACTTGGCTTAGTCCACTTTCGGGAGCTGCGCGATGGCCGAAGCCGATCCGCAAAAGACGTTCAACGTCCACGACGCCAAGACGCAGCTGTCCAAGCTGATCGACCGCGCGCATGCGGGCGAGGAGATCATCCTGTCCAAGGCGGGCAAGCCTTATGCAAAGCTGGTCGCGTTCGAGCCGACGCCCTTGCCGCGCCGCCAGCCCGGGCGGTTCAAGCACCTGCTGAAAAATATCGATCCCGACGCCATTCTGGCCCCCTGTTTTACTGAGGAAGAGCTGGATGAGATCGAGAACGCCAGTCTTTTCCCGCCAGAATGACGATGCGTCTCCTCCTCGATACGCATGCATTGCTGTGGTGGTGGAATGACGGGCCTCGGCTTCCCGAAGCGGCGCGGTCGGCGATGGCGGATCCGGCGAATGCGGTGTTCGTGAGCGCCGCGACCGGATGGGAGATCGCAACCAAGGTGCGGAAGAACCAGCTTCCCGAATTCGCGGGCAGCATCGGCGCTTTCGTCGAGGATGTCGTGCGCGATGGCTTCAACCATCTTGATGTGACGGCAAGGCACGGCGTGCATGGTGGCTCCCTGCCCGGGCCTCACAAGGATCCGTTTGACCGGTTGATTGCGGCTCAGGCGCTGCTTGAGCATATGACCGTCGTCACCTGTGATCACGCGATCGCCGCATTTGGTTGTGAGACGCTCTGGTAATGGCAACCGACTCCCCCCTCGACCAGTTCAAGTCCGTCCTCACCGGCACCGCCCGCGCGCTGTCGCATGAGCCGGAGCTGGAACTTGCCTTCAGCGCCGACGCGCCAGCGCAGTCGGGGCGGCATATCAAGGTGCCGATGCCGGGCCGTAATCTGCCGCCCGATCAGGTGGCCGAAGCGCGCGGCTTTGCCGATGGCTATGCGCTGCGGCTGCGACTGCATGATGCCGCGACGCATCTGAAGGCCGCGCCCAGGGAGCCGGTGGCGCGCGCCGTGTTCGATGCCGTGGAGACCGCTCGGGTCGAGGCGCTGGGATCGCGTGGCTATGCGGGAATCGCCGACAATCTCGACCACGCGCTCGAGATGAAGATGCGGTCCGACCCGATCAGCCGGGCGCGGACGCGTGACGAGGTGCCACTGTCGACGGCGGTGCAGTTGCTGGTGCGCGAGCGGCTGACCGGGCGCGAGGCGCCGGCGGCTGCGGCGCTCGGGCTGGGGCTGGTGCGCGACTGGATCGAGGACAAGGGCGGGGCGGAGCTCGACGCGCTGGCGCTGGCGATCGACGATCAGGCGGCGTTCGCACGGCTGGTCGGCAATCTGCTCGCCGATCTCGAACTGACCGAGGGTGATCTGGTCCCCGAGGAGTCCGAAGACGGCGGCGGCGAGGACGAAGGCACCGACGACGCCGACGAGAGCGAGGCCGACGCGGGCGACGAGGCCGGCGATACCGGCGAGAGCGAGATCGACGCGCGCGGCGAACAGCGCGAGGGCGAGGGCGAGGAAGGCCCGGAGACCGAGCAGGAACAGGGCGAGTTCGAGGAGGGCGAGGGCGAGCCCGGCGATCCGGGCGACGAAGGCATGATGCCGGTCCGCCCCAACCGCCCCTGGTCCGACCTGCCGCCGCAGTTCGAGTACGGCGCCTATACGCACCAATATGACGAGGTGATCGCCGCCACCGATCTGTGCGACGATGAAGAGCTGACGCGGCTGCGCGCCTATCTCGACACGCAATTGTCGAACCTGCAGGGCGTGGTGACCAAGCTCGCCAACCGGCTCCAGCGGCGGTTGATGGCCCAGCAGAACCGCAGCTGGGACTTCGACCAGGAGGAAGGGCTGCTCGACGCCGCGCGGCTGGCGCGCGTGATCGTTAACCCGATGCAGTCGCTGTCGTACAAGGTCGAGAAGGACGCCGAGTTCAAGGACACGGTCGTCACGCTGCTGATCGACAATTCGGGGTCGATGCGCGGGCGGCCGATCAGCATCGCCGCGATCAGTGCCGACATCCTTGCCCGCACGCTGGAGCGGGTCGGGGTGAAGACCGAGATTCTGGGCTTTACCACCCGCGCGTGGAAGGGCGGGCAGTCGCGCGAAAAGTGGCTGGCCGATGGTCGCCCAGCCCAGCCAGGCCGCCTCAACGATGTGCGCCACATCGTCTACAAACAGGCGGACGAACCGTGGCGGCGCGCCAGGAAGTCCCTCGGCCTGATGATGCGCGAAGGGCTGCTCAAGGAAAATATCGACGGCGAGGCGCTGCTGTGGGCGCACCAGCGGCTGATCGCGCGGCCGGAGGATCGCAAGATCCTGATGGTGATCAGCGACGGCGCACCGGTCGATGATTCGACGCTGAGCGTCAACAGCGGGTCGTATCTGGAGCGGCATTTGCGTCAGGTGATCGGGTGGATCGAAAGCCGCTCGCCGGTCGGGCTGGTCGCGATCGGCATCGGCCATGACGTGACGCGCTATTACAGCCGCGCGGTGACGATCATGGATGTCGATCAGCTGGCGGGCACGATGATCGAGCAGCTGGCGTCGCTGTTCGACCTCGATGCCTGACGCACCCGGCGGCATCGTGCCGCCACCCGGCGGTTTCCACCCGCCGGTCAAGCGTTCGATGACGATCGCCGCGCATCCGACCTCGATCAGTCTTGAACCCGTGTTCTGGGAGGCGCTGGAGGCGGCTGCGGCGGCACGCGACCTGCCGTTGAGCGCACTCGTCGCGCAGGTCGATTATCTTCGCATCCAGGCGGATGATCCCCCCAATTTGGCAAGTGCACTGCGCAGCTGGCTTCTCACCGATGCGACAAAGTTGCGACAATATTGAAAACGATTCGCATTAGTGTTGACAGTGCGAACGACTCTCAATAGCGAAACCCCAACGACAATCAGAAGGGGTTCTCATGTCTTCCAGCTCGTCCGACGCGCTTCGCGCCGCGCCCGCATTCCTCGCGCTGGCTGCAGTCGGCTTCGTCGCATCCGCGCCCGCCTACGCCGCCGATCCGACCGATCCGGTCGCCGATCAGGATCGCGCCGATGTGACCGTGACCGGCGAAAAGACGCGCTCGGAGCAGGCGAGCCCCAAGGTCACCCGCCCCGTCCGCGACACGCCGCAGACCGTCACGATCCTGACCAACAAGGTGATCGAGGAACAGAATCTGCTCACGCTGCGCGACGTGCTGTCGACCGTGCCCGGCATCACCTTTGGCGCGGCCGAGGGCGGGGTCGCGCCGAGCGATCAGATCACCCTGCGCGGCTATTCCGCCTCGTCCGATATCACCACCGATGGCGTGCGCGACAGCGCCCCCTATTCGCGCAGCGACCCGTTCAACCTGGAGCAGGTCGAGGTCACCAACGGCGCCAACTCGGTCTATAACGGGTCGGGATCGGTCGGCGGGTCGATCAACATCGTGACCAAGCGCCCCGAGGCCGAAACCGCGATTGCGGTACAGGGCGGGATCGGCACCGACGACTATGTTCGCGGCACGATCGACGCCAATGTCCGCGCCAATGACCTGATCGCGGTCCGCCTCAACGCCATGGTGCACCGGAACGACGTGCCCGGCCGCGATGTCGAGAATTACGAGCGCTGGGGCGTCGCGCCGGCGGTGACGATCGGGGTCGATGGCCCCACCAGCCTGACGCTGCAGTATCTGCATCAGGAAGAAACCAACATCCCGCAATATGGCGTGCCCTATTACAAGAATGGCGTGTCCAATGGCGCACTGCCGGGCATCGATCGCAGCGACTATTTCGGCTACCGCAACATCGACACGCAGGAGATCACCGTCGATCAGGCGACGGCGACTGTGGCGCATGAATTCAGCGACAAGGTCTCGCTGCGCAACCTGACCCGCTGGCAAAAGGTGCAGCAGCTGACGATCGTCGGCCCGCCGCAGGGGACGTTCTGCCTGACCGGCGGCGTCACGCCCGCTGGCACTGCCTGCCCCGCCACCGTCCCGGTCGGCTATTATCTGATCGGCGGCCCACGCGGGAATGTACGCGATACGACCAGCGAGCTGATGTACAATCAGGTCGACCTGTCGGCGCAATTCGCCACCGGCGCGGTCGAGCACAGCCTGGTCGTCGGCGCATCGGCGGGGTGGGAGAAGTTCTTCCTGTCCACCGGCAACGTCTATCGCAACGCCAATGGCACGGTTGCCAACGCGAGCTATCCGTTGATCAATTGGGCCAACCCGAACGACGTCGTCGCGGGTCCGGCGGGCTTCACCTATGGCAGCAACGTCTACACCGGCCCGGTCAACTTCTTCGAAAGCGGTCGCCAGCGCGGCGAGGTGACCAACTATGCGGTGTACCTGTTCGACACGATGAAGCTCGGCAAGTTCGAGCTCAACGGCGGCGTGCGGTACGAGCGCAACGAGGGCAATTACCAGACCGACACCAGCACCGCCGCGACCGTGACCACGCCGCAGGGCGCGATCGTGCCCGGCCCGCGCTTCACCAACAATGCCGATCTGTTCAGCTATCGCATCGGCCTGGTCTACAAGCCGGTCGAGGCGGTGACGCTCTACGCCGCCTATGGCAATGCGCGCACCCCGTCGCAGAGTGCGGTCAATGGTGCATGCGTCGCTGCGACCTGCAACGTCGATCCCGAAACCGCGAAGAATTACGAGATCGGGGCCAAGGCGGAGATCGGCCGCGCACTGTTCAGCATCGCCGCGTTCCGCAACGAGCGCGACCAGTATAAGGTGCCGTCGAACGACCCGGCGCTACCCGATCAGCAGCTCGACGGCCACTCGCGCGTCGATGGCATCGCGGTCAGCGCAACCGGCAACATCACCCCGGCCTGGTCGATCACCGCCAACTACACCTATCTGGAGCCCAAGCTGATCCAGTCGGTGTCGGACTTCTGCCTCGCGAACCCGAGCACCGCGTGCGGCAACACCGCCACCAACCGCGATCCGGCGGCCGGGGCGGAGCTGCAGAATGTGCCCAACCATTCGGGCAGCCTCTACACCACCTACACCTTCCCGTTCGGGCTGAAGCTGGGTTACGGCGTCACCTATCAGGGCAGCTTCGCGCTGAACCTGCCGACCGCAGCGTCCGCGGTCGTGTATCGCTCGGACGATTACCTCGTCCACAATGCGTCGATCTCGTACGACATCACCAAGGACCTGAGCGTGCTGGTGAACGTCAAGAACATCACCAACGAACTCTATTACACCCGTATCCGCAATAATGGCTGGGCCACGCCCGGCGATGCGCGCGCGGCGGTGCTGACCGTGGGGTATCGCTTCTAAGGGCTAAAGGGGGAGGAGCGGGTGACGGCAATCCCTGTCCCCCTGCTTTCATCCGCTCCGACCCCCCTTTAGAAGGCATCCTCATGCTAATCGCGATTCCCGACCTGCTCGACGCCGCCACGCTCGCTGACCTGCGCGCGACGATCGACGCCGCCGAGTGGATCGACGGCAACGCCACCTCGGGCCACCAGTCGGCGCTGGCCAAGCAGAATGAGCAACTGCCCGAGGATAGCGCGGCGGCGAAGGCGGCGGGGAAGGTGATCCTCGACGCACTCGGGCGATCGCCCTTGTTTTTTTGCGGCGGCATTGCCGCTCAAGGTCTTCCCGCCGCTGTTCAACCGCTATGGCGTCGGCCAGACCTTTGGCGTGCATGTTGACAGTGCGATCCGCATCCAGCGCGGGAGCGATTTCCGCATGCGCAGCGATCTGTCGATGACCGTCTTCCTCGAAGATCCCGCAGCCTATGACGGCGGCGAGCTGGTGATCGAAGATCAGTTTGGGGTGCAGCGGGTCAAGCTGCCCGCCGGCCATGCCGTGCTCTACCCCTCGTCCAGCCTGCACAAGGTCGAGCCGGTGACGCGCGGGCGGCGCGTCGCATCCTTTTTCTGGCTCCAGTCGATGGTCCGCGACGACGGCGCGCGGCGCATATTGTTCGACCTCGACCAGAGCGTGCAGCGGCTGACCGGCCAGCTCGGCGGCGCGGATCGCAGCGTGATCGAGCTGACCGGCGTGTATCACAATCTGCTGCGCCGCTGGGCGGACGCGTAGCGCTGCATGCGCTCCTGCGAAGGCAGGAGCCCAGAGTGGTTGAGCGCATCGCTTGTGGCTCCAGGCTCCTGCCTTCGCAGGAGCACTTAATCGAGCATCGCCCGCAACGCACCCGACAGCCGCTCGCCCTTACCGCGCACCACCAGCTGCACCGCCAGATCCTCGCGCTCGGCCAGCGCCATCGCGGCCTCGGGCTCCAGCACGGTCAGCGCGCTCGCCCAGGCATCGGCGTGGCAGCACTCGGCGTGGATCACGGTCACGCTCGCCGTGCCATGCGCGATCGGGCGGCCCGTGCGCGGGTCGATACTATGGCTCCCCTGCGCGCCAAAGCGGCGATAGTCGCCCGATGTGGCGACCGCGATGCCGTGCAGCGCGATCCGCAGCGGGGCGAGCGCCACGCCCGGCGGCGGCTCCACATCCACCCACCAGGGCTGCCCATCGGGCTGAATCCCCGCACCAACCAGCTCGCCGCCAATCTCGACGAGGAAATCGGTGCAGCCCATCGCCCGCAACCGTGCGGCGACCGCGTCGACGGCATAGCCCTTGGCGATCGCCGACAGGTCGAGCCTTGCCGGACGGACCCGGCGCAGGCGGAGCAGCAGCGGGTCGAGTTCGATCGCCCCCAACCCGATCGCGGCTCGCGCAGCATCGATCGCGCTTTCCTTAGGCACATCGGCGCGCGGTCCCGGCGGACCAAAGCCCCATAGATCGACCAGTGCCCCCATCGCCGGGTCGAACGCGCCGTCCGATCGCGCGGCGATGTCGAGCGCAACGATCATCACTGACACGAACTCCGGCGCAATCCCGTGCCATCCGCCGGGGGCAGCCGCGTTGATCCGGCTGAGCTGCGACGCCGGTTCCCAATGGCTCATCTGCGCGATGATCTGCGCCAGCACGCCCTGAATCGCATCGTGAACCCCGGGCGGCGATCGTCGCGCCGCCGCCCGGGGTTCACGATGCGATTCAGGG
>NZ_LSJM01000406.1 GCF_001557215.1 Sphingomonas sp. CCH9-E2 | reverse complement strand
GGGGAGGGGGACCGCCCGCGCAGCGGGTGGTGGAGGGGCGGCCGCGCAGACGGCCGTGACCAGCTCGGCAAATTCCCGCCCTCTGCGCCCACGGCTTGCTTCGCAAGCCGGCTCCGCTGCTGCGATATGTCCCCGGCATATCGCTGATCGCAGCTACGCCCCCTCCGTCATCGCTTCGCGATGCCACCTCCCCTGCGGGGCAGGGGAGGAATGGTTGTTTCGCGGGGATGACGGTGGAGCTATGGGGCAAAGCCATGGCCAAGACACGACCCGATCAGCTGCTCGTCGAACGCGGGCTTGCCGAGAGCCGCACGCGCGCGCAGGCGTTGATCCTGGCGGGGCTGGTGTTCAGCGGCGACAAGCGCGTGGACAAGCCGGGGCAGCCGATCGCGCCCGATGCGCCGCTGACCGTCAAGGGGCGCGATCACCCCTGGGTGTCGCGCGGCGGGGTGAAGCTCGCCCATGCGCTCGACCATTTCGGGATCGACCCTGCGGGCATGGTGGCGATCGATGTGGGGTCGTCGACCGGGGGCTTTACCGATGTGCTGCTGAGCCGGGGGGCAGTGCGTGTCTATGCGGTGGACAGCGGGACCAACCAGCTGGCGTGGAAGCTGCGTCAGGACGAACGCGTCGTGGTGCATGAGCAGACCAGCGCGCGAGTGCTGACGGCGGCGCATATCCCTGAGCCGATCGACATTGTCGTGTGCGATGCGAGCTTCATTGCGCTGGCCAAGGTGCTGGAGCGACCCTTTGCATTCGTGCGGGAGGGCGCGTGGGTCGTCGCGCTGATCAAGCCGCAGTTCGAGGCGGGGCGTGGCGAGGTCGGCAAGGGTGGCGTGGTGCGCGATCCGGCGGTGCATGAGCGGGTGTGCGCGGAGGTGGCCGGCTGGCTGGAGG
>NZ_LSJM01000405.1 GCF_001557215.1 Sphingomonas sp. CCH9-E2 | reverse complement strand
CTTTCATGGTCCAGACTATCATAGTCTCTGGGCCACTCAGCGGGGGGCAGATCAGACTGGCGGACCTCCTCGACCCGCACCATGAAGCGGTCGAAGCAATCGCCGCGCGTTCCTACCGGCACGTCGAACTCCATCCGATCATAGACGTCGTACGGCTGAGACTTGCGCAAATCCCACGGTATGCCAGTCGCGCGCAGGCACGGTCCTGAGAAGCCCCAGCGTACGGCATCGTCACGGCTGATCGTGCCGATATCGACATTGCGCTGGAGGAAGATGGGGTTGCGCTCGACCAGCGCGATCGCGTCCTCGAACAAGCGCGGCAGGCGCGTGTCCAGCCAGTCGGCAAGGTCCGCGAGCAGCTTGAGTGGCACATCCTCGCGCACGCCGCCGGGTCGGAAATAATTGGCGTGCATGCGCGCGCCCGACGCGCGCTCATAGAAGTTCATCGCGTCTTCGCGCAGCTCGAACAGCCACAGGTTCGGGGTCATCGCGCCGACATCCATCACATGGCTGCCCAGGTTGAGCAGGTGGTTCATGATCCGCGTCAGCTCGGCGAACAACACGCGTAGATACTGGCCGCGAAGCGGCACCTCGAGATCGAGCAGCTTCTCGATCGCGAGGACGTAGCTGTGCTCCATGCACATCGGCGCGCAGTAATCGAGCCGGTCGAAATAGGGGATCGACTGGATATATGTCTTGTACTCGGTGAACTTTTCGGTCCCGCGATGCAGCAGCCCGACATGCGGATCGACCCGCTCGACCACCTCCCCGTCGAGCTCAAGCACAAGCCGCAACACGCCATGCGCCGCCGGATGCTGTGGCCCGAAGTTGATGGTGAAGTTCTGGATGCGGGTTTCCTCCGCCTCCACGCCACCGTGCATATAGGCGGTGACCTGATCGTCGGGCAGCTCGTCCGGTTCGCGCATGCTTCGCTCCGCTGGCCCCCGCCGACGGCTCAGCTATTGCAATTATCGAATGCGCGCGCACTCACCTGAGTTTGTTGTCTGCGCAGCCAGTGATTGGCAAAGCTCATAATGCGGTTCGTCCCGCCGGAGCTGAGGTACCGCGTCGCTTTCGCGATAAAGTGGTCGGGGAGACAGGATTCGAACCTGCGACATCCTGCTCCCAAAGCAGGCGCGCTACCAGACTGCGCCACTCCCCGACGCGAAGCGGCCCGCCTAAACGGGTCGGACCATAAAGGCAATGCGCTGGTGGGCCCGGCAGGACTTGAACCCGCAACCTAGCCGTTATGAGCGGCCAGCTCTAACCAATTGAGCTACAGGCCCCGCCAGCGCGTTCCGCCGATTACGGGCGATCCGTCGCCCCCGCAAGCGCCGTCAGGATCTGATCGTGCGAGGCGGGCGCGATGCCCAGCCGGTCGAGCAGATCGAACGCACGCTCCCACCAGCGGCGAAACGCCGCCAATTCGGCCGCGTCGCGCACATAGGGGGTATAGCCCGGCGCAGCGGATGGCGAGTGGTAGGAGAACATTAGCAAGCGCACATCCGAGTCGGCGGCGACCTTGATCGCCTCCAGCGCCAGCTCGATCGGCATATCCTCCGGCGTCAGCGCGACGCGCGACGCCAGGCGCAGCCGCGATGCCACCCCGCGACCGCGCGGCACTCGGCCCAGCGCCTCGTGCAGGCGAATACCCCCGCGCCGCAGCGCGCCGGTGTAGACGGTGGTCAGCGGAATCTCGATCAGATCGCCCTCCCCCGTCGCAAAGGCGTGGTTCGGGATCCTCCGATAATCCGGCCCGCCCTCCGCCGCATAGCTATAGCCCGAGCGCATCGACGTATCGACGCGATAGCCCGCCGCCGCCAGCAGGCCGAGCGTGTCGGGCCCGAGCCCGTAGCGCCCGGTCCGCATCATCACCGGTCGCCGCCCGAACGCTTCGGCGATGCCATCGGTCAGCGCCGCGATCTTGGCCGCCTGCAGGTCGCGCGGCAGATTGCCGAGGAAACTGTTGCGCGGGCTCACCAGCTCGTCATGCGGTGGATTGACCCAGGGATGGAGCTGCGACCCGATCGCCGATGCGCCATCGGCCATGATGCCCTTCAGGATATCGATCGAGCGCGCACAGCGGACGATCGGGTCGTCGATCATATAGGTGGCGGGAACGCCATGATCCGCGAACAGCGCATGGATGCCCGGCAGCGCATCCATCGCGCGCGTCCCGCGGTTTTCGCGCGCCAGCGGCTGCGACCAGTCAAACTCTTCCTCGGTATCGACGAACACGGCAAAGCGCGTGCCGAAGCTGTCCGGCCAGCGCACGGCGGCATCCGCTGGCGGGGCCGACGGCCGATAGCCGCCCGGTTCGGATCTGGGTTTCGCCGCGCTCTTCACAGGCGCGGGTTTAGCGCGCCTGTTCCAAAGACTTGGTTACCATCGCGGGCAGCTCGAGCGTAATCGCCGCATCGGTCACCTTCAGGCCGCCGCCCAGCTCGCGCGCGATGTTGCGCACCAGCCGCAGCGCAAAGCCGGTGCCGAGCAGCGCGGCGTCCTCATCCTCGTCATCGAGGTTGAACAGCGCATCGCCCTCGTAAGCCGCCAGGGCTTCGGGCCGGTCGAACGTGATCGCCACCAGCGCACCCACCTCTTCCACCGCGATGCCGACGCGCTCGCCATCGCGCGCTGCGGACAAGAGCGTGGCGAGGAGCCGCGACAGCATCCGCTCGATCGCGCGGGCATCGCCCCGCACCACGGGATCGTCGATCGGCAGCGCGATCCATGCGCCGCGCAGTTCCGCCAGCGCGGCCAGATCATCGGCGATGCGCGACAGCAACGGCCGCAACGTGACTTCGCTCGACCCGAGCGTCAGCGCCGATGCCTCGATCCGCGCCGCGATGTCGAGATCGTCGATCGCCGCGAGCAGCGCACGCGCATGCATCCGGATCGTCCCCGCGCGTTCGCGATAGACCGGCGGCGCATCGCCCAGCATTTCGCGTTCGATCATCTCGGCAAAGCCAGCGATCGCATTGGTCGGGGTGCGCAGTTCGTGCATCAGCTGTCGCAGCGAATCCGCCGCCGGGCTCGACGGCGGCGGTATCGAAGGTGCCGCACTCTCCTCCCGGCGCGGGCGGCGCGCGGTCCCGCGATAGCCGGAGAAGCGCCCGGTCGCGCGGTCGAATGCCGGCGCACCCGAAATCCGCCATTCGCCGGCCGCGTCCGATTCGCCGACGACCATCAGCCGCGCGTCGCTGAACACCGCGCGCTGGCGCAGCGCCCCTGCTGCGACGCCGTCGGCGCGCGAGGCATCCCCCGATGCATTGAGTTCGAGCGACAGGCCGATCAGCGGCGCGCGCGACACGCCCTCGACCCAGCGGATCACGCCCTGCTCGTCGGTCTCGAAGCGGAACCCATCGACGCGCACGGGCTGCGGGGCGTGCGCCGCGCGCTCCTGCTGCAGCGTGTAAAAGGCGTCGATCCGCGCGACGACCTCGGCAATCTCGAACGGACCCGCCGGCTCATCGACGAGCGCGTCCGATCCGGTCGCGTCGTCCTGCGCATTACCCAGAATGAAGACATCATCCATGTCCGAGCCGTGCCCGTCACCGGACTCGGCGGCAAGGGGCAATGCGACGGATGGTTCGGCGTCGGTCCCGCTTTGGGTCGGCTCGATCGCGGGCTCAGCGATGGGCTCGGGGATTGGCGCGCTCAGGCCCTCGCCTTCCAGCGCTCGCGCGACCGCAGGGATCGACAATGCCGCCGCGCCGACCGACACGAAGGGCAGCGTGTTGGCAGGCACTTCGGCGGCCTGCGGCGGCTCGACCGGCTCGAGCACGGGGCGCAACCGCATCCGCACGCGCGATTCGACCCGCGCGACCGCATCGAGCACCGATCCGGCCGCGGTGATCGCGGCGGCATCCGGCACAGCCTCCTCAACGGAAGTCGGCAAAGCGTCCGCAACCGGCTCATCCTTCACCGCAACCGGCTCTGGCTCCGGCGGCGCATCCGTGAGGACCGGCTCGGACGCGCCAATGGGCGTGATCGGCGTTTCGACCGCCACGGGCTGGGCTTCGTCCACCGCTTCGGCCGGTTCAGCCGGCACCCCCTCCGCGATTTCGGCGGTGACTGCATCGATCGCATCCGCTGGCGCAGCGCCGGCGGCAGCGACCGGCTCCGCACTGCTTTCGGCAACGAGCTCGGCGGCATCGATAACATCCGCGAACGGCGCCTCGACCTCCGAAAGCGGCTCCGGCGCAACCGGCAGCAGCACCTCCGCCCCGGCCGTTACCGGAGCATCGTCAACCGCCGCCGCCTCGACGGGTTCGGACGGCGCAACCGCATCGGCCTCCGCCTCAGCAACCGCCCCCGTCACCACGAAATCGACCGACCCGAATGTCTCGAGCGCCCGCTCGATCCCCGGCGGCAGGTCGCGGCGCGTGCGAAGCACCGATCGTGCTGCAGCCGAAAGGCGCGGCAACAATTCGACCCACTCCCCCGACGTCATCCGTGCCGTACGCAGCAGCGGCGCAGCGACCGAGATGTGATCGAGCGCGCACAGCGCGACCAGCGGCGCGGGGGGATTGCCCTGTTCGAGCGCTCGGGCACTCGCCGCGCGCACCCCGATTGGCACATCGTCGCGAATCCGCCGCAACAGGTTGAACGCGCGCGCATCCGCCGCTATCCGGCGCCGACCGATCAGGTCGACCAGCTGACGCCACGCCGACGCCTTGCCGAACGATGTCGAAACATCGCCGGCCAGAACGGTCTCCAGGGTGTCGTCGTAACGCAAGAAACGGTCTGCCCAATCGGGCCGGAAATCGGCCGGTAAGGATTCCTTAACCCGCCCGAAGCCCCCGTGGAAACAGGAGAATTCGTCCCGAATGTGCGCCGTCGCATAGTGGGACAATTGCGCTTGCAAGTAATTATATTATGTCTAACTCGCGCGTTGCGACCGAATCATGTGGCGCTGGGGAATCATCAATGGCTTTCGACGATATCGACCGTCAGATCATGGCACATCTGCAGGATGATGGGCGCATGACCAATGTCGACTTGGCCGATCGCGTCGGCCTCACCGCTCCGCCGTGCCTGCGCCGGGTGCGCGCGCTTGAGGAAAAGGGTGCGATCCGCGGCTATCATGCCGATCTCGACCCCAATTGGCTCGGCTATACCATCACCGTCTTCGCCATGGTCAGCCTCAAGAGCCAGGCCGAATCCGATCTCGAAGCGTTCGAGGCGCATGTTGCCGCGATTCCCGAGATTCGCGAATGCTACATGCTCAACGGCGATATCGACTTCATCCTGAAGATCGTCGCGCGCGATCTGAGCAGCTTTCAGCAATTCCTGACGACCCGCCTGACCACCGCGCCCAATGTCGCGCATGTCCGCACGTCGCTCACCATCCGCACGTCGAAATCGCAGCCGGGCGTGCCAGTCGACTGAAACGAAAAGGGGCGGCACAATGGCCGCCCCCTGCTATTCCGCCGACCTCAACCTCAGGCGGCAGGCGCCTGATCGAGCCAGGTCGTCCAGAAGCGTGCAACTTCGCTGCGCGGCGTGGCGCTCACTGCCTGGAACGCCGCCTTGGCTTCGGCCTTCTGGCCCAGCATCGCCAGCGCGATGCCAAGGCGCGTGTTCACCAGATTGGTGTCCACCCCACCCTTTTGCAGCGCGACGCGATACAGCTCGGCCGCCTTGGTGAAGTTGCGGCTGCCCAGATAGGCGTCACCGACATTCTTCGCCGGCGTGCCATTGGCTGCGGCGGTTGCAGTCTTTTCCTCGGCGGCCAGCGACCCCTCGGCCTTTTCACGCACGACGGCCGAGCGGTACAGCTCGTTGATCGCCGCATTGGTCGCCTGGATCTTGCCCGCTGCGCGACCTTCCTCGATCACCGCCTTGGCTTCCCAGGGCAGGCCGCGGCGCTGCGCCAGATCGGCATATTCCTGATAATCGAACTCGCCGCCCATCGCCTTGGCCGCGCGCATCAGGCGAAACACGTCAAGCTGCAGGTCGGCGTCCATCGGAACGCCCTTTTCGCGCGTCTGCTCCATGTAGATCAGCAGCGTCGCGCGCCAGCCTTCGGCGCTCGGATAGGCGGCCATCTGGCGGCCCAGCCACTCGCTCGCCGCCGCCTTCTTGCCGCCGCGATACAGGCGATCGACCGCGATGCGATACCATGCCAGCGGCGCTTTACGGCCAGCGGCTTCCTCGACCTTGATCGCGGCGTCGATGCTGGCCACCGCAGCCTCGACCTGCCCGGCATCGAACTGCGCCTGCGCGATCGCCAGGTTGAGGTTCCCGCCATTCGGCACATAGCCCAGCTCGCGCGCCTTCAGCAGGAACGGGATCGCCTCAGCCGGCTTCTTCATCCCCTGCGTGATGTCGCCGCGGAAGAAATAATATTGCCCCATGTTCGCCGGATCCGTCTTCGGATTCGCGATCAGCGCGTCGAGCGCCCGGACCGTGGTCGGATTGTCCTTGAGGTTGGCCGAGGTGGTCAGGCGGAAATTCGCGACAAAGAACTTCTCGTCGTCATTGGTCGCCAGCGCCTCAAGCGCGTCCAGCTTGCCAGCTGCGCCCTGATAGTCCTTGGCCTTGATGAGCGCCTCGACCTCGGTCGCCGCCTTGCGGAACGCGTCGCTCAGCTTGTACTTGGGTGCCTCTTCCTTCTGCTTTTTCTGCGCGACGGCCGGTGCCGACGCAGCGAAGGGCACAGCCAGCAGAACCGCCGCGGCAAGCGCAGCCTTGGAAACAGACTTCATCCGGAACTCTCCTCACGCGTGTGTGCGTAGCGGTTGACGCGACCCGCTCTAGTAATCCGTCCCGCCCGGTCAAGGCGGTGTATCGCGGTTCGCGCTTGCGCACCCGTCTGCTGAACGCATTTTGAATGGCCCGGCTCCCGAAATGAGACGCACTGGCACCCGTCCTCGCGTGCGCGCGCACGCGGGTGCGCGGGCTTGGCAGGTGGTCGCGGGGCGGCTAGAGCGGTCACAACACTGAAACAACCCTTCGAAAGCACCGATTCTTGACCGACGAGACCGTCCTCGCGGACCCTTCCGATATCACCCCCATCTCGATCGTTGACGAGATGAAGACCAGCTACCTCGATTACGCGATGAGCGTGATCGTGGCGCGCGCTTTGCCCGACGTCCGTGACGGCCTGAAGCCGGTCCACCGCCGCATTCTCTACGCGGCGCAGGAGGGCGGCTATCTCCCCGGCCGCGCCTATCGCAAGTCCGCCCGCCTGGTCGGTGACGTGATGGGTAAATATCACCCGCACGGCGACAGCTCGATCTATGACGCAATGGCGCGCATGGCCCAGGACTGGGCGATGCGGGTGCCGCTGATCGACGGTCAGGGCAATTTCGGCTCGATGGATCCCGATCCGCCCGCCGCGATGCGCTACACCGAAGCGCGCCTCGCCAAGGTGGCGATGTCGCTGCTCGACGATATCGACAAGGACACGGTCGACTTTCAGGACAACTATGACGGCTCCGAAAGCGAGCCGACCGTCCTGCCCGCCCGCTACCCGAACCTGCTCGTCAACGGCGCGGGCGGCATCGCGGTCGGCATGGCGACCAACATCCCGCCGCACAATTTGGGCGAAGTGGTCGATGCCTGCCTTGCCTATATCGACAATGGCGCGATCACGATCGAAGAGCTGATGGAGATCGTGCCCGGTCCGGACTTCCCGACCGGCGCACAGATTCTCGGTCGTTCGGGCTGCCGCAGCGCCTATCAGTCTGGCCGCGGCTCGATCATCGTGCGCAGCCGCTATATCACCGAACAGCGTGGTGAGCGTCGCTCGATCGTCCTCACCGAAATCCCGTACCAGCAGGGCAAGAACGCGCTGGTCGAAAAGATCGCCGAAGCCGCCAAGGAAAAGCGGGTCGAGGGGATCAGCGACATCCGCGACGAAAGCTCGCGCGAAGGCGTGCGCATCGTCATCGACCTTAAGCGCGACGCCACGCCCGAAGTCGTGCTCAACCAGATCTGGCGTAACACCCCGGCGCAGCAGAGCTTCCCGGCCAACATGCTCGCGATCCGCGGCGGCCGCCCCGAACTGCTCAACCTGCGCGACATCATCGAAGCGTTTGTCAAGTTCCGCGAGCAGGTCATCACCCGCCGCTCGAAGTTCGAACTCGCCAAGGCGCGCGACCGGGCGCACATCTTGCTCGGCCTGGTCATCGCGGTCACCAATCTCGATGAAGTCGTCCGCATCATCCGCGGCTCGTCCAGCCCGGCTGCGGCGCGCGAATCGCTGCTGATGCGCGACTGGCCGATCGCCGAGATCGCGCCCTATATCCGCCTCGTCGAAGCGGTCGAAGCCGAAGTGACCGGCGACACCTATCGCCTGTCGGACGTTCAGGTCCGCGCGATCCTCGATCTGCGCCTGCACCGCCTCACCGCGCTCGGCCGCGACGAGATCGGCGACGAGCTCAAGGAACTGGCCGACTCGATCGCCGAACTGCTCGAAATCCTCGCTAACCGCGCCAAGCTCTACGAAGTGCTGCGCGAGGAGCTGGTCACCGTCCGCGACCAGTACGCCACCCCGCGCCGCACCGAAATCGCCGCCGCCGCCGACGGGATCGAGGACGAAGACCTGATCGAGCGTGAGGACATGGTCGTCACCGTGACGATGCAGGGCTATATCAAGCGCACCCCGCTCGACGCCTTCCGCGCTCAGGCGCGCGGCGGCAAGGGTCGCGCCGGCATGGCGACCAAGGACGAGGATGCGATCACCGAGCTGTTCGTGACCTCGACCCACACCCCGGTGCTGTTCTTCTCCACCCTCGGCCGCGTCTATCGCATGAAGGTGTGGAAGCTGCCCGAAGGCGGCCCCGCCACGCGCGGGCGCCCGATGATCAACCTGCTGCCGCTGGCGGCCGGGGAAACTATCTCGACCGTCCTCCCCCTGCCCGAGGACGAGAGCGAGTGGAGCAAGCTCCACGTCATGTTCGCGACCGCCAAGGGCAATGTCCGCCGCAACAGCATGGACGCGTTCACCAACGTGCCCAGCAACGGCAAGATCGCGATGAAGTTCGAGGGCGAGGACGAGGACGACCGCCTGATCGGCGTCGCGCTGCTCGACGAGGGCGACGACGTCCTGCTCGCCAGCCGCGCGGGCAAGGCGATCCGCTTCGCCGGCGACGAAGTGCGCGAATTCCAGAGCCGCAACTCGACCGGCGTTCGCGGCATGCGCCTGCTCGGCGACGATCAGGTCATCTCGCTGTCGATCCTCCACCGCGTCGGCACCACCGCCGAAGAGCGCGAGGCCTATCTCCGCTTCGCCCCGTGGAAGGCGGAGAAGGAAGGCGAGCCCGACCTGTCGCCAGAGCGGTTCGAGGAGCTGCGCGCCAAGGAACAGTTCATCCTCACCGTCTGCGCCAATGGCTATGGCAAGCTGTCCTCGGCCTATGAATATCGCCGCACCGGTCGCGGCGGTCAGGGCATCACCAATATCGACAATATCGCCCGCAACGGCGCGGTACTGGCCAGCTTCCCGGCGACGCAGTCGGACCAGCTGATGCTCGTCACCGACCAGGCCAAGATGATCCGCCTGCCGCTCAGCTCGCTGCGCGTCATCGGTCGTGGCTCGGCCGGCGTGCGCCTGTTCCACGTCGCGCAGGACGAGCATGTCGTCAGCGCCGCGCGGATCGAGGAGAGCGAGGAGGACGCCGGGGTCAACCTGGCCGATGGCGAAACCGAAACCGCACCCGTGCCCAACGCCACCCCAGGCGACGACCTCGCCTCGGGGCCGGAGGGCGGTGAATAATCTTCGTAGCGTAACCGAAATGGGTTAGGCTCCCCCGGCCAGCCTCCGGGGTAGCCGTCCCATGCAATACAGCCTGCTGAAATCCCGCATTCCCGCCGCAGATCGCCCGCGCGTCGTCGCGCACCTTCAGCGGCTGATTGCCCAGCTCGACCGCGACATCCCCGACAAGGACAGCGAGCGCAACTTGCTGCTCGCCACCTGGAACATCCGCGATCTCGGCAAGGCCGGCAAAGGCTGGGGCCATGGCAACCGCCTGCCCGAAAGCCTGTTCTACATCGCCGAGATCATCTCCCGCTTCGATTTCGTCGCGGTGCAGGAGGTGAACGAGCTCGGCCCCTGGTACGACATCATGGCGATCCTCGGCCCCGACTGGGACTTCATCGCCACCGACGTCACCCACCGCAAACTCGGCGGCAATGGCGAACGGCTGCTCTACGCCTTCGACAAGCGCAAAGTGTGGTTTCAGAAGATCGCCGGCGAAATCGTCCTCCCCGCTGACATGCTCATCTCCGCCACCACCGGCGACAGCACCGACAAGCTCGCGCAGGGTAAGCAGTTCCGCCGCACCCCGTTCATGGCGCGCTTTCAGTCCGGCTGGTTCAAGTTCGATATCTGCACCGTCCACCTCTATTATGGCGACGAGCGCGGCGCGGAGCTGCAGGAACGGATCGCGGAGATCGACCGCGTCGCCAAATACCTCGCCAGCCTCGCCGATATCGCCAAAGACAGCGGCCGCGCGACGATCCTGCTCGGCGACTTCAACATCGTGCATCCCGAGCATGAGACGATGAAGGCGCTCAAGGCGCACGGCTTCAAGACACCCAAACGGCTCGACGCGCCCAGTAATCTCGACCGCACCAAATATTACGACCAGATCGCCTTCATCGCCGACCCCACGGTGATCGACTATATCGACAGCGGCCCGGCCTCCGCGCGCAACGCCGGCATCTTCGAAATCTTCGAAAGCATCTTCCGCCCCGAAGACCTGCCCGACTATCAGTCTGCCGCCGCCGCGACGACAGAGGGCAAGAAGGCGACCGATCTCGCCAGATATTATGCCGACGATTGGCGCACCTGGCAGATTTCGGATCACAAGCCGTTATGGGTGCGTTTGAACACCCACCATGCCGCGCGCTATCTCGCGACGCTCGCGGCAAGCTGAAGGACGCCGCATGACCGATCGCCCCGCCACCGCCTACAAGGTGCTGACCGCCCCGCAGATGGCCGATCTCGAAGCGGGCAGTTTCGATGGCGCGCCGATCGACATTCAGGACGGCTATATCCACCTCTCCACCGCCGCCCAGCTGACCGAAACCGTGGACAAGCATTTCGCCGACCAGCCGGACCTGTGGGTCGCGGCAGTCGATCTCGAAGCATTGGGCGACGCGATCCGCTGGGAAGTCTCACGCGGCGGCGCGGAATTCCCGCACCTCTATGGCGCACTCACGCTGGAGACGGTGGTCGCCTACTCACCGCTCGAACGCACCGAAGACGGCGCGGTCGCACTGCCCGTCACGGGCTAGGGTCTCGCAACGGGTGTTGGCGTGTATGCCTCTCCCCTCCCGCTTGCGGGAGGGGTCGGGGGAGGGCCTGTCACCACGCACCGCACCCCGCTTGGACAGCCCCTCCCCTAA
>NZ_LSJM01000404.1 GCF_001557215.1 Sphingomonas sp. CCH9-E2 | reverse complement strand
GACCAAATCCGGGTCATGGTGCCCGCCCCTCTTCCAATCTCTTGAAAGCGGACGCTGCTTCGACGCGCCTTGCCTCGTCCTATGACGGGATGCGCGTGATCTCGATCAGCTCCACGCCGGGCGCCGGCAGGCTGCTCTCGATGGTGACACTGCCACCCTCGCCTTCGTACGATCCCAGCATGTCGCCCTTGTGCCGTGCATCCGCGCGATACCGGGCCACCTTGTAACGGCCCTGGCTCCAAGGGAGATCGGTGACCTCTAGCGTATAGCCGGTATATCCCGCGCTCCCGGCATCAACGCGTCTGGGCGGAACGTTCAGCGACATGTTCACCCGCTCGGTGCCGATCGGCACCTGGAATTCGAACACATCGCGATCGCGGGCGACGAGGTAGGAGTCCGGGATGGCGTAGTTGGCGATCAGAATGCGAACGGTGTTGCCGTCCGCGGTCTGGCCCGCCAGCGCTGCAAATCCGTTCTCGTCCCCACCCGAGGCGGCAAGACGATCCGTCGTGGCCAGTGTTTGCCCGACCAGACGGAACGCACTCGTTCGCGCATTCTCACCGCCATCGGGTTCGAAAATCCCGGCGGGATCCCGGAACTTGTAGTGGAAATCGGCCCCGGTATCGGCGCGAAAGAAGATCGCCTGATCGACCGCGGAGTCCTGCATGTAGACGGCGGCCGCCGCGATGAAAGCGGCATTGTCGGCGTCTTCGAACTTCGCCGTCGGGATGCCGGTCATGCTCCAGTAGGAAAGCATCAGCCTGGCATCGCTGAACCCGTGCTTGTCGGCGACCGCACGCACCTCTGCCGCAATCGTGCGGAAATCGAGCGGATCCCGCGAGTTGTCGCCGTACCACATCCAGGACAGGAAATCCAAAGGCAGCGACTGATCCTTGATGAAGCTCAGCAACCCTTCGCGGAACGGGCCGTCGTTCAACGGGAATGCGATGCACGGGCCGCCGAACTTCAGGCCGGGGTCGACACGCTTCACCGCGCGCGCGGCGGCGGCATACATTTCATAGAACTGCTCGGGCGTGCCGGAAAAGTGCAGGCTGCCGAAGTCGGGCTGATCGCCAAATTCCCAATGCGTGATGGCGTTTTCGAACCCATTGCCCCACCCGCATACATAGTGGCGCACGATATTCTCGACCACTTGCTCATACTTCGCGAGGTCACGGATCGGCTGCTTGTTCCCCGGAATCTCGCTCGCAATGGTGAACATGATATCCGCGCCGAGCGAACGCACCTGCCCGACCCAGGCGTCGGTGCCGGCGAAGTTATAGCTCGCCGGATCGCTGGGGTCGGCCGACCAGTCGGGAAACAGGCTCGTGGGGTTATCGACCGTGTCGAGCCGCGACACCCAGTCATACGACCGGACCAGCGTCACATGCGCGGCCTTCCACACATCCAGAATGTCGGGAACGCTGTCGGTGCCAGGGGCCGGCGCGGGGATGCCGCTCGTGCCGTGAAGCTTCCGCATGGGGCCGATCGACGCACCCGCATGTACGGACAGCTTCGCAATATGATCTCTAGTCATCAATAGTCGCTTTCCAGAATGCGATGAACGTAATCGAGCGCGGCCGGCTCTTCATTCACGAGGTGCGCGAGACGTCGGTCGAGCGCCTCGGGGGTTGCGGAGTCGAATTCCTCGTGCATCATCTGCAGCGAGATATCCCACACGATTTTCACGCGCGGGTAGCGCCGGGCCATGAACTTGGTCTGCACGTCGTAGAGCGTGTCGTCGCTCTGCAGGAGCTGCGCAAAGACCACGCCGTCCTCGATCGCCATCGCTGCGCCCGATCCCAGATAGGGGGTCATGGCATGCGCGGCGTCGCCCATGATCATCACCCGCCCGCGATGCCACGGATAGGGCACTATGACGGTATCGAGCGGCGTGTACGCGACGTTGGCGGCCGTGCGCAGGGATTCGATCTCGTCCGCCATGAAGACGGAATCACCCATCATCGCCCGCGCTCTTTGATACATGAGTTCGGCGAAGGCGGCGGGATCGTGGCGCGGGCGACCTGGCTCGTGATGCGTGACGATCACGTACATCATGCCGCCGGCCAGCGGCACGAACCCGACCTTGCCGCCGAAACCGTGGCAGAACACCGCACCCTTCAGCGTGTCCGGGGCGCGTACAGGAGCCCGCCAGGCCACGCCACCGCTGGGCGTGGGGACGTATCTCTCGCCGAACAAATAGCGTCGAATGCTCGAATTGATGCCGTCAAAGCCGAGCACGAGATCATAGCGGTGCGACGATCCGTCGCTCAGCTCAACCGTGACGCCGTCGACGTCCTGCTCGATGTCGACCGCCGTTGTCGCCATCTTGATCGTGCATCCTGCCTCCAGGGCATGGGCGCTGGCCATCTCCAGAAAGCCCAGGCGCGGCAACTGGACGTTATTCGGCAAGCCGTCGAGGTGGCGCCCATATGGAATATCGACGACATGGCGGCCGTTCCGGTCGTAATAGGACAGCGGCGGCGTCGGAAAAC
This sequence comes from Sphingomonas sp. CCH9-E2, assembly GCF_001557215.1. Lineage (GTDB taxonomy): Bacteria > Pseudomonadota > Alphaproteobacteria > Sphingomonadales > Sphingomonadaceae > Sphingomonas. The sequence continues at coordinate 4,468 of NZ_LSJM01000404.1, read as the reverse complement.
CAAGGGCGAGCGTGGGTTCGAGCAGCCCGATTTCGCGCAGCGCCCGCAGTCCATTGGTGCGCAGCCCCCATCCGACGCCGGGCACCGAATTGTCCGGCTTGATATCGATGATGTCGACCTCGACGCCGATCCGGGCCAGCGCCACCCCTGTGCACAGGCCCCCGATACCCGCGCCGACAATGAGGATCTTTTTCGACCTTGGCATCTTGCCCCCTCCCATCTCTGCGAGGCGATACGGCCAAGGCAGCCGGCAACACTCGCGCATTCGTGATATATCACCGTTGCACATGGACGCCGAACTGGTCAAGCGTTGCAATCTTGCCAGTGGGCTTTGGCGGCGGCATGGGTTGCAAAGGCACGGTGCCGATCTGGAGTAACGTGATGACAGAGCGCAGCACACAAAAGCAGTCGCTCTCGGACCAGGCATATGCGCTGCTGCGGCAACGGATCGTGTCGCTGAAAATGCCGCCCCGGATGCGCTTCACCGAGCGAGAGATATCAGAGGAGACCGGGTTCGGAGCGATGCCGGTGCGCGAGGCATTGGACCGCCTGAACCATGATGGCCTTGTCGAAACGATCCCCCGCCGCGGCTATCGCGTGGCAGGGCTGACATTGAAGTCAGTGGACGACTTTTTCACGGTGTGGAGCGCGGTGTCGCCGTTGATCATCCAGCTGGCCCAGGAACGCATGACGCCGGAACAAGCGACCGCGTTGGATGCGATCCATCACGAGCACAGGCGGGCGATCGGGAAAGCCAAATTCAACCCGGAAGACTGGATCCGGCTCTCGCGGCGCCGTTTCGATCTGCTGGCGGAGGCCACGCGCAATCCGCAACTACAGGCGATCTACCGCACCCTTTCGGCAGGAATGGACCGGATCTTTCACTCGATCAGTCGTCACAAGGAAGACGTCCGCGCCATTTTTGACCTGACGACGCGCTTCGATAGCGCGATCCCGTCGGTCGAGGACGCAAGCGCGTTCATCAGGATCAGCCGCGAGAAAATCGCGGAGATCATCATCGAAAAGGGCTTCGACTACCCGCAAGCGGACTGATCGCCGCGGCAATCCAATTCCAACCATGGGTCGGTCCCCGCCCCGCCCCCTGAGTTCGGCGGCGGAGCGAGCCTCTCAGTCGTAGATTGGGCGCAGTTCGTTATCGAGGTGGTAGCGGGTCAGCGCCATCGACGCGAGCAGGTCGGGCGACCCGTCATACTCGATCGACATCCAGCCCTTGAACGCGTGCTGCTTGAGCAGCCGGTACAGTCCCTTGAGATCGAGTTCACCCAGACCCGGCTCCCAGAACCAGCGCGTGCCGTCGTCGGTAATCTCGGGATCGCGCGCGTAGCGGACGCTGTCGGGCTGACGCGCCGAGCCGGTGTCCTTGAGGTGGAAGGTGCTGATCCGGTCGTGATAGTCGTTGTAGAAGGTCAGCAGATCTTCGCCCATGATCGAAATCTGGGCAGTGTCGATGCAGTAATGGACCAGCTTCGGGTCGGTCGATTCGATCAGCTCGCGATGATTCTCGATGTTGATGGCACAGAAAAACTCGTTGTGCAGGCCGATCTTGACGCCGTGATCGGTGGCATAGCGACCGATTTCGTTCATCGCCTTCGCGCATTGCTGAACCTCGTCCCGGCTCAGCGGCCCGGTGCCGCAATAATTCTGCGTCGGACAGGTGTTCATGTACGTGCCGCCGAACTTGACGATCGTGTCCACCGCCTCGCGGCCGGCACGCACGACTTCGTCGAAATGCCCCGCGTCGTGCGAGGCGTGGGCGCCATGGAACATGCCGATCACCTCGACCCCGCGCTCCTTCGCGAAGGCGGTGAAATTCTCGGGCGACCCGAACAGCGGGAGGATATCAGCCAGATCCCAGGGTGCGATCTCGATCCCGTCGAACCCCAGCGCCGACTGATATTTCAGGATCGTGTCCCAGTCGGAATAATAGGCGGTGTTCGTCTTATCCTCATAATAAAATTCGCGAAAATTGTCGATCTGCCGATACGGAATGGTCTTCCAATGGCACATATTGGCGTAGCGGATATTGGGCATGGCGGAGGCTCCGTCCGGCTTAATTCGGTAGTTTGTTGAGAAGCGCGCGGATGCGCAGCAGCGCGCGGAAGGGATCGCGCGTCTGGCGCGCGCTGCACACGACCGGACCGGCATAGCCGAGGCGATCGAGCAGCCCGACGATGCCGGCGAGATCGACATTGCCGGTGCCCGGATCGCGGAACACCTGCGTCGCGCGATGTTCCGGGAATTCGGGGTTTGCACTCTTCCACACATCGCCCGGATCGACGAACTGCGTGTCGGTCAGGTGCACGCAGCCGATGCGGCCGTGCTGCGCTTCGATGAACGCCGCCGGATCGACGCCGGCGATCGTCAGGCTCGCCACATCGACATCGAGCTTCACGCTGTCGGGCAGCGCGTCGAGCAAGGGCAGGACATGCTCGCCACGGAACAGGCTCCAATATTCATTGCGCAGCACCAGGGTGACGCCAGCGGCAGTGGCCTTTTCCGCCAAACCGCCCAGCAACTGGAGCGTCCGCTCGGTAAAGGTCGCGCGCTTTTCCTCGATATCCGGGTGATAATGCACGACGCGGCCATGATAAGGCGACGGGCTGATCGCGAAATAATCGGCCCCCAGATCGCCGGCATGTGCCACCGCCTCACCCGCGAAATGTCCGCTCGCGCCGAAGAAGAAATCGAGATTGTCGTTCCGCATGAACAAATTGGGGTCGAACGTCACGCCTGTGACCTGTTCGATGCCGCCGTCGGCCAGCACGGCGCGATAATTGGCGGCCGACTCATATTTGGTGTTGATGCAATAGCGGTTCATCGGAACGCCGCTGCGCCCGCCGAACTGCCAGACCGGCTCATAGGGGATCTCGATCGAGCGGAAGCCGCTCGCGCGGATCAGCGGATAGAGTTCTTCCCAGAAATAACGGCTCTCGAACCGATTGCGGTTCGGCTCCTGATAGTGGCGGTTGATCAGGTCCAGGCTGATCGCAATCCGATCGATGTTCATCGCGTCGTCCATCTACATGATGCGCCGTCGGCGACGGCGGTTGGAAGCTCGGCCCGGTGGGCGTCAGTCGGCGAGCATCCGCTGCGACTGGGCCAGCGACTCGCCCATCGGCATGGTCGGGAAATATTCGAGGCCGATCGCGCCGGTGTAGCCAAGATCGCGCAGGGTGCGCGTGACCTGGGCCCAGTCGAGGCTGCCGGTGCCCGGCTCGTTGCGGTCGGGCATGTCGGCGACCTGGACGTGCGCTACCAGATGAATACGCCCCGCCAGCACCTCTGCCATATCCTCGCCCATCACGGCGCTGTGCCAGACATCGTACAGCAGGCGCAGGTTCGGACTGCCCACCGCTTCGACCAGATCAAGGCCGAGCTTGGTGCTGACGAGATACATGGTGGCGAACAATTGCGTGTTGAGCGGCTCGAGCAGCAGGATGACGCCCGCCTCCTCAGCGGCATCCGCCGCCGCGCGCAGGGCGGTGACGGCGTTGGCGAAATGCTCTTCCTCGCTCATCCCCTCGACCCGGAAGCCCGAGGCGACGATCAGGTTCGGCTTGCCGAGGATCGCGGTCGCGGCGATCGTCTCGCGCACGGCGGTGACCATCTCCGCGCGTTCGGCCGGGTCGACGATCGAGCGGCGCGGGTCGACGCACAGGCTGGTCAACCGCACGCCCGTCTCGTCGAGCGCGGCGGCGAGTGCGTCGATCGGCTTGTCGCGCCACAGGTGGAATTCGGCCAGCGCAAAGCCGGCCGCCTTGGCCGCGCGCACGCGCGCGGCGAGGTCACCCGCCTCGGCAAACTGCCATTCGATACAGGAGGATAGTTGATACGCCGCAGACATAGGATCCCTTCCCATTCTACGGCCCCGTGGTGCGCACGCACTCGTATGCCTGGCGGGCACCGTCCCGCTATTTTGTAGCCCCCGGATACGGAAGTTCGCGAAAAGATCAAGTTCGGAAAACTATCCACCCAAGCCCCATTCGGCCAAGCGCGGCAGCTATTGCCGATGCAGCCGATTGTGCTCGACTGGTCGAATGCCGGGGCACGCTGCGACAACCCGTTCGGTGTCGCGCCGCACATAATGGCGCAAACGAGCACCCATGATGGCGATGATATCCTTATGCCCGGCGACATCTCTTCTCATCCCACGCGACGCGGACTGCTCACTGCAGCCGGCGCGACGAGCGTCCTGCTGATGGCGGGGCGGGCCTCCGCGCAATCCAGCGAACCGATTGCGACTACCAGCCACGGGCAACTGCGTGGGCAGCGGCTGGCAAACTGCATGGTGTTTCGTGGCATCCGCTACGCCATCGCCGACCGGTTTCGCCCACCGCGCGCGCCTGACCCTTGGAGCGGGGTTCGCGACGCGCTGGCACCCGGCGCGAGCGCGCCCCAGACCAACGCCAACCCACCGCCCGGCCCACCCTATGTCATCCTCGCCCAA
>NZ_LSJM01000403.1 GCF_001557215.1 Sphingomonas sp. CCH9-E2 | reverse complement strand
ATGTTGAACGTCGCCACCCGCAACGGCCGGCGCGGCGCAGTGGCGCGCGGGGCACAGGCGGCAAGCGGGGCGGCGGCAGCGGCGGCGAGCAGTGTGCGGCGATCGATCATGGCGCGGCCTTAGTCGGGATCGACGGGGATGTCGAAGTGCAACACATCCTCGCGCACGCCCAATCTGGTGTAGAGCGCGATCGCGGGCGGATCGACATGATCGGCCTGCACATAGATCACCCACGCCCCCGCCGCGCGCGCAATCGGGCGCAATGCGTCGATCAGCGCGGTTGCGATCCCGCGCCGCCGCTGCGCCTCCGCCACGGCGAGGTCGTAGATATAGATTTCGCTGCGCGCCTGTTCGAACTTGGGCAGGACATAAGCGGCGAGCGCGCCGACCATCGCGCCATCGGCCTCCGCGACCAGTGCGATGAAGTGCGGATTGGCGAGCAGTGCCGCGACATGGTCCGGTCCCGGCGGCGCGGAGAGATAGCTCTCCGCATCCTCGAACTCCCGCGCGAACAGCGCATTCATCGTAGCGAGCGCGGCGGCATCTCCCGGACCAAGGCGGCGAATCTGCGGCATTTTCCTATCCTGCGTATTGAACTCCGGCGCGTCCACCGCATTGTTAGCGCCATGCGCATGATGATCCCCTGTCTCATCCTCGCCCTCGCCGCCTGCTCGCCCAGCCCGGTGCCGCCGCCCAATGCGAGCGAGGCCGAACCGACCCCGATCGAATCCGGCATTCCGCCTTCCCCAACGCCCAGCCCCACGCCGATCGTGCTCGGTCGCGTGACCGAAGCAGCGGCGGCGCAGGCCAGCGGCGAGTTGCGCTGCGCCTTTCTGTCCGACGCCAGCGATCTGCTGCTGGTCGGCGCAGGCGATGTCGACAAGGCGAGCCGCGCAACCGCGGTGGTGATGCGCGGCGCAACGCCCGTGCTGCTCACCGCACGCGAAGCCGGCGGGTTCGACGCGATGGCGCAGGGCGGCAGCTTTGCCGACGGCGACCTGACGGTATCGATCACGCGCGGGGCCCCGCGACAAACGGAGCATGAGGGATCGAGCCACACCGCAACCCTGTCGGTCGAGGCACGCGGGGCAGCCCCGCTGGCGATCGATGGCGTGTGGGAATGCGGTCCGTGATGGCCTCCCGCTTGCCTAACCGCGCATCCCCCGGCTAGGCGAGCGGCATGAGCATTGGTGAACAGCGCCTTCAGCGCCGCATGGCGCGCGGCATCGAATTTCTGGGCAGCGAGACCGCGATCCTGTGCGGCGCGATGTCCTGGGTGAGCGAGCGCAACCTCGTCTCCGCCATTTCCAACGCGGGCGGCTTCGGCCTGATCGCGTGCGGCGCGATGTCGCCCGAGCTGCTCGATGCGGAGATTGCGGGGACCAAGGCCCTGACCGACAAGCCGTTCGGCGTGAACCTGATCACGATGCACCCGCAATTGTTCGACCTGATCGAGGTCTGCGCGAAGCATGGTGTTACGCACATCGTGCTCGCCGGCGGCCTGCCCCCGGCGGGGTCGCTCGATGCGATCAAGGGCAATGGCGCGAAGCTGATCTGCTTTGCCCCGGCGCTGTCACTCGCCAAGAAGCTGATCCGCAGCGGCGTCGATGCCTTGGTGGTCGAGGGGATGGAGGCCGGCGGCCATATCGGCCCGGTGTCGACCAGCGTGCTCGCGCAGGAAATCCTGCCCGAAGTGTCGGAGCAGGTGCCGGTGTTCGTCGCGGGCGGGATCGGACGCGGCGAGGCGATTGCCGGCTATCTCGACATGGGGGCAGCGGGAGTCCAGCTCGGCACCCGCTTTGCCTGCGCGACCGAAAGCATCGCGCATCCGAACTTCAAAAAGGCATTCTTCCGGGCGAGCGCGCGCGACGCGATCTCCAGCGTCCAGATCGACCCGCGCCTCCCGGTGATCCCGGTGCGCGCGCTCAAAAATGCGGGCAGCGAGCTGTTCACCGCCAAGCAGCGCGAGGTCGCGCAGCTTCTGGACGAGGGCAAGGTCGAGATGGCCGAAGCCCAGCTGCAGATCGAACATTATTGGGCCGGCGCACTGCGCCGTGCGGTGATCGAGGGCGATGTCGACAATGGCTCGCTGATGGCCGGTCAGTCGGTCGGGATGGTCAGCAAGGAAGAACCCGTCGCCGACATCATCGCCCAGCTGATGGCCGAGGCGGCGGCGGCGCTGGAGAAGCGGGCGGGCTGAAGTCGCGTGCTTGCATTTTGCTAGCGCTATGCCATCTTCAGCCCATGGCCACACTCACGATCCGGAAGCTCGACGACGAAGTCTATGAACGGCTGCGTCTCAAGGCGCGGCAAAATCATCGCTCGATCGAAGCCGAAGCCCGGCATCTGCTGGGCGAGCGACTGGGCGACCGCGACGTCGTGCTCGACGGGGTCGATGCACTGCGTCGGCGGATGGCCGAGAAATATGGTGGCTTCTCCGACAGCGTCGCGCTGATCCGGCAGGTGCGCGACACGGAATGATCGTCGTCGATGCGAGCGTGGCGGTAAAATGGCTGTTCGACGAAGCGGACAGCAACGCAGCGCGCGCATTGTTCGATCGGCACGGCCAGCTTCAAGCCCCCGATCTGATGCTGAGTGAAGTCGGCGGTGCGATCGTCCGGCGGGTCAATGAGCGGATAGTCACTCAGCCCGACGGTGAAGAGATTGCAGCAGCGTGGACCGGGCTCTGGACATCCTCCGCGCTCGGCACGCACCCGCTCGATGGACCACTGGCCGGTCGGGCAATCAGCCTGGCAATGCGCTTGGGACATCCATTGCCGGATTGCATCTATCTCGCACTGGCTATGGATCTGGCGTGCCCACTGGTCACTGCGGACCGCAAATTCGCGTCACGCGCAGCGGCCCTCCATAAAATTCTGATCCTCGGCGATGCCTGATCCAAGGCTCGCCCCCGCCCCTGCAATCTGATAGCGATTCGCTTATGCCCGTTTCCGCCGCCGCCTCCGCCCGTGAGATCCTGACGCGGTTGCACGACGTGATGGCGTCGCGCACCCCGGCCCAGTCCAAGCTGAACGCCGTGGTCGAGATCATCGGGGAATCGCTGCGCAGCGAAGTCTGTTCGATCTACCTGCTGCGCGAAGGCGTGCTCGAACTCTTCGCGACCCGCGGCCTCGCGCAGGAGGCGGTGCACGTCACTAAGCTGGCGCTGGGCGAGGGTCTGGTCGGCACGATCGCCAAGAATGTCGAGACGCTGAACCTCGACGAGGCGGCGTCGCATCCCGACTTCGCCTATCGCCCCGAAACGGGCGAAGAGCGGTTCCACAGCTTTGCCGGCGTGCCGATCATCCGCAAGGAGCGCGCGGTCGGCGTGCTCGCCGTGCAGCATGCCGATCCACGCAAATATGAAGAGGTGGAGATCGAGGCGCTGCAGACCGTGGCGATGGTGCTGTCGGAGCTGATCGCCAATGCCGGGCTGATCGACAGCGCTGACACCAGCGCGGGCGGTTCGACCCGCGCCCAGCCGACCGCGACCGCGCGCATCGCCGGGTTCAAGTTGGTCGAGGGGATGGCGGCGGGCGCCGCCGTCTTCCACCAGCCGCGCATCACGATCGAACATACCGTCGCCGAGGATACGGAGGCCGAGCGCCACCGCGTCTATGCCGCGTTCGACAAGATGCGCGAGCAGATCGACCGCATGACCAGCCAGGCCGAGTTCGGCGTCGGCGGCGAGCATGAGGAGATCCTCGAGACCTACAAGATGTTCGCCTATGACGAGGGCTGGGGCCGTCGCATCAACGAGGCGATCGACAGCGGCCTGACCGCCGAGGCGGCGATCGAGCGCGTGCAGCAACGCACCCGGATGCGCATGCGGCAGATCGACGATCCGCTGCTGCGCGATCGGATGCACGATCTGGAGGACCTGTCCAACCGGCTGCTGCGCATCGTGTCGGGGCAGCTCGGCACGGCGGCGCAATTGGGGCTGCGGCAGGATTCGATCCTGATCGCGCGCAACCTCGGCCCGGCCGAGCTGCTCGAATATGACCGCCGGCGCCTGAAGGGCGTGATCCTGGAAGAAGGATCGCTGACCGCGCATGTCACCATCGTGGCGCGCGCGATGGGCGTGCCGGTGCTGGGCCGGGTCAAGGATGTCCGCCGTCTGGTCGCGGAGGGCGACCGGCTGTTGCTCGACGTCGCGGAAGAGTCCGTCGTCGTCCGCCCGACGCACGCGATGGAAGAGGTGTTCGAGGCGAAGCTGCTGATCACGCAGAAACGCCGCGCCGCCTTTGCCGCGCTGCGCAACCAGCTGCCCGAAACGCGCGACGGCCACCGCGTGACGGTGATGGTCAATGCTGGCCTGCGCGACGATGTCGCCGCGCTCGACCTGACCGGGGCAGACGGGATCGGGCTGTTCCGCACCGAATTCCAGTTCCTCGTCTCCGCCACCCTGCCGCAGCGTGAGGGGCAGAAGCGCCTGTATCGCGATGTGCTGGAGGCGGCGGGCGATCGTCCCGTCATCTTCCGCACCGTCGATATCGGCGGCGACAAGGCGCTCCCCTATCTCGACCATGACGAGAATGGCGAGGAAGAGAACCCCGCCATGGGCTGGCGCGCGATCCGCTTGGCGCTCGACCGCGAAGGGCTGATGAAGGTACAGGCACGCGCGCTGCTCGAAGCCGCCGCCGGGCGCACGCTCAGCGTCATGTTCCCGATGGTGTCGGAACCGTGGGAGTTCGAACAGGCACGCGCGATCTTCGAGGCGCAGCGCAGCTGGCTGGAAGGGCGCGGGCACAAACTCCCGCTCCACGTCCGCTATGGCGCGATGCTGGAAGTTCCGGCGCTGGCGGAGGTGCTCGACATCCTCTTGCCGCAGATCGACTTCCTGTCGATCGGCACCAACGATCTGACCCAGTTCCTGTTCGCCGCAGACCGCGCGCATCCGAAGCTGGCGGTGCGCTATGACTGGCTGAGCCCTTCGATCCTGCGCTTCCTGCGCCGCGTGACGCGCGAGGCGCATGCGGCGAACGTGCCGGTGGCGGTGTGCGGCGAGATGGGCGGGCGGCCGCTGGAGGCGATGGCGCTGATTGGTCTTGGCATCGATCGGCTGTCGATCACCCCGGCGGCGGTCGGCCCGGTCAAGGCGATGGTGCGCAGCCTCGACCATGGCGCGCTCCGCACGGCGATGGACCAGCTGCTCGCAAAGCCGCCGCGCGACATGCGCGCCGCGCTGGAAAGCTGGGCGCAGGAGCATGGCGTAGAGTTGGCCTGAGGCAAAAGCCCGACGCATGTCGGCATTTCAGGTAGTGCGCACGTTGACACTCCTTTAAGGAATGCAGCAAGGCGCGAATTTCAGGCACCGGAGGGATTGAATGGACGGCGAAGCGGGCGAAACCCCGAACCTGTTTCCGGTGAAGGTCGGGGAGAAGCTGCGCGACGCGCGCATGGCGCAGGGACTGGAATTGGCCGACATCGCCAGCCGCACCCGCGTGCCGCTCCGCCATCTCGCCGCGATCGAGGCGTCCGACTATTCGGGCCTGCCCTCGACCACCTACGCGACCGGCTTCGTCAAGGCCTATGCCCGCGCGGTCGGCGCGGATGAAGTGGCGCTGGCCCGTGAGTTGCGCGCGGAGACCTCCGCCACCTTTGCAGCGCGCGAAGTCTATACCAGCTATGATCCCGAAGATCCGGTGCGTGAGCCGCCGAGCGCGCTCGCCTGGGGCGGGGCGATCGTCGCAGTGCTTCTGCTCGCCGCCGTCGGCCTGTGGTATGGCACCGACCTGTTCCGCGGCGGAACGAGCGCCGTGCCCGAGCCGACGCCGACCGCGCTCGCCACGCCTGAAGCTACGCCCAGCCCCGCCGCGACCCCGGTCAGCGGTGGACAGGTCACGCTGATCGCGACGCAGCCGGTGTGGCTGCGTATTTACGACGCGGCTGGCACGCGCCTCTATGAAAAGGAAATGGCGGCGGGTGAGCGCTATGAC
>NZ_LSJM01000402.1 GCF_001557215.1 Sphingomonas sp. CCH9-E2 | reverse complement strand
ATGCCCCACCCCCGCATCACCGCCATCCTCCCCTGCCGCGATCTTGCCGCCAGCACCGCATTCTACGAGCGCCTCGGCCTCACCCTCGACAGCGACTATGGCCATTACCGCATCTTGAGCGACGGCAAGGGCTGGCACCTCCACCTGCGCCACGAACCGGGCACGCCCCAGGCCCCCGACAACCCCTTCGGCCTCTACCTCTACGCCGAAGACGTCGACGCCATCGCCGACCGCGTGCGCGACCTGATCATCGAACCCGGCGCACCGCATCTCAAGCCATGGGGCATGTATGAATTCGCCGTCAGCGACCCCGACGGCGCACTGGTCCGCGTGGGGCGGGAAGCGGGCTAACGTCCCCTTTCGTCACCCCGGACTTGTTCCGGGGTCCACCCCACCACACGCCCGGCGGTCGAGGATCAACAG
>NZ_LSJM01000401.1 GCF_001557215.1 Sphingomonas sp. CCH9-E2 | reverse complement strand
GTGCTACCACGACATGCAGGCCGAGCGGGCGGCCGAGATAGGGGATGGTCAGCTTGTCCGCCGCCCCGAACCGGCGCGAGCGGCCGGCAGCGAGCAGCACCAGCACGGCGCGTTCAGCGCGGATCATGCAGCGCCCGCACCATGCCGGCCGCGATCGATAGCGCGATTTCGGCCGGGCCGACCGCGCCGATATCGATCCCCGCCGGACCCTCGACCCGGTCGATCTGTTCGGGTGCCAGCCCCGCCGCCGCCAGCCGCTCGCGCCGCGCTGCGTGGCTCCGCCGCGATCCGAGCGCCGCGACATAGCCCGCCCCGCCGTTCAGCGCCGCAATCAACGCGGGGTCATCGATCTTGGGATCATGACTCAGCGTCACGACCGCGGTCGCGCCATCGGGGCGCAGTGCCTCCACGGCTTCGTCGGGCCAGCGATCGTCTAGCGTCACGCCGGGAAAGCGCTCGGGCGTCAGGAAGCGACCGCGCGGGTCGATCACCACGGTCGCGATGCCAAGCTCGCGCGCCAGGCCGGCGAGCACCTGCGCGATCTGCACCGCCCCGACGATCAGCAGGCGGCGCGGGGGTTCGTAGCGGTTGATGAAGCCGCCGGGCAGCGGCTCGGTGCCGCTGCGCCCGCTCGTCAGGTCGGTCGCCACCTCCAGGGCCCTGCCCTCGCCGCGCGCCGCCGCGATGGCATCGAACAGCGCCGGGTCGAAGCCTTCCGCCGAGACCGGCTGCACCATCACCGCGATCTCGCCGCCGCACGGCAGGCCGACCTCCCACGCCGCCGCATCGGCCACGCCATAACGGCGCAGCGTGAACGGCGTGCCCGCGATAACCTCCGCCGCCACCGCCATTATATCGGCCTCGACGCACCCGCCCGACACCGATCCTTCGAACCGGCCGTCTTCGTGAATCAGCAAGTGGCTGCCGCGCGGACGCGGAGCCGAGCCCCAGGTCGACACCACCGTCGCCAGCGCCATCCGCGCACCCGCCCATCCGCGCGCGGCGGCGATCACGCTGTCGTTATCGGCCATGGTGCCTCCAAATTGTCATCCGAATCACCTAGCCGCCGGAGTAGCTTGGTGGAGATACGGCGATGACAGGAATGTTGCGAGCGGCGCTGGCGCTGGCCATGATCGCGACTCCCGCGCTCGCCAAGGAGGCCGTCATTTCGTCCAAGCCGATCATCATCGCGCATCGCGGCGCCAGCGGCGAGCGGCCCGAGCACACGCTTGCCGCCTACAGCCTCGCGATCGAACAGGGCGCGGACTTTATCGAGCCCGATCTAGTGATGACCAAGGACGGCCAGCTGGTCGCGCGGCACGAGAATGACATCACCGGCACCACCGATGTGGCAAGCCGCAAGGAATTTGCCGACCGCAAGCGTACCAAGACGATCGACGGGGTGAGCTATACGGGCTGGTTCACCGAGGATTTCACGCTGGCCGAGCTCAAGACGCTGCGTGCCAAGGAACGGCTGCCGCTGCTGCGCCGGGCGAACGCCAAGTTCGACGGGCAGCTCGAGGTCCCGACGCTGCGCGAGATCATCGCGCTGGCCAAGGAGGCGACCGCGAAGACCGGGCGCACGATCGGCATCTATCCCGAAACCAAGCACCCCAGCTATTTCTCCAGCATCGGCCTGCCGATGGAGGCGCTGCTGGTGGCCGAACTGAAGGCCGCCGGCTGGGACCGCGCCGATGCGCCGGTGTTCATCCAGTCGTTCGAGGTCAACAACCTCAAGGCCCTGAAACAGCTGACGCAGGTCAAGCTGATCCAGCTGATGGCGGCCGAAGGCGGCCCGGCGGACGCAGCGCAGCCGAGCTACAAGGCGATGGCGACGCCCGAGGGACTGAAGGCGATCGCCGCCTACGCCGCCGGGGTCGGCCCGCAAAAGGACATGGTGGTGGCGGGCGACGGCACCGTCTCACCGCTGGTCGCCGATGCACACGCGGTGGGGCTCAAGGTCCACCCCTGGACCTTCCGCGCCGAGAATTTCTTCCTCCCCTCCGGTCTGCGCAAGGGCATCAACCCCGCCGGCCATGGCGACATGACCGCGGAGATCACGCGTTTCCTGGCCGCCGGCGTGGATGGTTTATTTACCGATTACCCTTATCTGGGGGTAGAGGCGCGCGATCGGCATTCCCGCTGACCGGCCATCGAGGGACTGCGCCATGCGCAAGGGACTGATTATCGCCGTCGTTACGCTGCCGCTGCTGTCGGGCGGCTGCGTCGCCAAGACCGCATTCGACGTCGTCACCGCGCCGGTCAAGGTCGTGGGCAAGGCCGCCGACTGGGCCACGACCAGCCAGGACGAAGCCGACCGCAACTACGGCCGCAAGATGCGCGAGAAGGAAGAAAAAGAAGGTCGCGAGCGCAAGAAGCAGGACGAAAAGTGCCGCAAGGACCCCGACGACTGCGATTGATCGCGTCAGGCACTCCGCCCCAGTGTCTGCGCGATGGCGCGCAGCACCTCGGGCTTCATCTGCACCCATAAATGGCTTGAATCGACCTCAATCGACCGCGCTGTCTCACAGTCCGGCTCGTGACAGATCGCACCGTTGACCAGCCCGTCGCTCGCACTCCAGATCGCGGTCGCCGGAACCGGCAGCGGCGTCGCCGCCTCCTCCAGCATCGCACGCACGGCTGGATCGTCGGCGCGCTGGCCGCTGACCAGCTCGAACACGCGCCAGACATTGGTGGCGGTGGGCAGCCCAGCGAAGGGCGAACTGACCGTAATCACCTCGCGCACCAGCTCAGGCCGGCGATGCGCGGCGATCCGCGCCATGATGCCGCCCAGCGACACGCCGACCAGCGTCACCTTCTCCCCCGTTTCGCCGTGCACCTGTGCGATCCGCTCGATCAGCCGCTCGCCCTCCGCTCCGATCGCGCGTGCGCCGAAATTGCGACCGAGCGCCCAAGGATAAGCGCGATAGCCGAGTGCATCGAGATAGCGGCGCATGACGATGTTGCTGAGGTCGCTGTTGACGAGTCCCGGCAGCGTCAGCACCGGCCGCCCGTCTCCGCGCGGCTCGGCCAGTAACGCCTTCCACGCGAACGGCAGCGACCCCAGCGACAGCGCCGCACGCGGCCATTCGGCGAGCAATGCCGATGCGGGGGGTGCCTTGGCTTCGACGTTCACGGGCATCGCATCACTCCTCACCGGCACAAGCTCCGGGAAACCCCTCGGTTCCGCACGGCGCGTCGCCATGCTATGCTCCGGACATGATGAGTGAAACCCATGTTTTGGAGCGTCCGCCGGAAGGCGCGGGCGCCGATTGGACGATCCCGCAGAATTGGGACGCCTTCACGGCGCAGGAACATGCCGTGTGGGACACGCTCTATGAGCGCCAGATCAAGCTGTTGCCCGGCCGCGCGTCCAAGGCGTTTCTGCGCGGACTCGACCTGCTCAAGCTGTCCGAAAGCGGCATTCCGAATTTTGAGGAGCTGTCAGAGCGGCTGATGAAGGCCACGGGCTGGCAGGTCGTCGCCGTCCCCGGTCTGGTCCCCGATGACGTGTTCTTCGACCATATGGCCAATCGCCGCTTCGTCGCGGGCAATTTCATCCGCCGCGCCGACCAGCTCGATTATCTGCAGGAGCCGGACGTCTTCCACGACGTGTTCGGCCATGTCCCGCTGCTCGCCGACCCGGTGTTCGCGGACTATATGGAGGCCTATGGCCGCGGCGGGCTGCGCGCGCTGGAGCATGGCGCGCTCAAGCAGCTCTCGCGTCTTTACTGGTACACGGTGGAGTTCGGGCTGATCGAGGAAGACGACGCGCTGCGCATCTATGGCGCCGGGATCGTGTCGAGCCATGGCGAGAGCCGCTACGCGCTCGACAGCGACAGCCCCAACCGGATCGGCTTCGACCTGAAGCGCGTGATGCGAACCGAATATCGCATCGACGATTTCCAGCAGAATTACTTCGTCATCCCTAGCTATGACGAACTGCTGCGCGTGACGGTCGAGACCGACTTCGCCCCGCTCTACGAAGAGATCCTCGCCCAGCCGGACATCGCCATCGCCGCGATCGAGCCGGGCGACCGGGTGATCACACGTGGGACGCAGGACTATGCGCGGAATCGTGATGGCTGATCAAAGTCGCCGGATGATGCTGGCGGCGGCGGGTGCGCTGATGCTGCCGCGCCCGTCTTTCGCTCGTGCGGAAGGGCGAAGCTATCCCAAGAGGATGAGCGACGCAGAGATCGATGCCGTCTTCGAAACCGCCACCAAGGGGCTTCAGGCCCAGACCGACGCCCATGTTGGCTTGTGGCAAGCTGACAAGGCGTCCTGGTCGGTCGACCTGGACGCCGGGCAGATCGAGTTCCGCAACCCCAAGGGGTGGGTCATCACCGCGCCGGTGCAGTTCATCGGAACGTTCCTGACGACGGACAGCACATTTCTATGGGGTTGGGATCACCCCTCCGCCCCCGATTCCCTTCGCGAACATGCCAAGCTGGTGCGCACGTTCGGCGAGGCTCAGGGGCTGGAAGCGCTGACGACACGCAAGATCGAAACGACCGAGGCGGACTGCTGGCGGTTCACGGCGCTGGCAGCCCATCTCGCCGGTGCGAACGGCGCCTATCGCGGCCCGGTGGGCAAGGCGCTCGCCTTCCTCACTTATGGCGAATTGAATATCCGCAAGTCCTGACGCGCGTCACCAGCTCCCGAACCCCGGCGCGAGCCCCTGCCCGTCCGGGCCCGGCCGCGTGGTGCGGTCCCAGCCATAGCGCGTGCGCTTGCGCAGCCGCAGCGTCGGCCAGTCGGCCATCGGGGTCTTGCCCGCCAGCCGCAGGCCGTGGCGGCGATAGGCACCCGCGACCCGTTCCGCCTGCGTCTCCAGCAAGCCGGCAAGGATCAGCGTCCCGCCCTCGGCCAGCACCGCGCTGATGCTCGGCGCCAGCTCGATCAGCGGCCCCGCCAGCACATTGGCGATGACGAGGTCGTAAGGCGCGCGGCCGATCAGCAGCGGATGCTCCAGCCCGGCGGCGGCGGCGAGCGCGAGTTGGCCCTGCATCACGCCGAGCGGCACGCCGTTGATCGCGGCATTCTCCGCCGTCACCTCGACCGACACCGGATCGATGTCCGATGCGGTGGCATAGGCGCGCGGCCACAAATGCATCGCGGCAAAGGCGAGCAGGCCGGTGCCGGTGCCGATGTCGATCAGGTTATCGACCCGCTCCCCCCGCGCACGCATCGCGTCGAGCGTGCGCAGGCATCCGGCGGTGGTCTCATGCGTACCCGTGCCGAACGCGCGGCTCGCCTCGATTTGGAAGCTCTTGGCGCCGACCGGCACGTTCCCGCGATTGGTCGAGGTGTGGACATAAAAGCGCCCGGCATGGACCGGTGCGATCCCCTGCTGGCTCAGCGTCACCCAATCCTCGTCGGGCAGCTGTTCGACGACTTCCTTGGCCTTCGCCGCGCTCGGCACCAAAATGCGGACCGCCGCGATGTCGGCCTTGCCCGGCTTCGCCTCGAAATAGGCCTCGAGCTGCCAGGCGAGCGGATCGTCGGGGATCGTCTCGCTGGTCAGCAGCACCGGCGCGGGGTCGATGCCGAGCAGCTCCGCCCCCTCGAAATCGATCGCCTCGGCCTCGTCGCGCGTGCAGGGCAGGGTCAGTTTCCACGAACTCATCGCACGTAACTCGCCCCGTTCACGTCGAGCACCGCGCCGGTCATCGACGCTGGGGCTTCGAGCGCGCAGAAACGGGCCATGGTCGCCACCTCATCGGGCATCGCGACGCGGCCGAGCGGGATGTCGGCGAGCAACTTGTCGCCGCCGCGGCTCGCCAGATAGTCCTCGGCCATGCCGGTCATGGTGAAGCCGGGGCAGATCGCAAAGGCGAGGATGCCCTCTTTCGCGTAGCCGCGCGCGATGCTCTTGGTCATGCCAATCATCCCCGCCTTGGACGCGGCATAATGCCAGTGCGCGGGGCTGTCGCCGCGATAGGCGGCGCGGCTGGCGATGTTGACCAGACGACCGCCTTCGCCGCGCGCCTGCCAGTGCCTGACCGCAAAGCGGCTGAGCTGGGCCGAGGCGGTCAGGTTGACCTGCATCGTCCGCTCCCACGCCGCGAGCCAGGCGTCGTCGTCCAGGTCGATCGGTGCCGCCTCGAAAATCCCGGCATTGTTGACCAGCACATCGATCCGGCCGTCGAGCTGGTCGAGCGCCGCCTGCCACAAAGCGGCCGGCGCTGCGGGATCGGTAAAGTCGGCGGCAATGCCGCTCGCCGTCCCCTGCCCCACCGCGCGCACGTCGCGGCCATCGAAGCTGGAAAGGATCGCAGCGCCGATGCCGCGACTGGAACCGGTGACTAGGATGTGGGTCGTCATGGCGGACGCGTTAGTCGGAACGCCCGGCATGTCAAATCTCCCCTCCCGCTTGCGGGAGGGGTCGGGGGAGGGCCTGTCAATTGGGCAAGGTCGGGGAGGACAGACCCTCCCCTAGCCCCTCCCGCGAGCGGAAGGGGGACTTAGGCCGCCACGTTGGCCGAAAAGCTGGTCGCCGCGTCGCTGAGCTGGCCAAGCCGCGCGTCGATTTCGCCGAACGCATGCTCCAGCGAGTCGATCTCGCCCGCCACGGCGTGGCTGTCTTCGCGGATCGCGCTGATCGTGTCGGACATCGAGTCCGCCGCCAGCGCGGTTTCGTCGACTGCCGCGGTGATCGCGGTGACCGTCTGCGCCTGCATCGCCATCGCGTCGCGGATGCGGTCGGCACTCGCCTGAACCTCGCTCACCGTCGCGCGGATCGTGGTGCTGGTGGCGACCGTCTGGTCGGTTGCCGACTGGATCGCGGCGATCTTGGCCGCGATATCGTCGGTCGCGCGCGCGGTCTGGCTGGCAAGGCTCTTCACTTCCTGTGCCACAACCGCAAAGCCGCGCCCGGCATCGCCCGCCCGCGCCGCCTCGATCGTCGCATTGAGCGCGAGCAAATTGGTCTGCCCGGCAATCTCGCGGATCAGGCCCAGGATCGATTCGATCGACTGGGCATGCCCGGCGAGCGTCGCGCTCATCATCACCGCCTCGCTCGCATGCGCGCTGGCCCGCTGCGCCACGTCGCTCGCGCCCTCAACCTGCGCGCGGACATCCTCGATCGCGCGGATCAAGCCGGCGGCGGTCGATGCCGCCTCACGCATGGCCAGCGCCGATTGCTCGGCGGCGGCGGCGACTTCATTGGTCTTGCCCTGCATCCCGCGCGCCGCGTTCGCTGCGCCGCGCGCCTGATCGCGCACCCGCGCGCCCAGTGCGCCGGTCATTTCGATCGTACCCGCAATGTCGGCACGGAAGCGGTCCGATTGGTCCTGCCGCGCGCTGCGGGCGAGTTCGGCGTCGCGCACGCCGAGGCGCGAGGCCATAAAGTCCGCCTCCAGCATCGACATGCGCGTCGCAACGTCACTCAACTGTCGGAAGGTCGCGACATCGTCGGGCAGGCGGTCGCTCAGCACTTCGAAGGTGCGGGCATGGGCGAAGGCGAAAGCGGACAACAACGCCCGCAGCGGAATTCGCGCGCGATGTGTGTCGTCGGCATGTTTGGCCGCCATCTCGACCCATTCGCGCTCGAACGGATGGGCGTATTTGACGCGGGTGTAGCGCGTGCTGACCGCGATCTGCTTCTCCAGCCGTTCGCCGACGAAATGGCCGCGGACATGCTCGGTACCGGGCAGCGTCAGATAATGCGTCCAGAAGGCGCGGGCGATGGTCTCAAAATCGTCGCCGATCAGTTCTGCGATGCGCGCGCACCCCGGCGCGATCGCGCCGTCCCAGTCATAATCGCGAATGCGCTCGGCAATGGGGCGGTCGTCGCCGCTCCATTGCCCGAGCTCCTTGGCTCCGGCCATTGATCCCCTCCATCATGCAGCGACTTTTGCGACGAATTCGCCCGCG
Organism: Sphingomonas sp. CCH9-E2; assembly: GCF_001557215.1. Lineage (GTDB taxonomy): Bacteria > Pseudomonadota > Alphaproteobacteria > Sphingomonadales > Sphingomonadaceae > Sphingomonas. The sequence continues at coordinate 4,791 of NZ_LSJM01000401.1, read as the reverse complement.
CTGTTCTTGAGTGTGCCGAGTTCGGCGTCGAGCGCGGCAAAGCCGGCGCCGACCCGCTCGATATCGCTGGCGACACTTTCGGTATCCTCACGGATCGCGCCGATCGTCGCGGACATCGAGTCCGCCGCCAGCGCGGTCTCGTCGACCGCTGCGGTGATCGCGGTCACCGTCTGCGCCTGCACTTCCATCGCGCCGCGGATGCGGTCGGCGCTGGCCTGAACTTCCTGAACCGTGTTGCGGATCGAGGCATTGGTTTCGACCGTGCTGCGCGTGGCCGACTGGATCGCGGCGATCTTGCCCGCAATGTCGTCGGTCGCGCGCGCGGTCTGGTTGGCGAGGCTCTTGACCTCCTGCGCCACCACGGCAAAGCCGCGCCCGGCATCGCCCGCGCGGGCAGCCTCGATCGTCGCGTTGAGCGCGAGCAGGTTGGTCTGCCCGGCAATATCGCGGATCAGACCCAGGATCGATTCGATCGACTTGGCATGGTCCGACAGCATCTCGCTCATCGCCACCGCCTCGCCCGCCTGCACCGATGCGCGGGTCGCGACGTCAGCGGCAACCTCGACCTCGGTGCGGGCATCCTCGATCGCGCGGATCAGGCCGGCTGCAGTATGTGCCGCCTCGCGCATCGCCAGCGCGGACTGTTCGGCGGCGGCGGCGACCTCGCTCGCCTTGCCCAGCATGCCGCGCGCGGCGGCCGAGGTATGGCTTGCCTGTGCCCGCAGCGATTCGCCCTCGCTGGACGCGCGTTCCACGGTATTGCCGATCGAATCGCGGAACTGCCCGGCGAGCCGGTCGCGCGCGACGGTGGCGCTATGTTCGCGATAGAGATTGTAGATTTCGACGGTGATGTCGCTTTCCAGCGCCGACAGCCGCATCAGCGTGTCGATCAGCGTCGGCAGGCGTGCATCGCCCGGCTCAACCCGGCGCACCAGCACTTCCAGCGCGGCGCGGTCGCTCGCGTTGATCATCGACAACAGCGCCATCGGCTGGACATCGGCGTTATAGGCAGCGGCGACCGAACGCTCGATCGATTCGACCCAGGCGCGCCCGCGCGTGTCGAGGAAGCGGTTGCGCAGAAACACCACGCCGACATCGATCATCTTCTGCGTGTCGTCCGGTGCCCAGTCGCGCTCGTCCGCGAAACAGCGCAGCCATTGCTGCCAATAGGCTTCCGAAACGGCCCGGATTTCGGGCTCGAGCATCTCCCAGACGTCGCGGCTCATCCGGTCCATCGACCCGTCAAAGTCGAAAATCCGCAGCCGCGCGGCGATGTCGATCCGGGCGCTCATCGCACCCGTCGCCGGCATGTCCTTGTTCGATCGCGCTGAAGCCACGAAACCGGTCCCCTGTTTCCGCCGGACGCGTGTCGATGCCCGGACTATCACGGCGAGCTAAACCCGAAATGGTTAAGGCCGGGTTAGGGACAGATGATTTGCGGGCTAGCTTCTTGCATCGTTTGCGGCGGGGGCTATTTGGGGGCGCAAATCATAGGGGACACGCCGTGGCCAAGGCCCGCAATATCAACCGCCCGCTCTCACCACACCTGCAAGTGTGGAAATGGGGCCCGCACATGCTCGTTTCGATCCTGCACCGCGTGACGGGCAGCGGCATGGCGACGGTCGGAGTCGGCGTGTTCCTGTGGTGGCTCTATGCGCTGGCATCGGGGCCGGAGGGCTATGCCAAGTTTCTCGACTGTCTGACGGTCGCTAGCGGCGCGCCGAACGCCATCGGCTATATCCTCGGCATCGGGCTGACGCTCAGCTTTTTCCAGCACATGATGAGCGGTATCCGCCACTTCGTAATGGATGCGGGTGCGGCGTTCGAGCTGAAGGTGAACAAGAGCTTCGCGGTGCTGACCATGGTCGTGTCGGTCGCGCTGACCGCCGCTTTGTGGGGCTGGATCGTCTATGGCGAACTGGCCAAGGCACCGAAGTCCGAAACCCCGATCGCGGCGGAGAAGAAGTAATGGGCACCGGAACCAGCATCGGTCGCGTGCGCGGCCTCGGATCGGCGCATGAAGGCACGCATCACTGGCTGCACCAACGCATCACCGCGGGGTCGAACCTGCTGCTGATGCTCTGGCTGATCGTCAGCCTGATCCGCCTGCCCGACATGGGCTATGAAACGGTGCAGGCCTGGCTGTCGGCTCCGATCGCCGCCGTCCCGATGATCCTGCTCGTGATCAGCGTCTTCTATCATTTCCGCCTCGGCCTTCAGGTGGTGATCGAGGATTATCAGCATGACGAGACGCGAATCGTGCTGTTGACGTTGCTCAACTATTTCACCCTCGCCGCCGGGACGTTCGCGATCTTCTCGATCCTCAAGATCGCCTTCACCACCGTTGCCACCGGAGCACCCGCCTGATGTCCGCCGCCTACAAGATCATCGATCACAGCTATGACGCCGTCGTCGTCGGCGCCGGTGGTTCGGGCCTGCGCGCGACCATGGGCTGCGCCGAAGCGGGGCTGAAGACCGCGTGCATCACCAAGGTGTTCCCGACCCGGTCGCACACCGTCGCGGCCCAGGGCGGCATCGCCGCCTCGCTCGGCAACAACTCGCCCGATCACTGGACCTGGCACATGTTCGACACCGTCAAGGGATCGGACTGGCTGGGCGACCAGGACGCGATCGAATATATGGTGCGCGAAGCCCCGGCGGCGGTGATCGAGCTGGAACATGCCGGCGTGCCGTTTAGCCGCAACGACAATGGCACCATCTATCAGCGCCCGTTCGGCGGCCACATGCAGAATATGGGCGAAGGCCCCCCGGTGCAGCGCACCTGCGCCGCGGCCGACCGCACCGGCCATGCGATGCTGCACGCACTGTATCAGCAGTCGCTGAAATATGACGCGGACTTCTTCATCGAATATTTCGCGCTCGACCTGATCATGGAAAACGGTGCGTGCCGTGGCGTGATCGCCATGTGCATGGAGGATGGCAGCATCCACCGCTTCCGCTCGCACGCCGTGGTCCTGGCCACCGGTGGCGGCGGGCGCGTGTATCAGTCGGCGACGTCGGCGCACACCTGCACCGGCGATGGCAACGGCATGGCACTGCGCGCCGGCATTGCGCTGCAGGACATGGAGTTCGTGCAGTTCCACCCGACCGGCATCTATGGCGCGGGCGTGCTGATCACCGAAGGCGCACGCGGCGAAGGCGGCTACCTCACCAATTCCGAGGGCGAGCGCTTCATGGAGCGCTACGCACCCTCGGCCAAGGATCTCGCCAGCCGCGACGTCGTCGCGCGTTCGATGGCGATGGAGATCCGCGAGGGGCGCGGCGTCGGCAAGGACAGCGACCATATCTTCCTGCACCTCGATCACATCGATCCGAAGGTGCTGGCCGAGCGGCTGCCCGGCATCACCGAAACCGGCAAGATCTTTGCCGGTGTCGATCTGACCAAGAAGCCGCTGCCGGTGGTGCCGACCGTCCACTACAATATGGGCGGCGTGCCGACCAACTATCATGGCGAAGTCGTGCAGCTGCGCGACGGCAACCCCGATGCGGTCGTCCCCGGCCTGTTCGCGGTCGGTGAAGCGGCGTGCGTGTCTGTGCATGGCGCCAACCGCCTCGGTTCGAACAGCCTGATCGATCTGGTCGTGTTCGGCCGTGCGACCGGCCTGCGGCTCAAGGAACTGCTCAAGCCCAACACGCCGCACAACCCGCTGCCCAAGGGGTCGGAGGAGTTTGCGCTCACCCGCCTCGACCATTTCCGCAATGCCAAGGGTGGCACCCCGACGGCAAAGATCCGCGCCGAGATGCAGCGCGCGATGCAGAAGCACGCCGCCGTGTTCCGCGACACCGCGCTGCTGGCCGAGGGCGTCACCAAGATGGACGGCATCTATCAGAGCATGAACGATGTCGGCGTGACCGACCGTTCGCTGATCTGGAACACCGACCTGATCGAGACGCTCGAACTCGACAACCTGATCAGCCAGGCCGTCGTCACCATCCGCAGCGCCGACAACCGCAAGGAATCGCGCGGCGCACACATGCACGAGGACTTCCCGGATCGCGACGACGCGACCTGGATGAAGCACACCGTGGCGAGCTTCGAAGGCTGGGGCGGCAAAGGCGGCGCGGTCGCGATCGACTACCGCCCGGTCCACGACTATACGCTCACCGACGAGGTCGAGTATATCAAGCCGAAGAAGCGGGTGTATTGATTTGCTGGCGGTCTAGGCCGCCAGCTAAATCTCCGCGCGATACTCTCGTGCTGGCTGCTGGAACATGAAGCGCGCCCGCTTCGTATCCATGCGGTCATGCAGGACGCGCACGATTAGCACCGTCTCGTCGCGGATCAGATAATAGATGCTGTGGCTGCCCTCACCGATCCGGCGCAGCCCGGGGTGTAATGCGTCCTGTCCCGTACCGAGCGCAGGGAAGCGCCGCAGCCCCTGCATCCGCGCATTGAGGGCCCGCAGGTAGGTTTCAGCCTGCTCCGGTCCCCAATGTTCGAGCGAATAGGCATAGATCGAGTCGAGGTCGGCAATCGCGCCAGGCAGGAGTTCCAGCGCGAGCGTCACTCAGCGGCGGTCTTCGATGCGAGCCACGCCTCGAAGTCGAAGGGAACGGGTTCACCGCTCGTCAAGCCATCCTCAATCGCCGCGCGCAGTTCGGCAAGCCGCTGCTCCTCATCCTCCAGCAGCCGCAACCCCGCGCGGATCACCTCGCTCATCGAGCCATAGCGCCCCGACGCGACCTGTCGCGCGGCGAAGGCGGTGAAGTGGTCGCCCAGGGCGACGCTGGTGTTCTTGGCTGCCATGGCGCTATAGTACCAAAATCCGG
>NZ_LSJM01000400.1 GCF_001557215.1 Sphingomonas sp. CCH9-E2 | reverse complement strand
CCGCCTGCGCCAGCCAGCGCGCCTGCCGCAGCGTCAGATTGTCGGGGTCGGGAGAGGTCAGCACGATGGTCTCGATCCGGTCGCCGGGGGCCTCCGAACCGGCAATCCAGCGCGCGACAGCGGCTTCATCCTGTGCCTGCAAGGGATCGAGCGGCCCGGCCAACGCAGCACCCAGCGCCCGCCGCCGCTCGCCCCCATCGGGCCAGCGCGCCCGCATCGCTTCCCGCGCCGCCCCCAGCGCATCGGCAAACGCGCCAAGGCCGGCCGGGATCAGCGGCTCGATCCGCTGCCGCAACGCCGCCGCCAGTCCCGCCGACGCGCCGCCGGTGCCGATCGCGATCGTCACGGGATCACGCTCAACGATCGCGGGCAGGGTGAAATCGCACAGATCGGGCCGGTCGGCGACATTGACCAGCAGGCCACGTGCCTTGAGCCGCGCCACCACCGGCTCGGGATCCGCGCACGCGACCAAAGCGATGTGCGCCGGCGCATCCTCGCCGACGATCACCGCGCCCGCGCGTTCGAGCAAGCGGCGCTTGGCCTCCGCCATCGCGCCGTCGCCCACCAGGATTGCCGGCCGCCCGTCCAGCCGCACGAAGACGGGCAGGCCGGAGCGTTTCACCGCACCCACTCGGGGACGCGCTCGGCCCCCATGATCGTTTCGGGCTGGATGCGGTCGGCGACCACCGCGAACCGGTCGCCCGACACCAGCACCTCGGGCACCAGCGCCCGGCTGTTATAGGTCGATGCCATGGTCGCGCCATAGGCGCCCGCAGTGCGGAACACCGCGAGGTCGCCCGACTTCACCAGGTCGATCTCGCGCCCCATCGCGAACGTATCGCCGGTCTCGCACACCGGGCCTGCGATATTGGCGACGAACTTCTCGCCCGTCGGCTCGACCGCCTCGAACGCATGATAGGCGTCGTACAGCGCGGGGCGGGCGAGGTCGTTCATCGCCGCATCCACGATGACATAGGGATTGATGCTCGCCGGCTTGACCCAGATGACCTCGGTCACCAGCACCCCGGCATTGCCGCAGATGAAGCGGCCCGGTTCGAACATCAAAGTCACGTCCCAGTCGGCGGTGACGCGCTTGACCATCGCCCCGAATTCTTCGGCCGAGGACACCTTGTCGTCCGGCTCGTAAGGCACGCCGAGGCCACCGCCGAGGTCGACATGGGTGATGGTGTGCCCGGCCGCGCGCAGCTGCGCGACCAGTTCGCCGACGCGCTTGTACGCGGCCTCGAGCGGAGCGAGCGTCTTGAGCTGGCTGCCGATATGGATCGCCACGCCGCGCAAATTCATGCCCGGACGCTTGGCCAGCCGGTCGAAGATCGCGGGCGCGCGGTCGATCGCGACGCCGAACTTGTTCTCCGCCTTGCCGGTCGAAATCTTGGCGTGCGTCCCCGCATCGACATCGGGGTTCACGCGCAGCACCGCCGGCGCAGTCTTGCCCTGCGCATGCGCGAGGTCGGCGAGCACTTCGCCCTCCTCTTCCAGCTCGAGGTTGAACTGGCCGATCCCCTCGTCCAGCCCCAGCTGCAGCTCGCCGCGCGTCTTGCCGACGCCCGAAAACACCACATCCTCGGGCTTCATGCCCGCCGCCAGCGCGCGCTTGAGCTCGCCGCCCGACACCACGTCCGCGCCATAGCCCTGCTTGGCGAGCACGCCGAGCACTGCGAGGTTCGGATTGGCCTTGATCGCAAAGGCGATATGCACGCGCGGCAGATCGGCGAGCGCGGCCTTCAGCACCTGCGCATGCCGCTCCAGCGTCGCGGTCGAATAGACGTAGAAGGGCGTGCCGACCTGCGCCGCGATGGCGGGAATGGCGACGTCCTCGGCGTGCAGCACGCCGTTCTTGCGGGTGAAATGGTCCATGATGATCTTCTTACTGCGGCGGCAGGTCGAACTCGTCGCTGCGCCGTTCTTCTGAGCTGCGCAGCACTTCGTCGCTGCGCGTCGGTCGCGTCTGGGGCGGCGCCTTCGTCAGGTCTGCCGGTGCCGGCGTGGCCACCGCCCCATAGGGTTTGGGGGGCAGCGTCTCCCCGGCGGCCGGTTTCAGGTCGCCCCGATTGCCGCATGCGGCCAGCAGAAGCGCCGTGAAGACCACCAGGGTTCGCATAACCTATTCTCCTCTTGCGGCACGCGCCGCCGCAATCGCCTCACGCACCCGCGCGGGTGCGGTCCCACCAAAACTCATCCGGCTCGCGACCGAAGCATCGACCGTCAATACGTCAAACACGCGCGCGTCGATACGCCCGTCGATCGCCTGCAGTTCCGCCAGCTCCAGCTGGTCGAGCCGCACGCCCTTCGCCTCCGCCGCCGCGACCGCGCGGCCGGTGATGTGGTGCGCCTCGCGGAACGGGATGCCGCCCTCGCGCACCAGCCAGTCGGCCAGGTCGGTGGCGGTGGCAAAACCGCTTTCGGCGAGCCCGCGCATGCGGTCGGTCCGGAAGTCCGCGCTCTCGACCATTCCGGTCATCGCCGCGATGGAGAGCGCGAGCAGGTCGTGCGCCTCGAACACCGGTGGCTTGTCGTCCTGCATGTCCTTCGAATAGGCGAGCGGCAGGCCCTTCATCGTGATCATGAGTGCAGTCAGGCACCCGACGATCCGCCCGCTATGCCCGCGCACCAGCTCGGCCGCATCGGGATTGCGCTTCTGCGGCATGATCGAGCTGCCGGTCGACCATTGGTCGGACAGCTTGACGAAGCCGAACGGCTGGCTCGCCCAGATCACGAATTCCTCCGCCAGGCGGCTGAGGTGCAGCGAGCATTGCGCCGCCGCCATCAGATAATCGAGCGCGAAGTCGCGGTCGCTCACGGCATCGAGCGAGTTGCGCGTCGGACCATCGAAGCCGAGCGCCGCCGCCGTCATATCACGGTCGAGCGGAAAGCCCGTCCCCGCCAGCGCCGCCGACCCCAGCGGGCACAGATTGCCCCGCGCGCGATTGTCGCTGAACCGCGACACATCGCGCGCGATCATCTCGAAATAGGCCATCAGATGATGCCCCAGCGTCACCGGCTGCGCGCTTTGCAGATGGGTGAAGCCCGGCATCACGCTGTCGGCATGCTCCTCCGCACGCGTCAACAGTGCACCCTGCAGCGCGTCGAGCGCGGCGAGCACCTGGTCGGTCGCGTCGCGCACCCACAGGCGGAAATCGGTCGCGACCTGATCGTTACGGCTGCGCGCCGTGTGCAGCCGCCCGGCCACCGGCCCGATCTTCTCCGCCAGCCGCGATTCGGTCAGCATATGAATGTCTTCGAGCGCCAGATCCTCCGGCACCCCGTCGCGTTCGTAATCGGCGGCGACCTGGTCCAGCCCGGCGGAGATCGTCGCGGCATCCTCCGCCGATACGATCCCCTGCTGGCCCAACATCGCGACATGCGCCTTCGACCCGGCGATATCCTGGCGCCACATTCGCTTGTCGAACGGGATCGATGCGTTAATCTCACGCATCACCGACGACGGGCCTTCGGAAAAGCGCCCGCCCCACATGGAATTGGAGCTTCCCTTGCGCTCGACGATCGCGCTTCTCCTCACTCTGGGCCTTGGAACCGCCGGCTGCGATAGTGGCAAGCAACCCGACCCGCAAGCAACCGCAACTGTCGCCGACGAAAGCCCGGCTGCGGCCGACAACGCAACCGACGAGCCCGAGCGCGTCGGCACCGTGGATCGCAGCAACAAGGGTCAGGCCGCACCCGATCACGGTTTCCTCGACCCCGCAGGCAAGCCGGTGACGCTGGCGGCGTTCCGCGGCAAGCCGCTGCTGGTCAACCTGTGGGCCACTTGGTGCGCGCCATGCGTGCGCGAAATGCCGACGCTTGATCGGCTCGCGGTGCGCGAAAAGGACAGACTGCAAGTGCTGGTGATCAGCCAGGATCTCGACGGCGCGGCCAAGGTCACGCCCTTCTTCGAAAAGGCGAAATTCGCCGCGCTCCAGCCCTATCTCGACCCCGACGTCAAATTCTCGACCGGCTATGGCGTCAACCTGCCGACCACGATCCTCTACGACGCACAGGGCAAGGAAGTCTGGCGCGTGTCCGGCGACATGGACTGGGACGGCGAGACGGCGGCGAAGTGGATCGCGGAGGCGGGGTGAGGTTTCTGCGCGCCCTACTCA
>NZ_LSJM01000399.1 GCF_001557215.1 Sphingomonas sp. CCH9-E2 | reverse complement strand
TTTCATGGTCCAGACTATCATAGTCTCTGGGCCACTCAGCGGGGGGCAGATCAATGCTTGAATTCGATCGAGCCACGGCTTCGAGCCGGGTCCTTTAGAAGACCTTGAAGCGCTCGATTGTGCTCCGCCTTGCTGAAGGACCGTCTAGTCAGCTCTGCAGTTAGCATCGCGAAGTAATCTGCGACGATCAGGTCGATTTCCAGGTCAGTCCACGCTTCCGCCATGGGCGCTTGCTATCCAGTTTGCCGCGAGCTGACCAGGGCTCGGATCAGGTTCTCATTCATAGGCAGTCGGCGATGAGTTGATCTCGGGTTCCGGCATCTCTGCGATGTCTTGCACACCTTCTTGTCCGGCGTGCGCACCGACCTCCGTCGCCCGCTCTTCAATCTCCTTTGCGAAGATGTCGAGCATACTGGAACCTGCTGGCATTGCTGCGACCTCCTCGACCGCTGCGGGCAGTTCGCGCAGCAACCGCGCCGTCACCTGTTCCACCCGCTGCACCGTCCCCCGCGCTGCCAGGCCGGCGGCTTCGGCCATGCGCCGCCAGTGGCGGCCGTAGATGTGGCGGCCGCGGCGCTGCCCCCCGATCGCCTGGGCGTGGTTCTGGGTGATGTTGGCCCACGCGAGGCCCGACATGAGATCATACAGCGGGGCTAGCTGTGGCGCGCCCGGGCCGAGCAGGATCGAGTAGTTCTTGGCGTGCGAGTCGACGTTGCCGATCGCGATGTTGAAGATCACGGCGTCGAGTAGCCGGGTGATGTCGCGCGCAGTCATATGTTGGCGGACGAGGGCGAACATGTCGGCGACCGAGGGGCCGCGAACGCCGGTGCCGTTGAACTCGTATTTGGCTGCAGGCGGACGACCGAGGGCCTGGCAAAAGTCCTCCTGATGCAGGCGGCGGACATTGGTGCCGGTGCCGATCCGGTCGTAGCGATCGACCAACAGATAGCTGCGCTTCCCCGCAACGCCGGTCGTAACCGGCGCGACATTGAGACCGATCCTGCGAGCGAGAACCATGCACAGCGCCTCATTCTGGACGCTGCCGGGCAGGCGTGGATTGTCGGGCTTGAGGATATGGGTGGATAGCACGCCGTTGATCGGCACCGCAATCTGGCCGTCGATGACAGCCACCGGCAGCTTTTCCTGCGCGCCGGCGAGGCTCATCGAGACGCCGTCCTCGCCGACCAGGAATGGCCGCGCTGGCAGTTCCTCGATGATCCGCTGCAGTGCGTCGGCATCCGGGATCGAGCGATAGCCGGGCTCGCCGCGCGGCTGTTGCGGAGCGATGCTGAGCGCGCCCGCCAGATCGTTGCCGGTCTGCGCGATCAGGCCGAGCGCGTCCTCCGGCGCAGCGCCGAGCGCGCGAGTCATGGCGCGCAGCGGTTCGCCCTCCGGCAGGAGGTTCATCAGCCAGGGAAGGACCTGTTCCCCGTCATACGGCTCCGGCCGGTTCGGCATTGCCAGCGAGACCGGGAAGCTGTCTGGGGAAGACAGCCATGCTTCGTCATACGCGAGGCGGGTCGCCCGTGCATCGGCACTGATCTTGGCGACCAGGCGGTTCTCGTAGTGGACGGGAAGTTCCAACGTCAGGCCTGCGGACTGCCGGTGGCGGTGAGCCGCAAGCCGACAGCCTTGGCAGCAGCGAGTGCCTTGCCGAGTTGGGCGGTGGGCTTTCCTGCTTCCAGATCGACAATGAAGCGCTCGCCGCTGTTGATTGCGAGCGCCAGCTCCCGCTGGGTAAGGCCAAGGGCCTTGCGGGCCGAGGCGACGGCTGCGCCGAATTGGGTTGCGTTGTCGATCACGTCATTCTTACCGAGCGGGAAGTTCTCATATGTGCCGTAGAGATTCAAGAGCATTTCTTCCCGATCGGGAAGGATGCGCTTTGATATTGACGCTTATCCCAAAATTCTTACCGATCGGTAAGTTGATTGGTGGCATGAGCGGACGTTCCATGCTATCGAGGGGGCGTCGAAGTCAGTGGATCTGTCCATGTCGATCGCAAGCGCTCAGTTCGACTATCACGAAATACTGGCCATGGCGCGGGCGGCCGCTGCATTGGTCGCGCGCTGGGGCTTTCAAGATGAAGCGGCCGAGCGGCTTCTCAACGGCGAAGGTCGGGCTGCAGCGCTGCTCGGCATTCATCGCGCATTGCGATGCATGTTCGTTGATGGCGATAGAGCCGCACGTTGGATCGGTGCACCTAACGAGGCCTTTGATGGGGCCAGCGCGCTCGATCTCATGCTGGCAGATGGCCTCGCAGGTATGCGGCGCGTCGAGGCCTACCTTGATGCGGAAATCGCCTGCTGAACAGATTGGTGACAGATCCTGATCGGTGCCGCAGGATCAACCCGGCAACGCGCTCGCAGCGCCAGATGGCTTGCGGAAGCTGCCTTGCAGCACCTTTGCACCGGACCTTAGCTGGTCGAGATAGTCAGCCCAGCTCTGCATCATCCTGATTCGCTCATCCCAGTGCTCGCCGCGCGCATAGGCGCGGCGGACGTCATCGGTCTCGGCATGGCCGAGCTGGCGCTCGATTGCGTCGGGGTTCCAATGGCCTTGCTCGTTCAACAGCGTGCTGGCCATGGCGCGGAAACCATGGGCGGTCATCGTGGTGCCATCGAACCCCATCCGTCGCAGCGCGAGGTTGATCGTGTTTTCGCACATGGGCCTGTCGCGCTTGCCCTGGGCGGGGAAGAGGAAGCGGCGGTTGCCGGTGATCTCGCGCAGCTCTTCCAGGATGGCGAGGACCTGACGGCTGAGCGGCACGCGGTGCGCGACGCGCATCTTGGTCTTGTCGGCGGCGATGGTCCAGATGTTGCGGGTAAAGTCGAACTCGCTCCATTCAGCCTGCCGCAGTTCGCCCGGGCGGACGAAGACGTAAGGGGCAAGCCGCAGCGCCGCATGGGTAACCGGATAGCCTGAATAGGCATCGATGGCCCGCAGCAGAGCGCCCGCTTCCTTCGGCGTGGTGATGGCGGCGCGGTGCGTCACCTTGGGCACGATCAGCGCGCCGCGCAGGTCTGCCGAAACGTCGCGGTCGGCGCGGCCGGTGGCAATGGCATAGCGGAAGACCTGTCCGCAGGTGCTGCGCAGCCGTCGTGCGGTTTCGTAATGGCCGCGCTTCTCGACCGCACGTAGCACGGCGAGCAGTTCGGGGGCCTTGATCTCACCGATCTTCCGGTCCCCGATGATGGGGTAGGCGAATTCGAGCAACCATGTCAGCTTGCCCACAGTCACATCGGCACGGCCCTCGCGTCGGGCCTTGTCGAGCCATTCTTCCGCCACGGCCTTGAAGCTGTTCACATTGGCGAGCGGCCCGGTGATCTTGTCGATCTTGCGCTTGGCCGCTGGGTTGATTCCCTCGGCGATCTGCTTCTTGATCTCCAGTCGCTTGGCTCGCGCCTCGGCAAGGGTGATGGTCGGATAGACCCCGAGTGCCGCAGTGGCCCGCTTTTCACCGAAACGATAGTCCATCCGCCAGTATCGTTGACCCGCGGCCGTCACCAGCAGGTACAGCCCGCCCCCATCAGAGAGCTTGTAGGGCTTGTCGCGCGGCGCGGCTTTTCGGACGGCCAGATCGGTCAGCATGGTGCCACCTCTGTCGGTTTTGATACCGTCAGATATACCGTCATGTACCGCCAATTTCAACGAATTCGGCCGGATGCCGATGGACGCCAACCTTGTCGCAAGTGGCTGTTTTCTTGGATTTTTCCGGACACTTGCGGAAGTGTCCGGAAAGAAAAATGGTGCCCAGAAGAGGACTCGAACCTCCACGACCTTGCGATCGCCAGCACCTGAAGCTGGTGCGTCTACCAATTCCGCCATCTGGGCACGGGGTAGGCGAGCGCCTCTACGGGGGCGTCCTGGGGCTGTCAACCGGGTTGCCGGGCAAATTCGTGCGGGTGCTCGATTTTTCTCAAACCCGCGTCAGCGTTGCTGCCGGATGCCGAGGACCAGCGCGCCGCCGACCAGCGTGAGTGCGGCGAGCAGCAGCATCACCGGGCCGAAATCGCGCGGCGTCGACAGCGCCCAGGCGAGCGCGGGCCCGATCAGCGCGGGGAGGGTGTTGGTGAGGTTGATCAGGCCGAGATCGCGGCCGCGATTGGCCGCGCTGGGCAGCAACTGCATCGCAAAGCCCGAATGGATCGACAGGAAGACCGATGAGCCCATGGCGTACAGGGCGAAGGCCGACGCGGCGATCGACCAGTCTCGGGCGACCGCCAGCCCGAGCAGGCCGAGCGCTGCTACCCCCGCCGCCGCGAACAGGAAGGGCTTGCGTCGCCCGACCCGATCAGACCAGCGTCCCAGCAGCACCGCCACCGGCAGCGGGAGCAGATAGGCGATCGTCATCAGCTGGCCGATCGGGCCGACCTGCTTGGCCGCGGACACATCCGGATCGATGCTCACGAAATAATAGACGAGGTAGAGCGAGAGGACATTGCCCGCGATCTGCACCAGCAGCCGCGACAGCCACGCCACCGCGAGGTCACGCCCGGCAAGGCGTGGCGGCGTGGCCGAGACAATCGCGGCGGCCTCGACCGACGGCACGCGCAGCAACGGCACTACGCAGAGCAACGCCATGGCAAGGATGAAGGCGAGCTGCGCGCCGTCGCCGGGAAGGGCGAGAGCGATCATGACCGCGCCGACCGCGGACGCCAGCGGCGAGCCCAGTGCGATCAGGCCACCCGCCAGTCCCATCTGCGCGCCCGGCACCTCGTCCGCCATGATCGCGAACAGCGGGGCGAGCAGCGCGTTGACTGCTACCTGAAACAGGATGATCGCGAGGATGATGGCAGCGGGACTCTGCGCGACCGCGACCGCTGCAAACGACAAAGCGAGCAGCACCAGCCCGATGACCACCCAGGAGCGCCGCCCGCCACCGCGCGCGCGCGTCCGGTCGCTGGCCCAGCCAAAGGCGATGTTGGACAGGCTGGCGGCGATGGCCCCCGCGATCACCGTAGCGGTGAATAGGCCGATGCGCGCCTCGCCCGCAATCTCCGCGATCCTGACCGGCAGCAACAGGCTGAGCAGGGGGAGGAAGGCGATCACGCCCCCCGCATTGGCGAGCGCGACCAGCAGGATGAAGCCCATCCCGCGCCGCGCGCCGCCGCCTGTCGCCTGATCGCCCGTCACCCGCTCCACCAGTTCGGGCGCGTTGGCCGCCCGTTTCCCGATGGCTAGGGCTTCATCGTCGCCGCGTCGAGCGTCGTGGTGAGCGTCATCGACCGATCCGTCGCATCGCGGGCGATGGCGACGCGATAGCTGCCCCCCGCGATCCGCCAGCCGGGCAGGCTGGTGTCGTAATCAGCCAGGATGCGCGGCTCGGCGGTCAGCGTCACGCGGCGCGATTCGCCGGGGTTGAGCGTCACGCGCTGGAATCCGGCGAGCCGCATCGGCTTGCCCGATCCGTCGCGGGTCACATAGAGCTGCGGCACGTCCGCGCCGGCACGCTGGCCAGTGTTGGTGACGGTGAAGCTGACGGTCAGCGTCTTGCCCCCGCGCACCTGCGGCTGGGCATAGGCGAAGCTGGTGTAGCTGAGGCCATGGCCGAACGCGAAGAGCGGCTTGTTGCCCTGCCGCTCATACCAGCGATAGCCGACATCGCTGCCCTCCTGATACTTCACGGGGAAGGTCTTGAGGCTAAAATCTCCGCCCGCTGCCGGGTTCGACGCCGCATCGCGCTCAAGCCCGGTAAGCAGGTCGAGGCCGACCGGCGTGGGACGCGGTGCCTGTGCCTCGCGGACGGGGAAGGTGATCGGCAGCCGGCCCGAAGGATTGACCTTGCCGGTCAAGATATTGGCAATCGCCTCGCCGCCGCGCTGGCCGGGGTACCAGGCTTGCAGCACTGCGGGGACTTGCGTGATCCACGGCATCGTCACCGGACCGCCGGTGGTCAGCACGACCACGGTCCTGGGCTGCGCCCGCGACACCGCGCCGATCAGCGCGTCCTGATGATCGGGCAGGCGCAGGTTGGGCACATCATCGGCCTCGGTCGTCCATTGCGTGGCAAAGACGATGACGATGTCGGCCTTGGCGGCGGCCTCCAGCGTCGCGTTCATGTTCCGGCCGTCGGTGAAGTCGACCTGCGCGCCGGGTGCTGCCTTGCGCAGCGCGGCGAGCGGGGAGGAGGCGTGCCAGGTGATCCGCGCGAACGACGCCGAGCCGCCATAAGCGAGCGGAATTTCGATCGGCGCGCCGCCGACCGAGCGCACCTGACTGGAGCCACCGCCGGACAGGACGCCGACATCCGCGCCGCCGCCAATGACAAGGATATTCTTTGCGCTCGCCGCCAGCGGCAGGATGCCGCCGTCATTCTTGAGCAGCACGATGCCCGCCTCCGCGGCGCGCTGCGCGACCTCGGCATTGGCGGCATAGTCGATCGGCTGGGCTCTCGCGGGCGCCGGCGTATCGAACGCGCCGGTCAGGATCAGGCCGGTCAGGTACCGTGCGACCATGTCGTTGAGGCGCGCCATCGGCACATCGCCCTTCTCGACCGCGGCCTTCAATGGCGCGTCGAAGAACATCGCCTTGTCCAGCTCCTGCCCGGATTGCTGGTCGAGCCCGGCATTAGCCGCCTTGGCGGTCGAATGCACGCCGCCCCAATCGCTCATCACCCAGCCGGGATAGTTCCAGTCGCGCTTGAGCACCGTGTTGAGCAGAAAGGCGTTTTCCGACGCCCAATGGCCGTTGACCTTGTTGTACGCGGCCATCACCGATCCGGGCTTGCCCTTCTCGATCGCGATCTGGAAGGCGAGCAGGTCGCTTTCGCGCAGTGCCGCCTCGTCGATCTGCGCGTCGAGCACCATGCGGCCGGTTTCCTGCGCGTTGAGCGCGAAATGCTTGATCGTGGAGACGATGCGGTTCGACTGGACCCCCGCGATATGCGCGCCGGCCAGCTCGCCGGCGAGCAGCGGGTCTTCGCCCAGATATTCGAAATTGCGCCCGCCCCATGGGTCGCGGGTCAGGTTGACGCCGCCCGCGAGCAGGACGTTGAAGCGCTTGGCGCGCGCTTCCGCCCCGATCATCGCGCCGCCGGCGCGGGCGATTTCAGGGTCGAAGCTGGCGGCGGTCGCGAGGCTGGAGGGCAGGGCGGTGGCGACATCGCCCTTGCGCTGCTCGACCTGATTGGCGACGCCGAGCGAGGCATCGCTTTCGCGGACCAGCGGAATGCCGACGCGCGGCACGCCGTCGATATGCCCGGCCGACGGGATCAGCTCTTCCTGCGTCTTGCCCCCGGCCATCGGCGGGAACAGGCCATGGACCAGCAGGATCTTTTCATCGAGGGTCAGCTTCGAGACGATCGCGTCGGCCCGGGCGCGCGCCTGCTTCGCGGAGACGCGTTCGATGGCGCTGGACTTCGGAGCCTGCTGCGCCACGCTGGCACTGGTTGCGACTGCACCGATGGCAGCTGCAGACATGAGTGCAGCGATTAGTTTCGACATCGAACTTCCTCTCCTGGGTCAGGGCGCAGAACATTCTCGTCCCCGCTGTCAAAACCCAGACAGCATAGATTGAGAACGTTAACAATAGCAGATTTGCGCGCTTTCGACCTTGGCATGGCATGATCGACGGCGCTTGACAACGTTGTACAACAGGTTCAAGTGAACGTTCTCAACTTGAGCGCAAATGGTGCGCCGAACGGGGAGGATTGGGAAATGCGTGACCTTAAGGCGCGCGCGCTTTCGCGACTGGTGATCGGCGTTTCGACGCTGGCAATCGCGACCGCGCCGGCATTTGCACAGGAAACAGACGCTGCGGCACCGGCTGACGAGGGCGAGGAAATCGTCGTCACCGGCATCCGCGCCAGCCTTCAGGCGGCGGTGGATATCAAGCGCGACGCGCAGGGCGTGGTCGACGCGATCTCGGCCGAGGATATCGGCAAGTTCCCCGACACCAACCTCGCCGAATCGCTTCAACGCATCACCGGCGTGTCGATCGACCGTTCGAACGGCGAAGGCTCGACCGTGACCGTGCGCGGCTTCGGCCCGGAGTATAACCTCGTCACGCTGAACGGTCGCCAGATGCCGACCTCGACGCTGGGCGATGGCGCCAGCGCGCCGGCTTCGCGCTCGTTCGACTTCGCCAACCTCGCCTCGGAAGGCATTGCGGGCGTCGAGGTCTACAAGACCGGCCGCGCCGCCGTCGCCTCGGGCGGCATTGGTTCGACGATCAACATCAAGACGCCGCGTCCGCTCGATCGCCCGGGCATGCGCGGGTCGGTCTCGGTCAAGGGCGTGCTCGACACGTCGCTGAACGAGGGCAATGAGATCACCCCGGAAGTGTCGGGCGTGTTCAGCACCACCTTCGGTAACGAGGATCAGTTCGGCATCCTCGTCTCGGGCGTGTATCAGAAGCGCAAGGCGAGCGTGAACACCGGCTCGGTCGGGTTCGGCAATTCGTTCCTGGGCAACGAGAATGACTGGGGGACGCTCGGGCCGGAGGGGCCCAACGTCATCAACCGTCCCGGTGCGAACGAAGTCTATGAAGTCCCGCAGAGCGCGGCCTACAACCTCACCGACATCGATCGTGAGCGCATCAACGGCCAGGTCGTGCTGCAGGTTCGTCCGGCGGACTCGCTCACCGCGACGTTCGATTTCACCTATTCGCGCAACCGCGTCGAAGCGCGCGACAGCAGCGTCGGCATCTGGTTCAACTTCGGCGATACCTCGTCCGAATGGACCGACGGCCCCGCGGCGGGCCCGGTCTTCTACACCGAGCGGTTCGGCCCGGGTAAGGACCTGTCGTACAGCGGCTCGCTGACCGCCAACCAGTCGGAGAACAAGTCGTTCGGCGGCAACCTCAAGTGGGAAGCGCCGGGTGGCGTGACCATCACGCTCGACGCGCATCACTCGACCGCGGAATCGAAGCCGACCAATAAATACGGCACTAGCACCTCGGTCGGTTCGGCGGTGTTCGGCGTCGCGTCGCAGACGGTCGACTTCACCAACGAACTGCCCGTCATTTCGGTGGTGATGCAGCCGGGGATCGACGCGCTCAATCCGGCGCTGATCACCGCGACCGGCAACTCGTTCCGCAACGCGTACTTCAAGGACGAGATCAATCAGGTCCAGCTCAATGGTCGCTACGACCATGACGGCGCGTTCCTGGACTCGATCGACTTCGGCTTCTCCTATGTCGAGAACAAGGTGCGCTCGGCCTATGGCTTCGTCCAGAACGATACCTGGGGCGGCCTCGGCACCGCGGCGGATCTGCCCGACGATCTGTTCACCCGCGTCAGCCTGCCCGACAAGTTCCCGGGCCTGACCGGTTCGGACGCCGGCATCATCCCCGCGTATTACCGCTTCGATTTCGAGCGGATGGTGGGCATCCTCAACAGCCGCTTCGGCGTCTGCGGCGGGGACAATGACTGCCTCGCGCCGTACGAAGCCGATCGCCGGATTCAGGAAAAGACGATCTCGCCGTTCGTCCAGGTGAACACCAAGTTCCCGGTCGGCGCAGGGGACGCGCACCTGATCGCGGGTGTCCGCTATGACCAGACCACGATCGCATCGGCATCGCTGACGCCGATCCCGGTCGGCACGTCGTGGAACGCGGCGGGTGAGTTCAACATCAACTATGGCACCGCCAGCGACTTCCTGACCACCAAGGGCAGCTACCAGAACTGGCTCCCCGCGGTCGATTTCGACATCGAGCCGATCGAGAACGTCAAGTTCCGTGCGTCCTACAGCCACACCATCACCCGCGCCGACTATAACAGTCTGCAGGGCGGCCTGACGCTCAACCGTCAGTTCGGCATCGCCGGTGGTGGCGGGCTTCAGGGCAACCCGAACCTGGTGCCGTTCCTGTCGCGCAACATCGACGTGTCGCTGGAGTGGTATTACGCCCCCGCCAGCTACGTGTCGGCCGGCTATTTCCGCAAGAAGGTGAAGAACTTCATCAACTCGCAGGAAGTGGAGCGTTCGGCATTCGACCTGCGCAACCCGGCCGACGGTCCGCGCTTCCGTGCGGCACAGGCGGCGCTGGGCGGCACGACCGACGTGTCGCGCATCCGCGACTATATCCTGCGCAACTTCGGCGGGGTCGAGGTCGCACGCGACGCGATGGGTCAGCCGATCCTCGACGTGAACGGCTATTACACCGGGCGCATCTTCGGCCTGCCCGAGGACGGACTGGTAGAGTTCCGCGTCGGCACGCCGTTCAACTCGGACCAGACGGCGACGCTGTACGGCTTCGAGTTCGCGGTCCAGCATGCCTTCTGGGACACCGGCTTCGGTGCGCAGCTCAACTACACGATCGTCCGTGGCGACGCCGAGTTCGACAATGCCGCCAACCCCAATATCGGCCAGTTCGCACTGGCGGGGCTGAGCGACAGCGCGAACGCGGTCGTCTATTACGACAAGGGCGGGCTGCAGGCGCGTGTCGCGTATAACTGGCGCGACAAATTCTACGCCGGCGGCAACCCGAACCCGACCTATGTCGAAGCCTATGGCCAGTTCGATGCCAGCATGAGCTATGAGTTCATTCCCGGACTCACCGCTTTTGTCGAAGGCATCAACCTGACCGGCGAAGGGCGCCGCGGTCACCGCCGTAACGAGAATATGGTGACCTTCGCCCAGCCCGGCTTCGCCCGCTACATGGGCGGCGTCCGCTTCAACTTCTGACCTCCCCCCCAAGGCCACCCTCGTTCATTCGAGGGTGGCCCTTTTTTTATCGGGGATGCACAAGTCGGAGCGTCACTGAAGCAAACGGAAAACACGGTGGAGCAGGAAAGAGTCCGGATCGTCGTCGTCGGTGGGGGAACCGCCGGATGGCTATCGGCATGCCTGCTTGCCGCGCGTGTGCCCGGCGCATCCATCGCCCTGGTCGAATCCCCCGATGTCGCGACGATCGGGGTGGGTGAGGGCACCTGGCCGACGATGCGCCGCACGCTGCAGGCGATCGGGCTGGACGAGGCGGAGTTCCTGACCGCCTGTGATGCATCGTTCAAACAGGGTTCGCGCTTCATCGGCTGGGCCAGCGGTGCGCCCGACGACAGCTATTTTCACCCGTTCACCCCGCCGGTCGATGCCGACGCGCGCGCGCTCGTGCGGGGTTGGCACGATGCTGCCGGAGATCAGGCGTTCGCGCCCGCCGTATCGGTTCAGCCGCGCATCTGCGACCTCGACCTCGCCCCGCGCCAGCGGGCGATGTCGGGTTATGCCGGTGCGCTCAACTATGCCTATCACCTCGACGCGGCCAAGCTGGCCGCATTGCTGGCGCGGCATGGCGTCGAGAAGCTTGGCGTGCGGCATGTGCGGGCGCATGTCACCGGGGTGGAAGCCGATGCTGAAGGCGGTCTGCGCGCGGTGCTGACGCGCGAACAGGGCGCGCTTGCGGGCGACCTGTTCATCGACTGCACCGGCCATGCCGCACTGCTGATCGACGGGCATTTCGGTGTTCCCTTCGTCGATCGCGGCGACGTGCTGTTCAACGATCGCGCGCTGGCAGTGCAGGTGCCGGTCGATCCCGACAGCCCGATCCGGTCACAGACCGACGCGACTGCGCATGACGCGGGCTGGATCTGGGACATCGGCCTGCCCACCCGGCGCGGCGTGGGCTGCGTCTATGCCTCCGCCTTCATTGACGACGATGCGGCAGCGGCGACGCTCGCCCGCTATCTCGGTCGCGATCCCGCCGATCTCGGCGCCCGCGCGCTGCGCTTCCGCTCCGGCCATCGCGCGGAATTCTGGAAGCGCAATTGCGTCGCGATCGGCCTGTCGGCGGGCTTTCTCGAGCCGCTCGAGGCATCGGCGATCGTCTTGATCGAATTGTCCCTCAACGCGCTGATCGACGGGTTCCCGGCCGACCGCGCAGCGATGGAGATCCAGGCGCGCCGCTTCAACGCGCTGTTCCGCTATCGCTGGGACCGCATCGTTGAGTTTCTCAAGCTCCATTATGTGCTCAGCCGCCGCGACCAGCCCTATTGGCGCGCGCATCGCGACCCGGCCTCGATCCCGGATCGGCTGAGCGAATTGCTCATCTTGTGGCGGCATCAGCCGCCATCGATCGCCGATTTTCCGGCGGTGGACGAAATCTTCCCCGCCGCCAGCTACCAATATGTCCTCTATGGCATGGGCCATGCCGCGCCGCCCCCCGGCCCGGTCGCGGTCGATGCCGATGCGGCGATCCGCGCCATGGCCCAGACGGCGCACCGCGGTCGTGCGCTCGCCGCCAGCCTTCCCACCAACCGCGCCTATCTTGACGCGTTGCGCGCCGCCGCGCCACGCAGGGCGCTGGAGACCCTATGACCGATCATCAGCTGCTGACGCCCGAAGCCCATGCCGATCTGCGCGTCCATCGCGGGCGCGGCGCAGACTTTGGCGATGCGGTGATGTCGTGCGTCACCGTGCCTGATGAGTTCCGGCAGGTGCAGGCGCACTACCCGATCCTGTTCCGCCGCAATATCGAACGCGACGAGGTGGTAGCCGTCGCCCTGTTCGGGTTCGAGGAGGGCGAGAATCTGTTCCTGAGCGGCGATCGCTGGGACGCGGGCTATGTCCCGCTGGCGATCGATATCCAGCCCTTTCTGATCGGCGGAGCGCCCGAAAGCGATGCGGCGAAGCAGGTGTGCGTCGACCTGGCCAGCCCGCGCATCGCTGTCGGCGAAGGCGTCCGCGTGTTCGACGAGGTCGGTCGTCCCAGCCCCTATCTCGAAACCGTCGCCGAACAACTGGGCGCGCTCGACGCCGGGTGGCAGGGGGCTGCCAGCTTCTACGCCGCGCTGCGCCGCCACGACCTGCTCGAACCGCTGACGTTCGAAATCACGCTGGACGATGGCTCGACCCACCGGTTGGTCGGGTTCCACGCGGTCAATGAAGACCGGCTGCGCGCCCTCGACGCCGCGGCGCTGGGCGATCTGCATGGCGAGGGGCATCTGATGCCGCTGTTCATGGCAGTCGCGTCGATTGGCAACATCGCGGCGCTGGTCGACCGCAAGAACCGGCGGATTGCCGATGGCTGAGGCGGACCCCGGCCCGTTGGCAGGCGTGGCGGCAGTGCCCGAGGTCGCGGTGGCCGATGCCGCCGCACTCGATGCGCAGCTGCGCGCTGCGACCGCGCCGTTCGTGGTGCGCGGGCTGGTCAGCGACTGGCCGCTGGTTCAGGCCGGGCTGGAGTCGGGCCGCGCCGCGCGCGACTATCTGCTGCGCCGCCGTCGCGACACGCGCTTCACCGTCTCGGTCGGCCAGCCAGGCAGCGACGGGCGCCTGTTCTACGACGCGGCGATGGGCATGAACTTCCAGGTCGTGCGCGCCAAGCTGCCCGAGATTTTTGCCAAGATCGACGAGACCGAGGGCGATCCCGCCGCCCCGCCCATCTATCTCGCCTCGATCGACGTGCATGATTTCTTTCAGGGGCTGCACGAGGCGAACCATGTCGATCTGGGCGACCGGCAATGCCTGGCCAGTATCTGGATCGGCACGCGCACGCGCATCGCGGCGCATAACGACATGCCGGCGAACCTCGCCTGTGTTGCCGCCGGACGCCGCCGCTTCACGCTGTTCCCGCCGGACCAGTTCCGCAACCTGTATCTCGGTCCGATCGACAACACGCCCGCCGGGCGCGCGGTCAGCATGGTCGATTTCCGCAATCCCGACTTCGCCGCGCATCCGAAGTTTCGTGAGGCGCTGGCGCACGCACAGGTCGTCGAGCTGGAGCCGGGCGACGCGCTGCACATCCCGTCGATGTGGTATCACCATGTCGAGGGGCTGGAGCCGTTCAACATCCTGCTGAACTATTGGTGGCGCGACACCCCCGCCTGGCTCGGGACGCCACAGGATGCGCTCAATCACGCGCTGCTCGCGATCCGCGACCTGCCCCCGGACCAGAAGGCGCATTGGCGCGACCTGTTCGACCATTATGTGTTCGACAATGACGACGCCGTCACCGCGCATATCCCGGAGGGGGGGCGCAGCATCCTCGCGCCGCTGACGCCCGAAACCGCGTCGCGCATCCGAACCTATCTGCTGCGGCAGCTCAGCCGATGAGGACTAGCATGATCAAGCGTATCGTCGTCGCCGGGGGCGGCACCGCCGGGTGGATGGCCGCCGCCGCGCTGGCGCGCACCATGGGCCACACCGTTGCGGTGACCCTCGTCGAATCCGAGGCGATCGGCACCGTCGGTGTCGGCGAGTCCACGATCCCGCCGCTCGTCGTCTACAACCGCCTGCTCGGCATCAACGAGGCCGAGTTCATGCGCGCCACCCAGGCGACGTTCAAGCTCGGCATCCTGTTCGACAATTGGAAGCAGCCGGGCGACCGCTATTTCCACAGCTTTGGCTATACCGGAAAGGACCATTGGGCCGCGGGCTTCCAGCATTACTGGCTGGAGGGCCGCACGCGCGGGCACACCCAGTCCTATGACGATTACTGCCTCGAACTGGTCGCCGCGCTGCAGAGCAAGTTCGCGCAGCTGCCCGACAACAAGGTCAACTACGCCTATCAGCTCGATTCCGGCCTCTACGCCCGCTTCCTGCGCCAGATGGCCGAGGCCGACGGCGTCACGCGGGTCGAGGGCAAGATCGCGCGCGTCGAACTGAACGGCGAAAGCGGCGACATCGCCGCGCTGGAGCTGGACGGCGGGCGCCGGGTCGAGGGCGACCTGTTCCTCGACTGCACCGGGTTTCGCGCGCTGCTGATCGAAGGCGCGCTGCACGCCGGTTACGACGACTGGACCCACTGGCTGCCGTGCGACAGCGCCATAGCATTGCAGACGCCGAATGTGCGTCCGCCAGTGCCCTACACCCGCGCGATGGCGCATGACGCCGGCTGGCAATGGCGCATCCCGCTGCAGCACCGCACCGGCAACGGCATCGTCTATTGCAGCCGCTATCTCGACCATGACGCCGCGCTCGAACGGTTGCTCGGCAATATCGAGGGGGAGCCGCTGACCCCGCCTAACAAGATCCGCTTCCAGACCGGCGCACGGCGCAAGCAATGGCACCGCAACTGCATCGCCATCGGCCTGTCGGGCGGGTTCATGGAGCCGCTCGAATCCACCTCGATCCACCTGATCCAGCGCGCGATCCTGCGCCTGATCCGCATGATGCCGCAGGGCGCGATCAGCCCGCGCGACATCGCCGAATTCAACGACCAGCAGTTCCAGGACATGGAGCAGATCCGCGACTTCCTGATCCTCCACTATAAGGTCACCGACCGCCGCGATTCGCCCTTCTGGCGCCAGTGCGCGGCGATGGACGTGCCGGACAGCTTGCGCCAGAAGATCGAACTGTTCCGCGACACCGCCCGCGTCTTCCGCCGCAACGAGGAACTGTTCGCCGAGAATAGCTGGGTTCAGGTGATGCTGGGGCAGGGGATCGAGCCGCAATCATGGCACCCGATCGCGGGCAAGCTCAACGACGATGAACTCGACCGCCTGCTCGGCATGATCCGTCAGGACGTGACGCGCACCGTCGCGGGCCTTCCCGCCCATGCCGATTATGTCGCGCGCTATTGCGGCGCGGTCGAACCGCGGGCAGCCTGATCCACGCATGGCACGACGCAAGCAGGCAGTGACGATCAAGCATGTCGCAGCGGACGCCGGCGTCTCGCTGCAGACGGTGAGCCGCGTCATCAACAAGGAGCCTAACGTCCGGCCCGAGATGATGGAACGCGTGCAGGCGTCGATCGCCAAGCTCGGCTATGTCCCATCGATCGCGGCGCAGCGGATGAGCGGATCGCGCTCCTACCTCATCATGGCGCTCAACGATCGCGAACGCACGATCGAGGGGTGGAAATCGCGCGAAGGCACCGACTGGGTCGATCAGATGCTGCTGGGCGGCATGCTGACCTGCGCCGAACATGGCTATCGCCTGATCGTCGAGCTGGTCGACACGCATAGCGACCATATCGAGCGCGAGCTGTCC
The DNA here is from genome assembly GCF_001557215.1 of Sphingomonas sp. CCH9-E2. Lineage (GTDB taxonomy): Bacteria > Pseudomonadota > Alphaproteobacteria > Sphingomonadales > Sphingomonadaceae > Sphingomonas. The sequence goes on along the minus strand of NZ_LSJM01000399.1, from coordinate 2,359 downwards.
GCCGCGATCGCCGCGCTCCAGCCCGACGGCGTGCTGCTGACCCCACCGCACTCGGCCAATGCGGAGATCATCGCGCTGCTCGACGCCGCCGGCATCGACATGGCCCGGATCGGTTCGCTCGCGCCGGGGCCGGGGTTCCGGCTGACCATGGGCGACGACCTGGCGGCAGCGATGGCGACGCGGCACCTGATCGAGCTGGGTCACAGGCGGATCGGCTTCATCGCCGGGTCGCTGGAATATGAACTGAGCGGCTGGCGGGTCGATGGTTGGCGCGCGGCGATGGACGAGGCGGGGCTGTCGACCGAGGGGATGCTGGCGCAGGGCGATTTCAGCATCGAATCCGGCCGCTTGTGTGCCCCGCAGCTGATCGACGCCGGCGCCACCGCGGTCATCGCCAGCAACGATCAGATGGCGATGGCGACGCTGGAGGTCGCGCGGGCGCGCGGTCTGGCGGTGCCCGGCGATTTGTCGATCGTTAGCTTTGACGACACGCCGGTGGTCCGCTTCGCCCTCCCGCCGTTGACCGCGATCGAACAGCCGATTGCGGCGGTCACCGCACGCGCGGTCGAACTGATCATCGGCGCGCGCTCCTGTCGCGCAGCGTTGGACACGCCGGTCGTCGTCGCGCCGTCGCTGACCGTGCGTCAATCGACTGCGCCGCCGCGATCCTGATGGGGGCTGAGATCGGTCCGTAACGGATCGAACCTCCGCTCCGGCACAGCGAAGCAGCGATACCATCGCCCGGCCGCATGGCGCGGCGGGGGCGCCGATGACCGTTGCCAACTCCCTGTTCTACGGGGATAATCTCGATGTCCTGCGGGCGCATTTCCCGGACGGGTGCGTCGACCTCGTCTATCTCGACCCGCCGTTCAACTCGCGCGCCAACTACAACCTCCTGTTCCGCTCGCCCGAGGGGAGCGAGGCGGATGCCCAGGTCGAGGCATTCAAGGACAGCTGGCACTGGAACGACGCGGCGGCGGACGCCTTCGATCAGGTGATGCGGAGCGGCCACAGCAAGGCGTTCGACCTGCTCGCCGCCTTTCGCAGCGCGCTCGGCACCAACGACATGATGGCCTATCTCGCGATGATGGCGATCCGCCTGATCGAGCTGCACCGCGTGCTCAAGGCTGAGGGCAGCCTCTATCTCCACTGCGACCCGACCGCGAGCCACTATCTCAAACTGCTGCTCGACGCGGTGTTCGGGGCGGAGCGGTTCCGCAACGAGATCACGTGGAAACGCACCGCCGCGCACAGCGATGGCGGCCGCTATGGGCGCAACACCGACACGATCCTGTTCTATGCAAAGGGCGCAAAGCCGCGCTGGAACCCGCTCTTCACCCCCTATGACGCCGATTATGCCGCGCGCTTCCGCAACCGCGACCCCGATGGGCGGCGCTGGATGGACGACAATCTGACCGCCAAGGGGCTGTCGGGCGGCGGCTATCATTATGCCTATAAGGGCGTGAGCTCATATTGGCGCATGCCGGTCGAGACGATGGAGCGGCTGGACCGGGAGGGGCGGCTGCACTTCACCCGCACCGGCGGCATCCGGCTCAAACGCTATCTGGACGAAGCGCGCGGATCCCCGGTGCAGGCGCTGTGGACCGACATCCCTGCACTCAATTCACAGGCGCAGGAGCGATTGGGTTACCCCACGCAAAAGCCGATCGCGCTGCTCGAGCGGATCATCGCCGCATCGTCCGACCCCGGCGATCTGGTGCTCGACCCCTTCTGCGGCTGTGGCACCGCGGTGCATGCCGCGGAAAAGCTCGGGAGGCGCTGGGCGGGGATCGACATCACCCACCTTGCAATCGGGCTGATCGAAAAGCGCATGCGCGATGCCTTTCCCGGCGTAGCGCTGCGGGTCGAGGGGACGCCCCGCGACTGCGCCTCCGCCGCCGATCTCGCGCGGCGCGACCGCTTCCAGTTCCAATGGTGGGCGCTGTCGATGATCGATGCCGTGCCCTACGGTGGACGGCGCAAGGGCGCGGATGGCGGCATCGACGGCATCATCTATTTCCGCGCCGAAGGGCGTGAGACGGCCCGCGCCTTGGTCTCGGTCAAAAGCGGCGAGCGCGTCGGCGTGGTCCGCGACCTCCACTCGGCAATGGAACGCGAACGCGCCCCGATCGGCGTGATCCTCACCCGCTGTCCCCCCTCCGCCCCGATGCTGCGCGAAGCGGCGGCGGTGGGGCGGTTCCATAGCGAGGCGACGGGGCGGAGCTATGCGCGGATGCAGATTTTGACGGTCGATGAACTGTTCCGCGGGCGGCGGCCGGACATTCCGCTGGTGGACCATGCCGCGGCGTTTCGGACTGCGCCGCGCGAGCGGGTGGGCGGGGAGCAGGCGGTATTGATT
>NZ_LSJM01000398.1 GCF_001557215.1 Sphingomonas sp. CCH9-E2 | reverse complement strand
GAGTGGCGGGCCGGTGCGCGGGACGTCCGGTCGTTGGTGGGCCAGGCTGCGCGGACCTTAAGCCGTGGACGGGGGGCGGAGCTGCCCGCGCTGGAATGGCTGCATCCCGATCTGCGCGCCCGCGCATCCGCGCGAATGGCGGAAGCGCACAGACGCTCGGCACGCGGCATTGACGGGATGGCGACCGCGCCGCTCTGGCAGGCGATTTTTCAGCGGTCGGACCCTGGCTATCACGGCCTCCCGTTGAAGCCGGCCTTTCCGTTCTTCGATGTGCGGCTGTTCGCGTTCATGCAGCAGGTTCCGGCCCGGGAGCTGGGCCGCGGCAAGTTGCTGCTGCGGACCGCGATGGCGGAGCGGCTTCCGCGACAGATCCTGCAGCGGCCCAAAACGACATTGCCGCCAGACCTGGGACGTCGCTCCCTGATGCTGCATGGGATCGCGCCGTGGCAGCGCGACGTGCTGGCAAGCGCCGCGATCCGCGACTGGGTGGAACCGAAATGGCTCGCGCGCACCGAAAGCGGCGCAATTGAGGAGCAGGCAGAAGCGGTGGGACCGCTGAACGCGGCGATGAACCTCGCCTATTGGCTGTCGTCCAAGCGGCGATGATAGCGGAGCCAGCGCATCGACCAGTCAATGCCATGTGCGCGGACGAGCGCCTCTTCGTCGAAGTCGAAGCCCGCCTCCGCTGCTACCGCGACGATGTCGCGCACCGCCACCGGCGCGGGCAGCGCCAGCAACGTATCGCGGAGCGCGGCATCGTCGGCGACGGCGCGAATGAACGCCTGAGCGTGCTGGATCGACACGGCCCCTATCCTATTCGAGCGCCATTGGCAGGTTGGCGAGCGTGCGGACCGAAAGCCCGCTGGACCAGCGCGGCGGGCCCATCAGCGAAAGCCGCCTTCCGCTCGCCACCAGTGCCTCCAGCACGGCGCGCGCCTCCACGCGCGCGAGCGCCATGCCGACACAGGCATGGATGCCGCCCCCAAAGGCGAGATGGACTGCGCGCGACCGCTTCGGATTGAAGCTGTCGGCGTCCGCGAACTGATCCGGATCGCGGTTGGCGGAGCCGAGCAGCAGCAGCAGGCGCTGCCCCGGCTCGACCCGCTGCGCGCCGATCGTTACCGGCCCCAGTGCTGACCGCGCGGCAATCTGCGCAGGCGGGTCGAAGCGCAGCGTTTCCTCCACCACCGCCTCCATCGAAATCGCACCGGCCCGGACGTCCTTCAGGACATGCGGGTGCGCGGCGAGCGCATGCACCATGTTGGCGATCAGCGATTGGGTGGTGGCATGGCCAGCGAACAGCAACAGGCTGCACTGCGCGGACAAGGCCCGCGCATTGGCCGGGTCGGCGGCGATTTCCTGGCGAAGCCGGAACAACGCGCCGGATGGGGCAAGCGTGCCCTGGGGGTCGCGCATGATGTCTGCGAGCAGGGCGTCCAGACTGGCGAGCGCGAACCATCCGGCTGCCTCAATGGCGGGGTCGGCATCGACCTCGATCGCCGGGCTCAAGGTTTCGACATGGGGCGACAGACGATCGGCGTCGGCCATCGATAGCCCAAGCACCCTTGCGATGGTCTGCATCGACACCGGCTGTGCCAGATCGGCCACCGCATCGAATCGCGCGTAACCGTCGAACACGCGCTCCGCGAGGTCGCGGGCGCGCGCTGCCGGCTCGGCCAATCGGGCCGGAGCGAACAGCCGCTGGACGACGCTGCGCACATCGCCATGACGCGGCGGG
>NZ_LSJM01000397.1 GCF_001557215.1 Sphingomonas sp. CCH9-E2 | reverse complement strand
CGCGTATAGCCCCTCCCGCTTGCGGGAGGGGCTATACGCGTTACGGTTTGATCCCCCATTTGCCGAAGCGGGTATCGACCTGGGGATCCATCATCCGCGCGGCGACAAGGTCGGATTCCGAACCAGTCTCTCCGCGGGCCTTGCGGATCACGCCGCGCATGAAGAGGCTGGCGGTCATTTCCGGCTGAGCGTCGAGCGCGGCGTTGAGGTCGCTCAGCGCCTCGTCGGTGCGGCCGAGGCGGAAATAGACCATCGCGCGGCTATCGAGCGCAGGCGCGGGATTCTCCATCAATTCGATCGCACGGGTACAGTCGCGCAGCGCGGTGTCGAGCGCCAACTTTCGTGTTCCCTTCAGCCAGCAACGCTCGTTGAGCAATGCCGCGTTGCCGGGATGCGCCACAACCGCGGCATCCAGCACGGCCAGTGCCTCGTCCGCCTGCCCGCTTTGTGCGAGGAGGTCGGCCTTGATCGCAAGATAGCCCGGTTTCTCCTTCCCGCCCGCGTCAATCTGGAGCTGCGCCATTTCCAGCGCCTTGTCATACTCGCCCTTTTGGCCGCGCAGCCTGATCGCTGTCCGGATCGCTTCGCCCGAACCCGGGTCCAGCTCGGCCGCGGCATCGGCATCGGCAATCGCCTTGTCGAGCTGCCCCACCGACCGATGGGCGTCCGCGCGCCGCAGATATGAGGTGACGGTCGGCGACAGCGTGATCGCCTTGTCGAGGTCGCGGATTGCGGCGGCGTTGTCGAAGACGCGATCGTGATACCAGGCGCGATTGAAATAGCCGTCGGAGTCGGACGGATCGGCGGCGACCGCCTGGTCATAGACCGCCTGGATTTTCTTCAGCCCGCCCGACTTGCGCGCAGCGGCAACGTCCTGCCAGCGCTGCGGATAGCCGACGGGCGCCACTGCGCGCAGCAGCCGCGTCTTGGCCTGCGCCAGTTCGCGCCGTGCCGCGCCGATATCGGCGGGGGCAATCTCCTCCCCGGTCACGATGGTGCGGTCGTCGACCGTCACGACATTCCCAGCCAGGGTGGCCCGGCGAACGACCAGGCGGCCCGCAAGCTTTTCGGGCAATTTCTCGTCGCCTTCAAAGGCGAAACCCGCACCGCCCGCCGGAAGGCGATAGCTGGTGCGGATGCGCGCGTGCATCGCTTCGCCGGTGGCGACGGGCAGGTCCCGCCACGCCGGGCGACTGCGATCGGGTTCGAACCCGATTGCCGCCACCGCATTGTCGATTCCCGTCTTGTAGCGCTCGCTCTCGCGCTCCCAGACCGGATAGGCGACACCCGCTGCTGTCACCACCACGGTCCCCGCTGCGTCGTCGAAGCTGAGGTCGCGCCGGGTATAGGTACTGGTGTTGACATACTCGCCGACCAGCTGCGCGATCATTTTCTCGGTCTCTGTCTTGCCCAGCGCGGCTGCGGCACCGCGGACCATCTGGACCACCTGTCCGCGCATCGTCACCTTAAGCGTGAAGGGCGCGGGCAGATGGATGCTGGCGGTCTGGTCGAGGTCCAGTTCTGCGTCGATATCGGGCCGCGCGCGCGGGCGCAGCGGAAGCGCGATCAGCCCCGCCCCTTCAGCCCGCAGCGGAAGCGCGTGGCGGAAGGGCGGCGTGTTGCCGAGATCGGCCATGCGGTCGCCGCTCGACGTCCCGTCGAGCCACAGGCTCTCCCCGCCGATCTGTGCGCGTACGATAACATGGTCGAATGCCGCCGGCATGGGCAAGCGCGAGGGAACCAGGTCGCCAAGTCTGCTGTGCACCAGCACCGCCTCTGCCTCCACGCCCAGCTCATGCAGGATCGCGAGCAGGATCAGCGTCTTCGCCTTGCAATCGCCATAGCGCAGCGACCAGGTTTCGGCGGGCGATTGCGGGACATAATTGCCCTGGGCCATGCCGTTGAACAGGTACCGGACCTTGTCCTGCACCAGTTGCAACGCGGCGGCAGTCCGCGCGCGGGGATCGGGCGAGGCGGACGCAATTGCCGCGACTTCCTTTGCCAGCGCGCTGCCCGGCGCGATCAGCCCCTTGGTCGCATAGAGCGGGGCCATGGTCTTTGCGACCGCGCTCCAATCGGCATAGCTGGTCGCGTCGAGAATCGGGATCGGCTGGAACCGCGCGGGTGCGTCGCGCGGCAGTTCGGGCGGCTTGGCGATCGGCAGCGCGATCTCCAGCTCGCGGTCGCCGCCCGCAATCGCGACCGGGCCGGGCTTCACCCAATCGGCATAAGCGCGCCAATTGACCTTCATCGCCTGTGGCCAAACCAGTCGGGCGCGACCGAAGCGGACCTGCATCGGCTGCGCGAACAGCGGGAGGCTGCCCTGCACCTCGCCCGCCAATGTCGGATCCTTGCGCGTGGTCGAAAAACGCAGCCGCAGGACATCGCCCACCCGCAGCCCTTCGACCGGCATGGTCGCGGTGAGCAAGCCGTCGAGCTGCATCTGCTCCAGCCTTTGCTCGCGGCGCAGCACCGACAGTTGCTTGCCCCCAGCGAGCAGATCGATCGTCTCGCCGCCACGCAGAATCTGGGCGCTGTGGACGATCAGATCGCCATGGTCAGGGTTCCACGGCATCTGGACCGTTCCGGCCTGAGCCAGGATCTGCGGCGAAGCGATGCGTGTTGCTGTCTCAATATAGTGCCATACCTGTCCGTCAGCGAACCGCTGCTGGTGATCGAGGACGAGAAAGACCGGTGCGTCATCCGCCAGCTTGGCCATGTCGATTGGCGGCGCTGGCTTCACCCAGCCGGGCGCGGCGGCATAGAGTGGCTTGTCACCCGCCCAGGCGGGCGCGGCGCTGGTGAGCAAAATGCCCAGGAACGCGGACTTACGGAACATGGCTAACCCCCGGTGTTTCCACGCGAACCTAACGGCTCGCGGTCCGGGAGCAAGCGCGATCACCTAGAATGGTAAAAGTCGTAGACCTGCTGCGCCACCGCCGCTGATACCCCCGGCGCTTTCTGCAGATCCTCCAAACTCGCCCCCCGCACCGCCTTGGCCGTGCCGAAGTGCATCAGCAGGGCTTTCTTGCGCGCGGGGCCGATGCCGGGGACGTCGTCGAGCGGGCTGGCGCCGATGGCCTTGGCGCGCTTCGCCCGGTGCGCGCCGATGGCGAAGCGGTGGACTTCGTCGCGGAGTTTCTGGATGTGGAACAAGGCTGGGGCGTTGACGGGGAGCATGCGTTCGCTGCCGTCCATCAGGTGGAAGACTTCGCGGCCCTCCCGGCCGTGGTGCGGGCCTTTGGCGACGCCGACCATGCACACATCCTCGATCCCCAGCTCCTCCAGCACGGCGCGGGCGGCGCTGAGCTGGCCCTTGCCGCCGTCGATCAGGACGAGGTCGGGCCACACGCCCTTGTCGCGGTCGGGGTCTTCCTCCTGCGCGCGGGCGAAGCGGCGGGTGAAGACTTCGCGCATCATCGCGAAATCGTCGTTGGTGGCGGCGCTCTTGATGTTGAACTTGCGATACTGGCCGGTGCGGAAGCCCTCTGGCCCCGCGACGATCATCGCGCCGACGGCGTGCGCGCCCTGAATATGGCTGTTGTCATAGACTTCGATGCGGTCGGGCGGTTCGGGAAGACCAAATAGATCAGCAATGTCGCGCAGGATCCTTGCCTGAGTCGTCGATTCGGCCATGCGGCGGTCGAGCGCCTCGATCGCGTTGCGCTTGGCCTGATCGAGCAGGCGGCGGCGGGTGCCGCGCTGCGGCATGCCGATCGCGACCTTGCGCCCGGCGCGTTCGGCGAGCGCTTCGGAGAGGAGCTTGAGATCATCGAGGTTGCGGTCGACGAAGATGGTGCGCGGCGGGGGCACCTCCTCATAGAATTGCATGAGGAACTGGGTGAACACCTCATCCTCCGGCACGTCGGCGGTGTGCGCGGGGAAGAAGGCGCGGTGGCCCCAATTCTGGCCGCCGCGGATGAAGAAGGCCTGGATGCCGATCTGGCCCTGTTTGGCGGCCATGGCGAAGATGTCGGCGTCGCCGATCCCCTCCGCATTGATCGCTTGGCTGCCCTGGATGAAGGTGAGCGCCTTCAGCCGGTCGCGCAGGATCGCGGCGAGTTCGAAGTCGAGATTTTCGGCGGCGGCCTGCATCTGCTCGCCGAGTTTCGCCTGAACCCTGGTCGACTTGCCCATCAGGAAGTCGCGGGAATCGGCGACGAGTTCCGCATAGCCGGCCTTGTCGATGCGATCGACGCAGGGGGCCGAGCAGCGGCGGATCTGATAGAGCAGGCACGGGCGGTCGCGGGTGTTGAAGAAGCTGTCGGTGCACGACCGCAACAGGAAGAGCTTCTGGAGCGCGTTGAGGGTCTTGCGCACCTGACCCGCGCCCGCGAACGGGCCGAAATAGTCGCCCTTCGCCCGGCGCGCACCGCGATGCAGCTGAACGCGGGGGTAGTCGTGGTCGCCGCGCAGGAGGATATAGGGGAAGGACTTATCGTCGCGCAGCAGGACGTTGTAGGGCGGGCGGAAGCGCTTGATCAGCTGTGCTTCGAGGAGGAGCGCCTCCGCCTCGTTATTGGTGGTCACCACGGTCATCGACCGCGTCTGCGCGATCATGCGGCGCAGGCGGTTGGAGAGCTTCGCCGGTTGCGTATAGTTGGCGACGCGGTTCTTGAGCGCGCGGGCCTTGCCGACATAGAGCACGTCGCCGCGCGCATCCTGCATGCGATAGACGCCGGGGCGGACGGGGAGCGTCTTGAGCACGTTGCGGATCGCCGCGACGCCGGCGTCGAGATCGGGCGTCTCCGACCCGCGCACGGCATAGGTGGCGGACTCTTCGTTGAAGCGGTTGGGGGAATTGGGGTCGGACATCGTCGCGCTCATGTAGGCGGATTGCGTCGCGCTTTCCATCTGATAGCCTGACGCGATCGGATTTTGGGGAACATCATGCGCCTGCTCACCGCTCTGCTCGCTTCGTCGCTGCTTGCCACGCCCGTGCTGGCCGAACCGGACTTCGCGCCGGCGGTGGAAGCGGATTATGCGGCGCATCTCGAGGCGTTGTTCGTCGATTTCCACAAGAACCCGGAACTGTCGTACAAGGAAAGTCGCACCGCCGCGATCATGGCGCGGGAGCTGCGCGCGGTGGGCGGGATCGAGGTGACCGAGGGGGTCGGCGGGACCGGCGTGGTGGGCGTCATGAAGAATGGCGCTGGCCCGACGATCCTGCTGCGCGCCGATATGGACGGACTGCCGCTGAAGGAGGATAGCGGCCTGCCCTATGCGTCGAGCGTAACGCAGGAGGATATCGACGGCGTGGTGAAGCCGGTGATGCATGCGTGCGGGCATGACGTGCACATCACGTCGATGATCGGCACCGCCCGGCAGCTGGCGAAGCTGAAGAGCCGGTGGAAGGGCACCGTGGTGTTCGTCGTGCAGCCGGCCGAGGAGCGGATTGGCGGCGCGCGCAAGATGATGGAGGACGGGCTCTACACCCGCTTCCCCAAGCCCGATTATGCGGTGGCGTTCCATGTCACATCGGGCTTTCCGACCGGCAAGATCGGCCTGGAGCCGGGGATCAGCTCGTCCTCGTCGGACAGCGTCGACATCACGATTTTTGGCGTCGGCACGCATGGCGCCGCGCCGCATATGGGCAAGGACCCGATCGTGATGGGCGCGCAGATCGTGATGGCGCTGCAGACGCTGGTGAGCCGCGAGATCGCGCCGCTCAAGCCCGGCGTGGTCACGGTCGGGTCGTTCCATTCGGGGTTCAAGCACAACATCATCAGCGACAAGGCCGAGCTGCAGCTGACCGTGCGGTCGGATGACGAGGAGACGCGCAAGAAGCTGCTCGACGGGATCAAGCGGATCGCGACCAATGTCGGGCGGATGAACGGCCTGCCCGAGGACAAGCTGCCGCAGGTGCGGGTCGGGTTCGAGTCAACGCCGGTGACGCTCAACGATCCGGCACTGACCGCGCGGGTGCGCGGGGCGTTCACCAGGGCGTTTGGCAAGGACATCCTCAAGACCGAATCGCGCGAGAGCATGGGGGCGGAGGATTTCGCCTATTTCATCGAGCAGAAATTGGGTGTGCCGGGCGCCTATTTCGTGGTCGGCGGGACGCCGCAGGCCGAGCTGGACGCGGCCAAGCGCGGCGAGAAGACGCTGCCCGCGCACCATTCGCCCTTCTTCAAGGTCGAGCCGAAGCCGTCGGTGACGCTGGGGACGACGGCGATGACGGTGGCGGTGCTGGATTTGCTCAGGAGATAACGACGCGGTCGAGCAGCCAGATCGCCGCGGTGAGCGACACCGCGCCGGTGGTATAGACCCAGGCGATCAGCCGCAGGTTGAGGCCGCGCAGTTCCTTGATCTTGTGCGCCGACAGCCGCTGCTGGATCGCGCAGGCGCGACGCTCGGCCATCCAGATGATCGCGATGCCGAGCGCCATGAACAGGCTGGCCAGCGCTTTCGGTATCCAGGGCGGATCGAGCGATTCGAACAGCACATGAAAGCCCAAACCAATGCCGACCGTCGCCAGCGCGGTGCGTGCCCAGCCGCTGAAGGTGCGTTCATTCGCGAGCAAAGTGCGATCCTCGGCAAGGTCGGTCCGGTCTTCGGCGAGTTCGGAGCGGGAAGGGGTGTCGTCGGTCATGGCGAGGCAACGCGTGACGGTGCGATAGGCTTCCGGGGTGTGGCGGCGCGATCGGTTGGAGACGGACACGGTCGAACGTCAACGGCACAGGTGTTGCGGCGGACGCCCGATTTCTAGTCTGAAGCGCGCCAACCCGCCTCCTGCGAACCTAGGGTGGCAGAGTCAGCGGCGGCATTGTTCGCGGCCCTGGGCCCCTGGCTCCAGAGGAGCAAGATCACCCCGCGTCGAGGACTTCGCGGATCTTCGTCGCGAGCTGTTGGACCGTGAACGGTTTGGCGATGAAGGCCACGTCGTGGTCGAGCATCCCGTTGTGGACGATCGCGTTGCGGGTGTAGCCGGTGGTGTAGAGCACCTTGAGCCCCGGACGCTGCTCGCGCGCGCGATCGGACAGGACGCGCCCGTTCATGTCGGGCATGACGATGTCGGTGAAGAGCAGGTCGATGCGTGGCTGGATCGTGAGCACGGTCAGCGCCTGATTGGCGTCCGACGCCTGCACCACGACATAGCCGAGTTCGCGCAGCGTATCGACCGACATGTGGCGGACGCGTTCCTCGTCCTCCACCACCAGGATCACCTCGTCCCCCTGCGCGCGCGGCAGATCGATCGGACCGGTTTCGCCCGGAGCGGCTTCGGCATCGCCGAAATGGCGCGGGATATAGAGCTTCACCGTCGTGCCGACGCCGGGCTCCGAATAGATTTTCACATGCCCGCTGGACTGTTTGACGAAGCCATAGACCTGGCTGAGCCCCAGCCCCGTGCCCTTCCCCACGCCCTTAGTCGTATAGAAGGGGTCGAAGGCGCGCTCGATCACTTCGGGCGGCATGCCCGTGCCGGTGTCGGTGACCGACACCATGACATATTGGCCGGGCGTCACTTCATTGTGCGCGGCGGCATAGCCATCGTCGAGATGGGTGCAGGCCGTCTCGATCGTCAGACGGCCGCCATCGGGCATCGCGTCGCGCGCGTTGACGCACAGGTTGAGCACCGCGTTCTCAAGCTGGGCACCGTCGATGAAGGCCGGCCACAACCCGCCCGCGAGCACGGTTTCGACGCGGATATTCTCACCGATCGTCCGGCGCAGCAGTTCGGACATGCCGCCCACCAGCTTGTTTGCGTCGACCGCCTTGGGTGCGAGCGGTTGCTGGCGCGAGAAAGCCAGCAGCCGCTGGGTAAGCTGTGCGGCGCGCTCGGCGCCCTCCATCGCATTGTCGAGATTGTCGCGCGCCCGGTCCGGATCGCTGGTCAGTCGCCGCCGCGCCATGTCCAGACTGCCGATTACGATCGCGAGCATGTTGTTGAAGTCGTGCGCGACGCCGCCGGTGAGCTGCCCGATCGATTCCAGCTTCTGCATCTGGCGGACCTTGGCCTCGGCCTCGGCGCGCGTTGCCGCCTCTTCGGTCAGCTGCCGGTTCGCGGCGAGCAGCGCGTTGCCGGCATCGAGCGCGGCGCGCGCGCGGCGACGCGCATCGCGGGTTGCAAACCACGCCAGCGCAAAAACCGCGGCTGCACTGAGGATCAGCCACGCGGTGAGCCCGTTCGACCAGCTGCGCAGCGTCGCGACCCGCTCCGTCAGCAGCCGGGTTTCGGTCGCCTTCATTGCGGTGACCAGGGCACGGCACCGGTCCATCAGCTGCTTGCCGATGCCGACCCGTACGGCTTCCGATGCGCGGTCGAACTGGTTCGCGCGCGCCAGCTCCAGCCCAACGGTCAGGCGATCGATCCGCGCACGCGCGCATTGTGCCAGCTGCACCGCCGCCCGGACCTGAACCGGGTTATCGGCGACCAGCCGGGAGAGGGTTGCGAGATCGCCGTCTAGGCGGCGGCGGCCATCATAATAGGGCTCGAGATAGACCGGATCGCGGGTGACGAGATAGCCACGCTGTCCGGTTTCGGCATCCTGCAGCCGCGCGCGAACCGTGCTGAGCTGCTCCTGCAGCTCAAGCGTGTGCGTGACCCATCGCTGTGCCTCGCGCTGCTCGCGAAACAGCCACAGGGTGCCTAGGATCGCTGTGACCACAATGGCGAAGCCAAGGATCAGCGCGATCAGGCCGCGATCGGTTTTGGTCTTCTCCATCGTTACGGCCATACGCAAAAAGACGGGCGCGGCAAACCGCCGCGCCCGTCATCTTTGCCGCAACATGTTCAGTTGAGGCGCGACAGGCCCGCAATCGTCTGATCGACCAGCGCCTTGTCGGCGCCGGCATCGTGCTTCTGCGCGATGATCGCACCCGCCGCCGCAGTGGCGGCTTCGGCGGCCTTGGCGCGCACCTGATCAAGCGCGAGGCGCTCGGCAGCGGCGATCTTGTCCTCGGCCATCTTGGTGCGGCGGCGGATCAGATCCTCGGCATCGGCCTTGGCCTTGACCAGCAGCGCCTGTGCTTCCTCATCGGCATGGGCGACCATGGCGGCGGCCTCCTGCTCGACATTGGTGAGCTTGCGCGCATATTCGTCGCGCAGCGCTTCGGCTTCGGCACGCAACTGGTTGGCTTCGTCAAGCCGGGTACGGATCGCCGCAATCTGCTTGTCGAGCATGCCGCCGATGACCGACGGCACCTTCTTCCACACGACGATCAGGATCAGCGCCAGCATCGCCAGACCGACCCACATGGTCGCGTCGATGCCGAACACGGCCGGAGCCGCGTGATGCGTTTCACCCGCCGCTTCGGTGCCGGCATGGGGGACGCCCATGCCTTCGCCCTTGGACGCTTCGCTCAGATTCTGCGCAACCGGGTCGGTCGCCGTGCTCGCGGTCACTTGTGCTGCCTCAGCCATGGAGTGCTGCCTTCACTGCCTGAGCCGCTTCGGCCGGGGTCACGGCCACGCCCGACAGACGCGCAACGATGTCACGCGCGGCATCGGTGGCGACCGATTCGATTTCACCCGCAGCGGCGGCGCTGGCCTCCGCGATCCGGGCTTCGGCCGCAGCGACGCGACCCTCGATCTCGGCATTGGCGGCCGCGAGTGCGGCGTCGCTTTCCGCCTGACCGGCGGCGCGGGCCTCGGCCAGACGCTTGCGGGCAGCTTCGCGCGCCGCATTTTCCTGAGCGCGCCAGGTCTCTTCGGCCTGATCGGCCGCCACGCGTGCCGCTTCCGCAGCCGCAAGGTCGTCCGCAACCGACTTGTCGCGCGCATCCATCGTGCCCGAGACCTTGGGCAGAATGCCCAGGCCGACGATCACGAAGGTGAGCCCGAAGGTCAGCAGCAGCCAGAAGATCTGCGACGCATAGGTCGCTGCGACTTGTTCGATCTGGGGCATTGGTCCGTCCTCTCGCGGTCCGTCCTCAAGTCCGCCCCGCGTGGAACACGCAGGGCGGGAGAGACTTCAGGCGACGAAGATCAGCAGCACCGCCACGACGAACGCGAGCAGGCCGAGAAGCTCGGCAGCCGCGAAGCCGATGAACATGTTGCCCTGCTGGCTGGCAGCCGCGCCCGGATTGCGCAGTGCGCCCTGGAGAAACGCTGCGAAGACGTTACCCACGCCCAGCGCCGCGAGGCCAGCACCGATCGCCGCGAGACCGGCGCCGAGCAGCTTGAATGCTTCTGCTTCCATTGAAATCACTCCTTAGAAAATCAGGTCTTGGTGGGAAAAACTCAGTGATGATCGTGCAGATGCACCGCGTCGTTGATGTACAGCGACGTGAGCAGCGCGAACACATAGGCCTGGACGCCGGCGACCAGGATCTCGAGGGCCGAGACGCCGAGCATCAGCGCGAAGCTGGGCACACCGACCAGCAGGCCCCAGCCCGCGCCGGCATTGGCCGAATTGATGATGAAGCCGGCCAGCACCTTGAGCAGGATGTGACCCGCGGTCATCGCAACGAACAGTCGCAGCGCCAGGCTGAACGGGCGGACCATGAACGAGACGAACTCGATCGGCGCCACGAGGATCAGCACGGGGATCGGCGTCCCCTTTGGCACGAACAGCGAGAAGAAGCGCAGGCCGTGCTTCGCAAAGCCGACGACGAGGACGATCGAGAAGGACAGGATCGCCAGCACGCCGGTCACGGTGAAGTGGCTGGTCGCGGTGAACGGATGCACGCCCGGGATCGCGCCGAACGGCAGCAGACCGATGACGTTGGCGAACAGGATGAACATGAACAGCGAGAAGACGTACGGCAGGAACTTGCGCCCCTCATGCCCGATATTCGCCTTCAGAAGATTGTCGATGAAGCCGGTGAAGCCTTCGACCGCCATCTGCCAGCGACCCGGAATCACTTCCCGCTTCATGCCGCCCAGCATGAAGATCCACAGCGCGACGGCGGCGATCGCCATCCACAGCGCGCTGTTGGTGAAGGCGATCTGCTGCCCGCCGATGGTGAACATGTCGGCAATCGACGTCACCTCGAACTGGTGCATCGGATCGATCTTGCCTGCTTCTTCAGCCACGCCCGTTTCCCATGTAACGCAAGCGCCCGAAAGTCACTTCGAGCGCTGGTTCGAAATCCTGATGATGTTCCTGAACGCGCTGACGATGCCAAGGGCAAGCAGCGTGAGCAGGAGCCATGGCGAGGTGCCGAGGAACCGATCGAGCACCCACCCGATCAGCGCACCGCCGACCATTCCTCCGATCAGCTCGGCAAGAACGCGGTTGCCCATGCGATAGTCGCCATCGCCGGCTTTCCGCCCCTCACCCCGCCGATCCGCCTCTTCGGATTTTGCCCGCGCCAGCCGCTCGTTGAGCGAGGTGATGCGGCCATCCTCCTTGAGGGGGTCCAGTCCGGGCTCGTTCTCGGTCATTTCGTCTCTCCCACCTGTCAGATACCAGGGCGAAACGCATGGGCCGAGCGGCGAGCCCGCCAAGGCACGCGCGCTTTAGAAAGGGGGGTGCCCCGAGTCAACCGCGGTGCAACATTGTTGCAATCCATTCCTCCCCCAGCTCGCTGGGGGAGGTGGCATCGCGAAGCGATGACGGAGGGGCCGCCGCTGCAAGCGGCGGAATTTTGCCGAGCTGTTCACGGCCGTCTGCGCGGCCGCCCCTCCACCAC
>NZ_LSJM01000039.1 GCF_001557215.1 Sphingomonas sp. CCH9-E2 | reverse complement strand
GTCGCGTTCGGTGCGCTGGTCGTGCTGCTGCTGTGGCCCGAAGCGCTGGTTGGGCCGAGTTTCCAGATGAGCTTTGCCGCGGTCACCGCAATCGTCGCGCTGTATGAGAATCAGCGCGTGCGCGGCTGGTTCGAGCGGCGTGAGGAGGGGTGGGGTCGGCGGCTGGCGCGGGGTGTCGCGTCGTTGCTGCTCACGGGCCTGGTGGTCGAGATCGCGCTGACGCCGATTGCGCTCTACCATTTCCACAAGTCCGGGCTTTACGGCTCGCTCGCCAATATCGTGGCGATCCCGCTGACCACATTCGTCGTGATGCCGTTCGAGGCAGCGGGGCTGGCGTTCGACGCGGTGGGACTGGGGGCGCCTTTCTGGTGGGTGGCGGAACGGGGGCTGCATCTATTGCTGTGGATCGCCCACGCTGCCGCCAATGCACCCGGCGCGCTGGCGATGCTCCCCGCGATGCCGGGCGGGGCCTATGCGCTGATGGTGGTGGGGGG
>NZ_LSJM01000396.1 GCF_001557215.1 Sphingomonas sp. CCH9-E2 | reverse complement strand
GCTTCCTCCCCCTCCGTCACGCTGCGCGTGCCACCTCCCCCTGGCGGGGGAGGATCTGGGGAGGCGGGTGACCCAATGATGTCGTTTAGCGCCTAGGCCCCACCATCCCGGGCGTGTCCGGCGCAGGCCCTCGCGTCAGCAGCCGCTCCCGCTCGAACGGCCCCGGCAGGCGCCACGCGCCGGTCCGCACGGCGTCGAAACCGAACTGCGCATAATAATCATGGTCGCCGATCAGCATCAGCACCGCGTCGCCCGCCTGCTCGATCGCGCGCCACATCAGCGCGCGGCCGATCCCGACATTCTGCCGCTCGGGCGAGACAGCGACCGGGCCGACCAGGATCATCGGCGTCACGCTGCCATCGTCGCCCGCCAGTTCGACCGGCCAGCACTGGATGCTCCCCACCAGGGTCCCCGCCTCGACAGCGGCAAAGCTCAGCGCCGGCACCGCCGCGACACCCTCGCGCAGGCGATAGGCGGTGCGGCCATGCCGGTCGGCACCGAACACCCGATCGAGTAGCTGCTCGACCGCGTCGCGATACACCTCGCTCAAAGGCACCAGTTCGAACAGGGGCAATCTCCAGCGGCCCGGGGGATGGACGCCGGGGGCGCGCGCCTTTAGCCCCGAACGCGCGTGAGGCATAGCGGAATAAGGGGACGCATCGATGAAGCTCTATGACGCACCCTGGGCACCCAGCCCGCGTCGCGTGCGCATCTTCCTCGCCGAAAAGGGCGTGGAGGTACCGCGTGAGGCGGTCGATCTGCGCTCGGGCGAGCATCTTGCCGACGCCTATCTGCGCATCAACCCGCGCGGCGCGGTGCCCGCGCTCAGGTTCGACGATGGCGAAGTGTTGTGCGAATCGGCGGCGATCTGCCGCTATTTCGAAGCGCTGCACCCCGAACCGCCGCTGTTCGGACGCACCCCGATCGAAATCGGCCGGATCGAAAGCTGGACCCGGCGGATCGAGGGGGATGGCTATGCCGCCGTGGTCTATGTGCTGCGCAACACCGGCGCTGTGTTCAAGGATCGCGCAATCCCCGATGCCGGGCTCAGCATCGCGCAGATTCCCGAACTCGCCGCGCGCGGCGCGATCATGTGGGACGGCTTTGTCGACGCGCTCGACGCGCGGCTCGCCGACCGGCCCTGGATTGCGGGTGAAGCCTATAGCTTTGCCGACATCACCGCGCTGGTCACGCTCGACTTCGCGCGCGCGGCGAAACTGGCGGTGCCCGAGCATCTGGCCAATCTGCGCCGCTGGCACAGCGACGCGAGCGCGCGGCCCAGCGCTTCGGCCTGAACGCCCATTGCCGTTTTGGGGGTCGCAGCCTATGGGCGCGCGATCCGTTTCCCCAAGGGGCTTTTCGTTGCACGATCTTCTTCAGCTTCAGGTTCGCGATCTCGAGGTCCAGGTCCTCACCGGCGTCTATTCCGAAGAGACGCACCTGCCCCAGCCGCTGCGCATCTCGATCACCGTCGACATGGCTCCGGGCGATCCGTTCCGCCCCGATACGCCGCTCGACGCATCGAAATCCTATCTCGACCTCAAGCACGCCGCGACTGGGGCGCTGCCGCAGGGGGTGCATTTCACCCTGATCGAGGGCGTGGCCGACCATATCGTCGAAACGCTGATGACCGGCGATGCGCGCATCCAGCGGGTCGAGGTCGAGATTGTGAAACTCGCCATCGCCGAAGCGGACGAGCGGATCGGCATCACGCTGGTGCGCTATCGGAAGTAAGGGGCTGGCGCTTCTCCTAATCCTCCCCCGCCAGGGGGAGGTGGCGCCGAAGGCGACGGAGGGGGAGGGC
>NZ_LSJM01000395.1 GCF_001557215.1 Sphingomonas sp. CCH9-E2 | reverse complement strand
GCCGCGAACGAACGCGCCACCTGATCGAGCTGGGCGGCCTCGTCCAGAAAGCCGGGCTGGTCGAGCTGACCGACGACGATCGCGCCACGATCTATGGCGCGCTGCTCGATCTCGCCGGCCGCGCGCGCGGTGATGATGCCGGCGACGTGCTGGCGCTGTGGAAGCGGCGCGGTAAGCGCGCGTTCGATGCGGAAGCGGAAAGGAGCGAAACACAATGAGCGATTTCGATATCGAGGCGATCCGCGCCGAAGTCCGCGCGATGGATTTCGCGCGCGGCACGCCCGCAGAAGTCGCCATGTGGCGCGAGGACATGGCGGAATCTCGCGCCAACCTCGTGATCGAGGACATGATCCCGACGCCGAACGATGATGCGTTTTTCGATATGCTGCTGAATGAAGGGGCGTCCCCTCCCCTCGTGTCGCAAATCCTGCTCCGGCTGCTCGATCATCCCGACGCCGATCGCACCTTGCCGGTCACGCCAGCGGCGATCAGGGCGACAGCCTGACGGCCGCCAGGGGCGCACCGTCGAAACCCGCCATCGTCGCGTCATGGGATCAGCTTATATAGGGATATCAGGAGAACGATCGATGCGCTCCATCAACCCCTTGTTCGAGGATGCGGTGATCGACTGCGTGGCGACCGACCGCGAACCGACCGTCCAGGAGCTGTTCCACGTCGCGCAGCGGATTTGGGCGGAAGGTGCGGCCAATCGTTCGGTGTTCCGCTGGGATTGCCTCCCGCCCACCGATACCGAAAAGCTCCTCGCCCTGCGCGCCGCGCAAGCTGCCCTGTCCGGGTCGGTCGCGCACGACACGCCCCGCCGCTAACCGCGTCAGGCGGAAAGCTTGTCCTTCAGCGCCTTGGCGGGCGTGAACACGGCCTTGGTCGAGGCCGCGATCTGCATCGGCTCGCCGGTGCGCGGATTGCGGCCGGTCCGGGCGGTTGTGGCCTTGCTCGCAAACTTGCCGAACCCCGGCAGCGTCACGTCCTCGCCGCGCGCGACCGCATCGCCGATGGCCCCGAACACGCGATCGAGCAGCGTCCGTGCCTTGACCATGCTCATGCCGCTTTCCGCCGCAACATTCTTCGCCAGATCGTCCAGCTTCATCAGGCTTTCCCTCCCTTGTCGCAGATGGGATAGCCCCTCCATCGACACGCGCAAGATCAGCGATACGACGCTGCAGCACCTCGCGCGGCACCGGGTGAACATCGCGCCGGCCCCTCGGAAGGCGTCAGCGCCTACGTCATCGCGCGGTGGCTCGCCACGCTCGACGAAATCATGCGGATGCCGCCCGACCAGCTCCTGTTGCTGCGCCAGGGCGAACACTTGCTCGCGGTCGAGAAAATCCGCTTCTACGACCAGCGCGAGTTCGCGGGCCTGGTTGATCCGGCGCGATTTAAGCCCCGCTGGCGACAGTCGACGCGATCAGCACCTCGAATACGTCGAAGGCCCCTTTTCTGCCCTCACGGCGCTCCTGACGGCCGCAGGAGGGCGCTTCCGTCGCCACCTCGCCCACCTTCTCCCCGCCTAGCCTGCGGCCGGTAGGCCGCACCTGTGGCGCTGAAGGCGGCACGCAGCGAATTACGTATTGGCCGTCAGGCCAATTCCGCTTGTATATTTCTAACTCTGCCGGGATTCATTCTACCTCTCTGAATCACGTTCCTGGTCCATGACAGCGCGCCCGAGCCGGGCAAGAATCGCCACGAGGCCGGGATCGTCAATGAGCTGGGCAGGCTGCTCGTCGAGCGGGAGCCTGGCGATCATCGCCCTGCCCTCTTCGACCGCTGCCCGCCGCCGGTCGCTGTCGTCTTCTGGCGGGGGCGCGGTCATGCCGCGTTCCACCTGCGGCGGAAGCATCAAGCGGTAAGCGTTCGATGTCTGCTTGACCTGGGGGCCGCGCATCCCCGCGTTGCCGGTCGGCACATATCGGCGCAACCAGTCGAGGAAGCCATGCGCCTTGAGCCGCTTGAGCGCGTCCACCACGGCCGCAATCGAACGGCCGATGCGAAGCGCCAGCGTCGCGATGGCCGGATCGAGCCGCCCGGTCTTGTAGTCGATCAGGCGTAGCAGCTCTCGCAATACTTCAAGCCCGACATGGCCGATCGCGCCGTTCTCGCGATTATTGCGGTCGCGCCGGTGAGCAAGCCGTTTCAGGCGGTCATATTTCTCGGCCGCCTGCATGAAGCGGGCGACGTTCTTGGGATTGAACGGCTGCCAAAATCGCCCCTCCCGGCCCTCCTCGGTGCGGCTGTAGCGATGGACCCGCTGGCCGGTCTGACAGCCCGGCCGTCGCCCTTTTGGCCCTGTCAGGGCCTCGAACACTGTTTGCATGGAACCTCCCGTCGGTTGAGTGGCCCGGCTGCTGGCGGTGATCCTTCATGGACAAAGCTCTCCCGTTCTCGAAAACGGCGTTTTCGAGTTGACTTGTCGCCTGACCTGCGGGAGACTGGTGTTTGTGAGGACACCGGGCGGCTCCCGCCCATCAGACGTTCCGAGAGCCCGGCCGCCAAGCCGGGCTTTCGTCGTTTTGGCCCTGGCGGTGCCACCCGCTAGGATCGCCACGGCGAATCGGCGAATGAGTCCGCCGACACCAAAGCCTGTCAGATTACTATGTCGTTGGGAAGTGCGCTCTATAATGATGATACAATAGAGCGAGTGTGAACGTGTTCACACGTGGACTTGTTCACTTGTCGATGGGCTGATTGTATTTCTGGAGAATGTCGAGAACTGCCTCGGTCAGCATCGCCTCGATTGTGCTGTCCTCCTTGGCGGCCAGGATCGCGAACGCTCGGGCAACCGCCGGATCGAAGCGGCCAGCGATCGACTTCTTGCCGATGCGGTTGCGCTGCTGGCGTGGCGCTTCGATCGGCAGCATCGGTTCTTCAACCTCCGCAGGCGCGGCGGTCGATTTCCTGGCGTTCGTCGATCTTGCCACCTCCAAGCTCCTAATCTTTGTGTTCACACATTCACATATTCACACGTGGACAGCTATCGCTCGCCGAACGGATGCTTGCCGTGCTGGCGCATGAGCAAGTCGATGGCCTCGCCAAGGAGCGCCTGCAACGTCGTCCCCTGCTCAGCCGCCAGCATATTCAGGCCGCGACTGACCTCGGGGCTGAAATAGGCGCTCACCGCCTTCTTGCCCTGGCGGGTCTGGGCGCGAGTGGTGGCGGGTGTCGCAATCGTCGGCTCGGAGCTGTCGCCGATCGCCCCAGCCCTCTCCGCCCGTTGCTGCTTCATCGCGCCGAACTTGCTCATGCCGCGCCTCGCTTCTTGTTCACTCGTGAAGCTGCAGACACGTTCACTTGTTCACATGTCCACGCCCATAGCGCGGCAACTTCCTCGGTCGCTTTGCCTTCGGGTTCCAGCTCGATCGCGGTTTTCCCCTGCGCCGTGCTGTGATGATAGATCGCCCGCTGGGTGAGCATGACGGGCGCAACGTCCACGCCCATGCCGGCGACGCCATCACCGCCCTCGATCAGCTCGCGGGCATCCCGGTAGGTCGTCGGTGCGCGCTGGGGGCCGCCCATGAACAGCACGAACGCGGTCTTGCCGGTCGCCTGCACCAGCTCGGCCGTCATCTCTACGGCTTTGAGATCGAAGGCTTGCGGGCGACAGGGAATCAGCACCAGGTCGGCGACCTTGCAGGCTTCCCGCGCCATGATGTCGGCATGGGGAGGGGTGTCTATCACCACCAGGTCGGCCCCGAGTTCGGCTGCTTGCTGGAGCTTGCGGGGCAAGAGGGAAGGGGAGGCACAATCGACCACTTCCAGGTCCGACGATCCGCGCCATTCGCTCCAATGGCTCGCCGTTGCCTGCGGGTCGGTATCGAGGATCAACGTCGTAAGCCCTGCGCCCGCGCCAGCCGCTGCAAGGTGGATCGCCAACGTCGTCTTGCCCGCGCCCCCCTTCTGGCTGATGACAGTGATAACCTTCATGTGAACCCCTGAACAGGTGAACGTGTGAGCGTGTAAGCATGTGGACGTGTGAACACATGAACGTGTGAACGATTGGAGCGCGGTGGTCAATGATGTTGATTGGCGGCGATCCGCCATGCGGATCCTCGCCCCGCCAGCCGATCGGAACCCGGCAGGGCCAAGACCGCTTGCGGGCTTGGGGAGCGAAGCGACTG
>NZ_LSJM01000394.1 GCF_001557215.1 Sphingomonas sp. CCH9-E2 | reverse complement strand
CGCCCCTCCGTCAGCGCTGCGCGCTGCCACCTCCCCTGCGGGGCAGGGGAGGAATTGGCTCACTCGCGCGCGTCGCCGGGCATTTCATCTTCGGCGCGTTCCAGTTCCTTGGGCTTGCGCGCTTCGAAGATCTTGGCGAGCTTGGCCTTGGTCGCGTCGTCGAGGTCCTTCGACGCGGCGGGGAACATCTCTTCCTCCTCCTCGTCGATATGGTGGAGATAGCGGTCGCGCATCGACTTGAACTTGGTCAGCCAGCCGGACGACGACATCTCCATCTCGACCAGCTCGCCGAGCATGTCGTCGACTTCCTTATGCTCCGACACCGAATGGCGCGCCTCGTCGCGCAGCTCGGGGTTGGCGAGCATCGTCGCATAGAGCGATTCCTCCTCGGCGGCGGCATGCGCCTGAAGCTCCTTGCGAAGCTCCTCGAACAGGGTGCGCCGCTCCTGGCTGTCGCCGCTGGTCTGCGCGATGCGGTCGAGCAGGTCGCGCTGACGGTTGTGATCCTGGATCAGGTCTTCGAAAATGCGTGTCTCGGCCATGCAAAGTCTCCTTTGCGCGCTCAACCGCCCGCTCGCGTGGTTGTTTCACCCGCGACTCATTCTCACGCCGCGAACAGCTCCATCTGCTTGGCCGGCGGAGCAACCAGCGGGCGCAGGTCGACGCGGTCGGCGAGGAGGGTGGGGCGCCAGTCGCTGGTGATGAGGAAGGGTTTGAGCTTCTTCACCGACACGGTGAGCCGCGCGACATCGGCCAGCGTCAGCCGTCGCCAGCGGCGCGAGATCAGGATGCGGTCGACGGCCTTTACGCCGAGACCGGGGACGCGCAGCAGCGCCTGGCGCGGGGCGGTGTTGACGTCGACCGGGAAGCTGGCGCGGTGCTTGAGCGCCCAGGCGAGCTTGGGATCGATGTCGAGCGGCATCATGCCGGTGGCGGGATCGGCGGCGTCAGCGACCTCGTCCGGGCGATAATCGTAGAAGCGCATCAGCCAGTCGGACTGGTAGAGGCGGTGCTCGCGCATCAGCGG
>NZ_LSJM01000393.1 GCF_001557215.1 Sphingomonas sp. CCH9-E2 | reverse complement strand
CCAGCGACTGCGCATTATGCGTCGCGAATTGCGGGAAAACATGCGCCTTCGCCGCCAGCAGCTTCTTCGCGCACGCAACGTACGCGACATCGGTATGGACCTTGCGCGTATAGACCGGGAAGTCGGGTAGACCGTCCACCTGCGCGCGCTTGATCTCGGCATCCCAATAGGCGCCCTTGACCAGCCGCACCATGATCCGCCGACCGGCGCGCTGGGCGAGATCGATGATCCAGTCGATCACGAACGGACAGCGCTTGCCATAGGCCTGCACGACAAAACCCAGCCCGTCCCATCCGGCCAGATCGGGGTCGAGCGCAAGGCTTTCGAGCAGGTCGAGCGAGAGTTCGAGCCGGTCCGCCTCCTCCGCATCGATATTGAAGCCGATGTCATAAGACTTGGCGAGGACGGCCAGCGCCTTCACGCGCGGCAGCAGCTCGGCCATCACCCGCGCGGCCTGAGCGCGGGCATAGCGCGGGTGCAGCGCCGACAGCTTGATCGAAATACCCGGCCCGCCGACCACGCCGCGCCCGGCGGACGCGGTGCCGATCGCGTTCACCGCATTCTCGTAGTCGCGATAATAGCGGTCGGCGTCCGCCATCGTCGTCGCGGCTTCGCCCAGCATGTCATAGCTGTACTGGAAGCCGCGCGCCTCCAGCGGGCGGGCGCGCTTCAGTGCCTCGGCGATCGTTTCGCCGGTCACGAACTGCTCGCCCATCATGCGCATCGCCATGTCGACGCCGCGCCGGATCACCGGCTCGCCCGCGCGTGCGATCAGGCGCGTCAGTGCGGCCGCCAGCCCAGCATCGTTGACGCTACCGGTCAGCTTGCCGGTGACCACCAGCCCCCACGTCGCGGCATTGACGAACAGCGAACGCCCGTCGCCGATGTGCGCCTTCCAGTCGCCGTCCGAAATCTTGTCGCGGATCAGCGCGTCGCGGGTCGCAGCGTCGGGGATGCGCAGCAGCGCCTCGGCCAGGCACATCAGCGCCACGCCCTCCTGACTCGACAGTGCATATTCCTGCACCAGTCCCTCGACCCCGGTGCCCTTGTGCTTGGCACGCAGCGCTGTGATCAGCCCGGTGGCGGTCGCCTTCGCCGCCTCGCGGATGCCCGCCGGCAGCGTCGCTGCTTCGATCAGCGGAGCGAGGCATTCGGGCTCCGGCCGGCGATAGGCGGCGGTGATCGCAGCGCGCAGCGGGGTGGCGGGGCGAACGGGCGGAGCGAAATCGGCGAAGGGCTTGGTCATTACACTACGATACCAGATACAGACGCGGCAGATGGACTTTTGAAGGGCGCTCGACGTATCACTTTGCCTTCAAATCGAAGTTGGAACAGTCCAAATGCGCCAGAATATGCTCGATCACAGCGATCTCGACCCGTTCGACCGCAAGATCGTCGAGATCCTGCGGGTCGATGGCCGCATTTCGATCACCGATCTCGCCATGCGCGTCGGCCTGTCCAAGACGCCATGTCAGGTGCGCGTGAAGCGGCTGATCGCCAGCGGCGTCATCCGCGGCTTCCGCGCGATCGTCGATCCCGCCCGCCTGGGCCTCGATCACATCGCCTTCACCGAAGTGAAGCTGTCCGACACGCGCGAGGATGCGCTGGAGGCGTTCCGGCAGGCGGTGCTGCGCATCCCGGAAGTCGAGGAATGTCACATGATCGCCAGCAGCTTCGACTATCTGCTAAAAGTGCGTACCGCCGACATCCGCCGTTACCGCGAAGTGCTGGGCGAACGCATCTCCAGCCTGCCGCACGTGGCGAGCACGTCCACCTTCGTCGCGATGGAGACGATCAAGGATGCCGGCGGATGACGAATGGTAGCGGAGGAGGGACATATAGCAAACATATAACGTTCTGACATTGATCACTTTTTCCGCCCAACTCTTGGAAAATACCCCCACCGATACCCCCAGAATCCCGAATTTGCGCCAAACCGGCACAAGGG
Organism: Sphingomonas sp. CCH9-E2; assembly: GCF_001557215.1. GTDB lineage: Bacteria > Pseudomonadota > Alphaproteobacteria > Sphingomonadales > Sphingomonadaceae > Sphingomonas. Next base: position 3,492 of record NZ_LSJM01000393.1, on the reverse strand, counting down.
TGCGATCGGCCGACTAATGTTCGAAAACTGGCAGCTCAACCGCCTCATTGAACGGCGGAAGTTGGGCCGGAAGCGGAAAGGCAGCTTTTATATCTTTGAGCGGATTAAGCGGACAGCGACTGCTGACCGAATCGCAAGCCGGTGCATTAGAGAATGGTTTGGAGAAACCCCTCTTGGCATAGACTTTTGCCGTCGTTGAGACGCCCCTGCAGGACAGCCAACACGGAGCCGAGAGCCACAAACTAAATCGGTTTACTATTTAGCGCGCCTTTCCTACCATCCAGAGATGGCGAGAGAAACCTTTACGATTGAGGGCGCAGGCGCGATTTCTCTTACAGCCGAGGCTGAGGGGGATGCCTACGCTAAACCCGTCCTTCTTGCGCACGGCGGCGGGCAGACACGGCGCGCGTGGAGAAGGGTGGTCAGCGAGCTGGCTCAAGCCGGCTTTCGCGCAATCGCCTTCGACATGCGCGGTCACGGAGACAGCGATTGGTCGCCATGCGGAGCTTATGAAATGCGCGACTTCGCGGCGGATCTGGTCGCTGCAGCGTCGCGCCTGGACCAGAAGCCAGCGCTGGTCGGCGCTTCACTGGGCGGGCTCGCTGGACTGATTGCCGCAGGGGAGCTTGCTCCAGGTAGCTTTGCTTCACTCACATTGGTCGACATTGCCCCGCGCATGGAGCCCAGCGGTGTGATGCGCGTGGTTGGTTTCATGGAAGAGCATGTCGATAGCGGCTTCGCCTCACCAGAGGAGGCGGCCGACGTGATCGCTCGCTACATGCCGCATCGTCCCAAGCGGGGCGCGAGCGATGGTCTGAAAAACTATCTGCGGCAGAAGTCGGATGGGCGCTTCTATTGGCACTGGGACCCGGTGTTTATCCGTAATATAATGTCAGCCAGACAAGGCGACCCAGAGAGCCAAGAACGTCAATCGGCAATGCTGAGCCAAGCTGCGGCGAATCTCACGCTTCCGCTTCACCTCATCCGAGGCGGCTCTAGCGATCTTGTTTCCGAAGAGGCCGTTTTGCATCTGCGACAACTCGCCCCCCATGCAGAATACACCGATATTGCCGATGCCACGCACATGGTCGTGGGCGATGCGAACGATGCCTTTTCCGCCGCTATCGTCGGTTTCCTAGGGCGCCATCACTCATCCGATACGGCTCAGCCACAGGGGACGAGGGAGCTATGATTGATCGAGAGCGCTTGCAGGAAATGCTGCATATCGCGCCGTTTCACCGATGGCTTGGGCTGGAGATTGCGACATGCTCCGACCAGAGAATCGCGATTACCATGCCATGGCGCGAAGAGATCGTGTCGAACCCTATGATTGGGTCGGCGCATGGAGGGGTCCTGGCTTCACTGGTCGACCTCACCGGGCTTTATACTCTGCTTGCCGGGGGCGTCGCGGCGAGAGCGACGGCCGATCTGCATGTCGATTACCACCGTCCTGCAACCTCAGGACCTCTCACTGCTCACGGACAGATCGTGAAGATCGGGCGACAGATTTCGGTGGCGGAAACCCGGGTTCTCGAGCCCGACGGCAAGTTGGTCGCCAACGGCAGGGGCGCCTACTTCTCGTCAACCGGATCACTTGATCAGCGCGGCGGGACTATTGATCTCGAACAGGCTCTTGCCACCCAAGGCCCAGCGACTTCTGCAGCGCGATCCACGCCAGCGTAAGGGCGACTTTTGCCCGGACGAGGTCTGCTGAGGCCTGCTGCTGTTCTCGCAGGGCCCGGTTGAGGTCAGCCTTCGAGATCGCTCCTGCGGCAAAACGTTGGCGGTTCAGGTCCGCCGCGCCGTCAGCCTGCTTCTTGATTTGCATACTGGCAGCGAGCGCAACACGCTGCTGGCCGAAGCGAGCCAAGGCACGTTCGGCGTCTTGCAGTGCCAGAAGCACCGTCTGCTGGTAATTGGCGACTGCTTCGTTGCGCGCCGCCCCGGCTTGGTCGATCGCAGCGTCTACCCTGCCGAAATCCAGAAAATTCCACTGGAGGCGCGGGATCGCGAGTGCGGAGAATTCGCCGACATCGACAACGTCGTCCAACGAGGATCCGCCGAGGCCCAGGATCCCCGTGAAGGACAATTTCGGGAACCGCGCCGCCTCGGCCACCCCGATCCGCGCCGTCGACGCGGCAAGAGACCGTTCGGCCGCCCTTATGTCAGGCCGACGCGCCACCAGGCTTGCCGGATCGCCGATCGCGACCTGCTCTGGCGGCATGGGAATGGAGCGCGCAGTCGTGAGCGCTGCATCAACTGATCCCGGCACCTGTCCGGTCAGTATAGCGAGCGCATCAGACAGGACTGCGATATCCGCTTCAGCTTCGGCAAGTTGTGACTTGAGCATCTCCAGTTCGGCATTCGCGGTGCCTACCGGGAAAAGCGGCAATGCACCGCGCTGATAGCGTTGGTATGTCAGCGCCAGGATCTCTTCCTGCAACGAAATCTGCGCCTCAAATTGCTCTGCGCGGAATTGGGCCTCCCGCAAATTGACGTAGGTGCTTGCCACTTGGGCAGTCAACTGGACCTTTGCGTCCTCTGCATTGGCCACCGTTGCAGCAGCTTGGGCATTGCTGGCCTCAATGCGCCTGCGCGAGCCACCGGCAAACTCCAGTTCCCAGTTGGCGTTAAGGCCCACATTGTAAAAGCTGAACGAGTCATCGGTTTCTGCGTCGGAATTGGTCTGCTCTGACGGGGGGGGCGCCCCGCCTTGAAGGTCGAGACCAGGAAGCCGGCCCTGCACGGTGGTGGCCTGTGCCCCAAGCGATGGCATTCGACCCGCACGGTCTTGCCTGATGGATGCCCGTGCCTGGGCAATGCGCGCCTGCGCTGCGGCGAGCGAGGGGTTGCCGGACAGCGCAGCCTCCACCAGCCGCGTCAACTCGGGATCGCCGAGCAGCAGCCACCATTGAGCGACAACCGGATCAGATGCGCTCACATCACTGCCAGCGCGCACAAAGCGAGTGCCCGTGTCTGCTGACACAACTTCCGGGGGGCCTGCATAATCGGGCCCTGCCGTGCATCCAGCTAGCAAGGCGATAGTGACAAGCGGAGGTAGCAAGTGGCGCATCGTGTAGGGCTCAGTGCATCGAAAGGGAGACATTTTTTGGAAGCGGCCTCAGGAAGAGGACCAGCGGAACCGTCGCGAGGGTCAGAATCCCCATAACCAGGAACACGTCATTGTAGGTCATTATGAACGCCTCGCGTTGGAGGGTGCGGCTCAGGACGGCCATCGCCCCCTCCATGCCGCCGAAGTTTCGCGCCAGCCCTTCGAGATAGTCCTGTAGCGAAACGCTGTTCGCATTCAGGGTCTCTTCCATCCGCCGGCTATGATGCCAGATCCGCTGGTCCTGGAACGAAGCGAGGGCCGAGAGGGCGAATGATCCGCCAAGATTGCGGGCCGCGTTGAAAATGCCCGAGGCATCGCCCGCGTCTTTGGTCTGCCCCCACCGAGTGGACCGATTGGTTTGTTAGTGCATTAAGCTCATC
>NZ_LSJM01000392.1 GCF_001557215.1 Sphingomonas sp. CCH9-E2 | reverse complement strand
CGCGCGGACGGCAGGTTTTTCCGGTGGGAAAATATTGCCGAGTGGCCGACGGCATCCCGGTTTTGAGAGCGTCCAAACGCAAAGCGCCCCCGGACGGGGGAGTCCGGGGGCGCCGATCTGCGGAGGGGGCCGGGCAGGGGAGCCGGGCCATCCGACACATCATTGATAGACGATCATTCGGCCGGACCGTCGCCAACGGGAAAAAGATTATTCAATTCGCGCAAAACCGCTGCCTCGCGCATTGCCCGATCGAGCGTCAGGCCGCCTTCATCCCATTCGATCCGCGCATCGCCGCTGGCGAGTGAGGGGTCGTGGGTGACATGGAGGTTCAGGCGGCGGCGATCATTGGCCTGGCGCGTCGCGATCCGTTCCTCGATCTGTTCGGCCATGTCGGGATGGACGCGCACGATCAGCTCGGTACCGCGGGCAACCTGTGACAAGGCGCGGCTGATCGCATCGTCGATCGCCTGGGCGGGCGAGGCGAGCAACGGGTGGCCGGCCAGATGCTGCGCCACCGCGAGCACCAGCTCGGCCGCTTCGCGCGCGGTGTCGGCGCGAAAGTCCGCGCACTCCTCGACCATACCCTCGACCCCGGCGTGGAGCGCGTCCATTGCGGCGAGCAGCGCATTGTCGCGGTCGGATCGCGCCGCATCGAGCCCCGCCTGAAACGCATCGGCGCGCGCACGCGCCAGCTCCTCATTCTGCATCTTGCGCAGATGCGCCAGCTCGTCCTCCAGCGCTTCGATCTTGATGACCAGCGAGAGGGTGTCGTCATGCTCGACCGTGCGCGACGGCTTGGGGGCCGTAAACACGCGGTCGAAGCCGAACGGCTTGGTGGTGAACGAAAGGTCCATCTACCGTCCCCTAGATGATCATCGTTTCGTCGCTCTTGGGGTCGACCAGCACGATCTCCCCCATATCGGCGAGGTTCTTGGCCAGGCGGACCAGCGCGGTCTGCGCCTCTTCGCAATCGCGCGCGCGCACCGGCCCCATCGACGCCATGTCTTCGCGCAGCAGCTTCGCCGAGCGTTCGGTCATGGTGGAGAAGAACAGCGAGCGGATATTCTCCGGCGCACCCTTCAGCGCGAGCGCCATCTGGCGTTTGTCGGCCTGGCGGACGATGACCGCGATCGATGCCGGGAGCAGGCCGCCCAGATCCTCGAAGGTGAACATGAGCGAGCGGATGCGGTCGGCCGCATCGGGCGAGCGCGCGTCGAGCGCGGAGAGCATGCTTTCCTCGGTGGAGCGGTCCATCGCATTGAAGATTTCGGCCATCGCTTCATGCGGATCGCGGCGCTGGGCGCGTGCGAAATTGGCCATGAACTCGGTCTTCAGCGTCGCTTCGACCTGCGCCAGCACTTCCTTCTGCACCGTTTCCATGCGCAGCATCCGCTGCACCACGTCGACCGCAATGTCGCGCGGCAGGGCGCCGAGCACGCGCGCGGCGTGGTCGGACTTCAGCTTCGACAGGATGACAGCGATCGTCTGGGGATATTCGTTGCGCAGATAGCCGGCCAGCACGCCCTCGTTCACGTTGGACAGCTTGTCCCACATCGTCCGGCCCGACGGACCCCGGATGTCCTCCATGATCTCCTTGACGCGGTCCGCGTCGAGCACGCTGTTGAGCAGGCGCTCGGTCGTCTCGTACGAGCCGTGGCACGAGCTCATGGACGACATCTCGGCCTGAAACTGGTTGAGCAGATATTCGATCAGGTTCGACGGGATCCGCCCGAGCTGCGACATGCTCTGCGACAGCTCCTTGACCTCGTCGATCGACAGCTGTTCCCAGATCGGCGCGCCATGCTCCTGGCCCAGTGCGAGCATCAGCGCGGCGGCCCGCTCGCGCTGGTTCAGCCGCTTATATTCTGGTGGTTCCGCGACCGGAGTCATCATCATCGTATAGTCCCCTGCATTTATTCGTGGTTAACCCGTCGGTTTCGCGCACGACCCCTCTATTATGGACTCGAAAGGGGGTTCCCGGTCGCGTGAGGACAGGATCATGAACATCTCTTCGGGATTGGCGGGGCTCTCCCTGCTGGGTGCCGATACGAGCTGGTATTCGACCTCGGGCGCGGGCCTGACGGTGGAAAGCAAGGCCGTGCGCGAGGCCAAGGCTCAGTTCACCCTGCCCGAAACGACCCCGCCCTGGCGGGAGGCCGGTGCGACCGGCTCCATCTCGACCCAGATCGCCACGATCCGCCGCCTCGCCACGATCATCGACAAGCCGCTGACCGGCGTGCGCGCGCTGCCGACCGATGTGCAGACGGCCTTCACCACCTGGAAAGCGCTCGACCGGCTCAACGTGCTGGCGACCACTGCGGCCAAGCCCGGCCTGTCGGCGGCGGAACGCGGCCAGCTCGCCGAAACCTTCGCCAAGGGGCTGGCGGATCTGCAGACCTATATGGGCACCGCGCCGTCGGACAAGCTGGAGCTGTCCTTCGGCCAGCCGGTGCGCCGCGCCGAGAGCACCGTCGTCGCGCCCGGCACGGGCGGACTGACGGTCAGCGTGTCGGGCAAGGGCGTCGTCGCCAAGCGCGACGAAGTGCTCTCGCAGATGTCCGGCACCGAGCGGTTTCGCGTCACGCTGGAACGCGGCAGCAGCATCGACACGGTCGTGATCGACCTGGGCACGCTGCCCGAGCCACCGACGCTCGACAGCGTCGCCAACCTTGTCAATCAGGCGATCGCCAATATCCCGCTGCGCGACACCAGCGGCAATGTCGTGCTCAACGCCGACGGGACCCCGGCACCGAAATGGAAGGTGTCGTTCGAGCCGAAGAAGACCGAAAAAGACGGCTGGACCATGGGTATCAACCGTCAGGGCCTGGAGAGCGTGTCGATCGATCAGGTCGATGCCCCCGACGCGCTGATCGTCGCGACCGGCCGCACCGGGCTTGAAACACCGACCGCCGCCCGCGTGCTCCGCATCGACGACCCCGAAGCGGCGATGACGAACAAGACGCTGGCGACGATCGAGGCGAATGACCGGCTGACGACCAAGGCGGTGGCGACCACCACCGATGCGGTCGCGACCGATGCCGATGGCTTTGCCTATGTCGTGGGCACGGCATCGGGCGACCTGGATGAGCTGCGCGCTGCGGGGACGCAGGACCTGTATCTGACCAAGATGGACAGCGTCGGCAATGTCGTGTGGCAACGCGCGCTGGGCGCGGCCGATAGCGCGTCCGGGGCCGCCGTCACCGTTGCCCAGAATGGCGACATCGTCGTGGCCGGGACCGTATCGGGCAATTTCGGTGGCACCAATGCCGATGCCGACATGCTCGTCGCGCGCTTCGCCAGCAATGGCGACGAGATGTTTGCCAGCCGCATCCGATCGTCGGGCGATGACCGCGCCACCAGCATCGCCATCGCCGATGACGGCGCGATCCTGGTCGGCGGTCGTGCCGCGCAGGGCGGGGGCGACGCGTTCGTCGCCCGGCTCAACGGAACCGGCGCAGTGACGCAGCGGGTCAAGCTCCCCGGATCGGGTGACGAGAGTGTGACCGCGATGACGATGACCGCCGACGGCCGCCTCGCCGCGCTGACCAAGGAGGGGGCCATGTCGAAGCTACGCTTCCTCGATCCGGCCAGTCCCGGAACTGTGCTTGATACCGTCGATCTCGGCGCTTCCGATGCGCGCGCCATTGCGATCGCGCCGGATGGGTCGATCGCGATTGGCGGCACGACGCTGTCGTCGCTGCCGGGCACCCAAGTCAACGGGATCACCGGTGGGCGTGATGGCTTCGTCACGCGGCTTGCCGCTGACGGCACCGGCATGGCCACCACCTATCTCGGCACCGCCGGGAACGAACAGGTCGACAGCCTCGCCTTCAGCAACGGCAAGCTTTATGTCGGTGGCCGCACCACCGGCGACCTCGGCAGCACGCGCATCGGCCCGACCGATGGCTTTGTCGCGCGGATCGATCCGGCCAGCGGCGGGGTCGAGAAGATCAGCCAGTTCGGCCAGCCAACCCTGCGCACCGAGCCGGTGCGCGTCGCCGCATCCGATGGCGGATCGAGCAAGGTCGACGCGCTGGGACTCGGCCGCGGTGTCGCGACGCCCGATGGTTCGCTGCGCCTGACCACCGGCTCCACCCTGCGCGAAGGCGACACCTTCCAGATGCGCGTCGCTGGCGGTCCGCTCCGCACGATCACGATCGCCAAGGAAGAGACGCTGGCGAGCCTGGCTGACAAGGTGCGCAAGATCACCGGATCGAAGGCGTTGGTGACCACGCCCAAGAAGGACGATGGCGCGATGCTGCGGGTGTCGCCCAAGGCCGGGATCGACATCGAATTCATCGCCGGTCCGGCGGGTCGCGACGCGCTCGAAAAGCTCGGCCTGCCCGCTGCACGGGTCTCCGGGTTCGACCCGGTCGACAAGGATGCGCCGCGCGTCCGTCCCGGCGGCAGCTTCGGCCTCGGCCTCAATCCCGCACTGTCGATCGCCGATCCAAAATCGGCAACCGCTGCACTCGCCAAACTCAAATCCGCGCTATCGGTGTCTCAGACGGGCTATCGCTCGCTCTATTGGGACGACGGCAAACAGGCACTGGTCGAGGGCGGGCGCAAGGGCGGCAGTACGGTCCGCGAACAGGCCCAGATGGCGAATTACCAAGCTGCCCTCAGCCGCCTCGCCGCCGGCCCGTCGACCACCATAGGGTTCTGACATCATGAGTGACCTGATCGGCGGGATTGCCCGCAACATGAAGCATCTCTCCGAACGCCAGCGCGTGATTTCGGAGAATATCGCCAACAGCGAAACGCCGGGCTTCAAGGCGCGCGACGTGCGCGCGCCCGACTTCAGCGACCTGATCGACACCGGCAACAGCAGCGCAACGATCGCCCGGCCGCGGGTGCAGCTGACCGGCAGCATGGCCGCGCTCGGCGCGCGCGCCCCGATCTCGGCGGGCAGCGTGATGCTCGACGCCGATACCAGCGAGACCAAGCCCGATGGCAACAACGTCACGCTCGAAGACCAGCTGCTCAAGATGGGCCAGGTTCAGGCGGACTTCGCAGCGATGACCAGCCTGTACCGCAAAAGCCAGGGGCTGATGCAGTCGGCACTGGGACGCAAAGGCGGCGGCTGACGCCCCAGACCGCTGGCATAGAAAAAGGGGGCGTCCCGGTCGGGACGCCCCCTATTCTTTTTGGTGCTCGCACCGGGTCAGGCGGCCTTGCGGAGCGGTGGCGCAGCGTCGTCGAGGGCGAACCGCTCGGTCAATCGGGCGAGCGCACGTGCCTCGTCCGACAGCGCGCGGGCGGCGGCGTTGCTTTCCTCGACCATCGCGGCATTTTGCTGCGTGAAGTCGTTGAGCGTCGCAAAGGCTGCACTGACCTCGCTCAACGCGCCGGCGTGCGACCCGTAATCCTCGGCAAGCCCGGTCAGCAGCTGATGGACGCCCTCGACCACCTGCTCGATCCCGTTGAGCGCGCCATCGACCTGGCCGATCGCGGTCACGGCATTGGCGACCTGATCCTGGGTCGAGGTCAGCTGCTCGCGCGCGCGCTTGGCCTCTTCTTCCGAGCGCATGGCCAGCTGTCCGACCAGATCGGCGACCACGGCAAAGCCGCGTCCGGCCTCGCCGGCGCGGCCGGCCTCGACCGCAGCGTTCATCGCGAGAACGCGGGTCTGGAACGCGATCTTGTCGAGCCCCTCGATCACCGCATCGATCCCGGCAGCGCTTTGCGCCACCTGCTCCATGCGCTGGACCGCATCGTCGGTGACGCCGCGACCGCGACGGACGCTGGTGATCGCTTCATCGGCGCGCGCGACGGTCTCGCGCACCGTACCGTTGCCATCGCTGAGCCGCGCATCGATCTGCCCGATCGCGGCAGAGGCTTCGTCGATCCGCGCGCTGGTTCGCTCGCTGCGTGCCGCCAGATCCTCGGCCGCATGCGCGATTTGCGACGAGTTGTTCTCCAGCTCGAGGGCGCCGCTCGATACCGCTTGCACCAGCATGCGCAGCGACTGAATCGCCTCGTTGAAATGCGCCTGAATTGCCGCATAGCCGCTCGGCATCGTGCCCGTGATGCGATGGTGGAGTTCGCCCCGGCTCAGTCCTTCAAGCCCGAGCGCCAATGCGGTCGACGCGCTTTCCAGCTCGCGCATGCGCTGCTCGCGTTCGGCGGTGATTGCGGCTTCGGTCGCGCGTTGCGCGGCATCCTTCTCCGTGATTGCGTCGAGTAGGGCGACGACCCGCGCCGAAATAAAGACCAGCGCACCGGCCTCGCCCAGCAGGATCACGGCATGCAGCACGATCCGCAGCAGGGAGGCGTCGCCCAGGAAGACCCAGTCCGGTACCGCCATGCCGAGCAGCAGATGGTGCACCGCGACGACCACCGTCGCGCCGATAATGGCGCGCCAGTCGCAAAGCACTGCCGTGATTGCCAGCGCGGCGAAGAAGGCCATGTGCAGATCGACCTGCCATGCCATGCCGCGAAATGCGAAGAGCATGACAGCGGGGATCGCGACCAGCGCCATGCTGGCGGCGATGCGCGCCGTGCCGTCGATCTCGCCGCGCCGCCACAGCCAGGTGGGGTAGGCGAGTAGTGCGATCAGGGCGAGCGCGACGGTCACAATGCCGTCCGCTCCAGTCACGAGCATGCCGGCGAGCACCGCGAGCGAGAGGACCCCCGCGACCGCCATGACCAGCGTCAGGCCCGCTTTCCGAATGCCGTCCAGCGTCAACTCACTCATCCCAACTCTTCCTTCCGGTGCAACTCTGTGGCCGTGCGGCCAGAACGATCGCGCCATGGCGCCAGCTTTCCCGAACAACGGCGTCGCGCTTGCCGATCACGACCAGCGATCCGGGCAACGGCCCGGTGCCGATCAGTCCTGCGTCGGCGCGGACGATCCAGTCGATCATCTCGGCCTGTCGGGCCGGGAGGAGCGGTGCGATCAGCATCGCGCCGTCCGGCGGGGGCATGATCGATGCCCCCACCGGTACCGCCAGTGGCACTGCCACCGCTAGGGCGAGGCCCGCCCTCAAAAGCTTGCGTTTACCGAGATCGGCACCGCCGTCCCGGCAAAGGCGAGTCCGCCCGACGCGCCATAGGCACCGCTGCCGGTGCCGCGACGACGTCGCGCGTCGGCGGCGATTTCGGCCATCATCTCGTTCGACAGGTCGATCTGGCGCTTGAGCGCAGCGCCATTGGCGGCGCAGATATCGCGCAGCCGCGCGGCCAGCTCGGCAAGTTCCGAGCGCGTGTCGGGGTCGAGCGCTTCGCGCCAGCCCGGGTTGGTGCGGTCGAGCCGCGCCACTTCATGGTCGACCGCGCCGACCAGCCGGGACTTGGCCTGAACCAGCCCGGCGATCTCGCCGCGACGGCCCTGCGCCAGCAGCATCGTCTCTTCCTCGCTGATCGACGCCAGCGAGCGGAACAGGTCGAGAAGCTCAGTTTCCATTCGTATTGCCCCCCTGCAGCTTGATGATCTGGTCCATCACGGCGGGGGCGAGGCCGATGCCGCCCTTGGCCGCAATGGCGGTGCCGAGATTTTCGGCGAGCACGCCGCGAAACATCTGTTCGCCATGGCCGCCGGAAAACTCGCCTTCCTCGACGCTCTCCAGCATCAGCTGGGTCATCTGGCCGATAAAGGTCGCTTCGAACGCCTGAGCCGTTTCCTTGCTCTTCGGCGTCGGAATGGTCGGCGCAGCGCCGGTGGTTGCGGCGGCGGGGGTGGAGAGGGGGCTCATCACTGCACCTCGATATCGGCCTGGAGCGCGCCCGCGCTCTTCACGGCCTGAAGAATGGTGATCAGGTCGCGCGGGCTGACGCCGAGCGCGTTGAGACCGGCGACCAGCGAGGCGAGCGAGGTTTCCCCGCCCAGCGTACCGAGCGAGCGGCCGGTGCCATCGTCGACCGTCACCTGGGTGCGTGGGACGACCTGAGTCTGGCCCTGCGACAGCGGTGCGGGCTGCGATACCTGCGGCGTTTCGGCGACGCTGATGGTCAGGCCGCCCTGCGCGATCGCGACCGGGCTGATGCGGACATTGGCGCCCATCACCACCGTACCGGAGGCTTCGTTGACGATCACCTTGGCCGGCTGATCGACCATGACGGGCAGGTTCTCGATCCGCGCGACCAGATCGACGACCGATCCGGGAAAGCCCGGCCCGGGCTTGAGTTCGACCGTGGCAGGGTCAAGCACTTCGGCGGTGCCGGCAAAGGTCGAATTGATCGTGCCCGCGATCATGTTGGCCGTCGTGAAATCGGGGTTCTTCAGTGCCAGCTTGAGGCTGGTCGCGCTGCGCAACGCGAACGGCACCTCGCGCTCGATGATCGCGCCGTCGGCGATCCGGGCTGAGGTGGAAACGCCGCGGCTGATACTCGCCGCCGCGCCCTGCGCCTTGAAGCCGGAGACGGAAACCTGGCCCTGCGCCACGGCATAGATCTCGCCGTCGAGCGCGCGCAGCGACGATGCGATCAGCGTGCCGCCCTGCAGGCTGGTGGCGTCACCGATTGCCGAGACGGTTACGTCGATCCGCGATCCGGCGCGGGCGAAGGGCGGCATGGTCGCGGTGATCGACACGGCCGCGACGTTCATTGTCTTGAGCTGCGACCCGCGCACATTGACGCCCATCCGCTCCAGCATCGCCTGGATCGATTCCTCGGTGAAGGGCGTGTTGCGCGTGCGGTCGCCCGTGCCGGGCAGGCCGACGACCAGGCCGTATCCGACCAGCTGGTTGGGACGGACATTCTCGATGTCGACGATGTCCTTGATGCGGTGCGCGCTGTTCGCCGCGGCAAGCCCGGGCACCGCCAGCGCCATCGCCAGCAGCAGGAGTCTCAAAATGTGCATAAATCTGTCCATCGTCTCCGGAACGCCGTTAATCTTCTTATAGAAAGAAGAAGGCCGTTCCGGTCTTCGCGGAGAAGAGAAGCAGTGCGGATCGAGGGCGTTCCGATGCCGGTTCAGATGGTGCTCAACGCACTGTCCAAATCCGACGCCGCCCTGCGGGTGGCGCTCCCGAAAATGGAGATGCCCGAAGCACCGCGACAGGGGGCGCAGGCCGCCCCGACGCTGCAGGCGGCGACCACGGTTCATGTGCTGCTCGCCGCCGCGACCGCGCTGGAAACCCCGAAGGACAAGCGTCGGCGCGAGGCACGCCCGGCGGCACGCGGGCTCGACATCCTCGAGCAATTGCACGCGGCGCAGGTCAAAGGATTGCCCGACAAGGCAGCGCTCGACGCACTGTCGCAATGGGCGGCTTTGTTCGAAATGCCGGATGATCCCGAGCTCGCCGAAATCGCGCGCGACATCGAACTGCGCGTCCGGGTCGAACTGGCCAAGCACGACCGCACGGTCTGATCTAAGATCTGAATTTAGATGGTTAATGGGGCGGATCGGCGATTTCGCCGGTCCGGCGTTGGCCCAAGCCCCGTTTACTGCCCGCCTTTGGCCAGCTTCATCACGTAGCTGATGACCTCTGCCACCGCCTGATAATGTTCCAGCGGGATGGGATGATCGATCTCCGCGCTGGCGTGCAGCGCGCGGGCGAGCGGGCGGTTTTCGACCAGCGGCACGCCGTTGGCGGTTGCGATTTCGCGGATCTTCAGCGCGATGGCGTCGGTGCCCTTGGCCACCACGATCGGCGCGTTCATCGCGCCGTGATCATATTTCAGCGCGACCGCATAGTGGGTCGGGTTGGTGATGACGACCGTCGCCGTCGGGACGGCCTGCATCATCCGCTGGCGCGAGCGCTTGAGGCCGATCTGGCGCATCTTGCCCTTGATCTTTGGGTCGCCCTCCTGCTCCTTGTGCTCGTCCTTCATGTCCTTGAGCGACATCATGTTCTTCTTCGTCCAGCTGTAGCGCTGATAGACGAAGTCGGCGCCTGCGATCACCGCGACCAGCACCACGACGATGGTCAGCACGCTCATGATCATCTGCTGCGACAGATCGGCGATCGTGGTCGGGCCGACGCCCACCATGGTTTCGAAGCCGGGCAGGAACGGCCACAGCACGATCGTCGCGATCGTGCCGACCACGATCAGCTTGGCCAGCGTCTTGGCGAATTCGAACAGACCCTGCGCGCCGAACAGCCGCTTCAGGCCCGACACCGGATTGATCTTCGAGAATTTGGGCGCGATGCGGCTGAAGCTCATCATCGGCCGCCCCTGCGCAAAGCCACCGATCAGCGCGCAGCCGAACAATGCGCCGAGCAACGGCAACAGCGCGGCGGCGAGCTCGCCCAGGATGTACCCACCGAACACCTGCGCGCCGGCGGGTTCAAACAGGAAATCGTCGGCACGGCCCCAGATCCGCGCGAGCGATCCGGCCATTGCCGAAGCTGCCTGTGCACCAAGGCCTCCAGTGACGATGATCAGGCCGACGAACATGGCCGCCTGACGCATCTCCGGCGCCATCGGTACATCGCCCTTTTTCCGCGCATCTTCGATACGCTTTTCGGACGGGGCGAATGTTTTGGAGTCCTTGTCCTCCGACTCATCGGCCATCGCGTCAGCCCCAGCCCATGTTCATCCACGTCGCGATGCTGTTTGCGAAGGTGACGAGTGTCGCCCCCAGCGTCGCCGCGGCGATGGTGACACCCAGCAGCAGGTTGAGCGGCTGGGCGATGAAGAAGACCTGCAGCGCCGGCGCGACGCGCGCGACCAGGCCGAGGACGGTGTTGAAGACGATGCCATAGACGAGCAGCGGCGCGGCGAGCGAGACGCCGAGCGCGAGCGAATTGCCCGCGACCCGCACGGCCAGCTGGGCGAAATCCTGCGTATTCGGCACGACCCCGACCGGGAACAGACCATAGGATTTGATCAGCGCGCCCAGCCACAGATGGTGGACGGCCATCGCGAAGCACACGACAGCGGCGGCGACGCCAACGAATTTGGACAGGATCGGTGCCTGGCCCGACTGGCCGGGATCGAACACCATTGCAGAGGTGAGGCCGATCTGAAGGCTGATCAGCGATCCCGCGATCGAGATTGCCTGATACATGATCCGCATGATCAGGCCGAGCCCGATGCCGACGACCAGCTCGGCGATCAGGATCGCCGCCAGCTGGAGGTCGGTGACATCGGCCATCGGAATGACCTTGGCAGACAGGAAGCTCCACAGGCCCAGCGTCATGCCAAGCCCGGCGAACAGACGGATCTGCGCCGGCACCGCATCTTCGGAAAAGACCGGCAGCAGCATCAGCACCGACCCGACCCGTGCGAACAGGATCAGAAAGGCGGTGGCGTGCAGCGGCAGGTCTTCGATCATCGGTCGGTCAGCCGCCCTGGACGATCTTGTCGCCAACGACGCGCATGAAATCGCCCAGCGCGCCGCCGATCATGGGAAAGCTGAGCATCAGCGTGATCCCCATGATGATGATCTTGGGCACGAAGGTCAGCGTCTGTTCCTGGATCTGCGTCAGCGCCTGGAGCAGGCCGATGATGAGGCCCGTGAACAGCGCCGCGAACAGCAATGGCCCGGCGACGGTCAGCGTCAGGATCAGCGCGGCGCGCGCGAGTTCGATGGCGGAGTTGGCGTCCATCGCGCGGGCCTAGATCTGCATCCGCATGATTTCCGAATAGGCGTTGACCACGCGGTCGCGCACGGCGACCACGGTGTCGAGCGCGACTTCCGCCGCGCCCATCGCGGTCACCACGTCGATCAGGTCGCCCTTGCCGGCGATCTGGCGCGTCGATGCGGTTTCCGCCGCCTTCAGGCTCGACGATGCTTCGCCGACCATGCCCTGGACGAGCTGGCCGAAGCCGCCTGCGGCCGGGGCCTCGGTCGCGCCGGTGCCGCCAATGCCGGGACCGCGCGAAAGCGGCGATACGCCGGCGGCCCGGCCATAGGCCGTGGCAGCGTCAAGTGCTCCGATGGACATGGATGCTTCCCTTATTTCAGCAGGTCGATGGTGCGCATCGTCATGCCCTTGGCGGCTTCGATGGCGCTGAGATTGGCTTCGTAGGAACGCTGCGCGGCCTTGAGGTCGGCGGTCTCGACGAGGCCGTTGACGTTGGGCATCAGCACATAGCCCTTTGCGTCGGCAGCGGGATTGCCTGGCTGATAGACGCGCTGGAACGACGATTTGTCGGTCGCCACGCCCTTGACCGCCACCTTGGTCGCACCGGTCGCGCGATCTACTTCGGCGGCAAAAGTTGCCACACGGCGGCGATAGGGGTCGCCGCCCGGCGTCTGCGCCACCGAGCTCTGATTGGCGAGGTTTTCCGCAATCACGCGCATCCGCAACGACTGGGCGCGCAGGCCCGAGGCGGAGACGGAGACGACACTTTTGAGGTCCATGATCCCAAATCCGGCGCGGCGGGCAGGAATGGTCTGCCCCCACCGAGTGGACCGATTGGTTTGTTAGTGCAT
>NZ_LSJM01000391.1 GCF_001557215.1 Sphingomonas sp. CCH9-E2 | reverse complement strand
GGGACGGTGCCAACCGATGCCGCGTTCGGTGAAGCCGTGACCACGCTGTTGCAACTGGCGCTGGTCGGGGTAACCGACTAGGCGTCACGCAACCCAAGGTTCGCTTCGCTGCAAGAAAGTCCCTGAAAAACGTGAGTGCGGTGTTTGGCATCATCCGGTTCGACGGCGATCCGGTAAGCGATGACACATTGAAGCGAACGGGGGCGGCGCTGCGGGCGCGGGGCCCGGATGGTATCCGCCACATCCGGCTGGGCAATGTCGGGCTTGGCCATTGCCTGATGCGCGTCAACCGGGAGGACCGGTTCGAACGCCAGCCGCTCAGCGACGGCATGCTGACGCTGGTGGCCGATGCGCGGATCGACAATCGGGAGGAGATTGCAGAGGCGCTGGCGATCAGCCCGGACGATCTGGCGCGCATGGCGGACAGCGCGGTCATCCTCGCCGCTTACCGCGCATGGGGCGCGGGGTGCGCAGACCGGCTGCTCGGCGATTTCGTGTTCGCGCTGTGGGATGCGGAACGACAGACGCTCGTCATCGCGCGCGATCCGATCGGCATGCGCGGCATCCACTGGTATCAGGGCGACGGGTTCGCGGCCTTCGCGACAGAGGCCAAGGGGCTGATGGCGCTGCACGAGGTGCCGCGCGACCTCGATCCGACGCGATTGATGCGCTCGATTATCCGCGATTTCCGGTCGAGCGCGAACACAGGTCTGGTTCCGGGCATCGGGACGATCCGGGGCGGCACCGTGCGCAGCGTCACGGCGGACGGTGAAGTGACCGACACATGCTATTGGCTGCCGCACGCGGCGCAAGAGCATGAAGGGCGCGATGCGTCTTATTACCATGACACCTATCGCCGCCTGGTGGGGGAGGCGATAGCGTGCCGGGTACGGCGCCTGATCGATCCGCCGGGCCTGTTGCTGAGCGGCGGGTTCGACAGCGCGATCATCGCCGGGCTGGCCCGTGCGCCCGCCGCAGAGCTGGGCCATCGCGTGGTGAGCGTGACCTCCGCCATGGCACCCGATGGCGGCACCGCCGGGACCCGCCCATTCGATGCACGCGAGGGCGCGCAATGGTGTCACGATCATATGCCCCATCTGGATCACGAATGGTGGGTTCGGTCGGATGAAAGTCCGCTCGACCGGGGCGGCATCGCCGATCATGCTTCGGACGATGTGCCGTTGCAACTCGGCTTTGTGTTCGACGGCATGTACAACAGCTTGCGCCGTCGCGGCGCACGGACCGCGTTTGACGGGATCGGGGGGGATGAGACGATCAACCCGCGCATCGCCTCTCCGCTCGACGCACTATGGGCCTCGCGCAGCATTGCGGCGCTGTGGCGCGAAGCGCGGGCCGAGGCGCGCGGATCGCGGGTTCGGGGGCTGCGCCTGATGCTGGCCGCGATGATGCCGCAATGGTTCCGGCGCTGGCGGCGCGGGGCACCGGAGCCCGACGGTATCTATTGGACCAGGGTTTATTGCCGCCCGGACCAACTCGATCCGCTGGTAGCGGAAGGGGTGGTGCAGATGCCCCAGAGAACGCTGGTGCGGGATCGGGCGGCGCGGCTTCGCACACTCGACCTGCTGCAATCGCGCGCGCGGCAGAATAATGCCAATGAGGCCGCTGCACGGGGGCTGGAACTCGTACGGCCGATGCTCGACCGCCGGCTGATCGAATTCGGGCTTGCGATCCCGGATCGGGTTCAGCGGGTTGGCGGTCGCACCCGGATGCTCGCCCGAACCGCACTCGCGGATGTGCTGCCCCCGCAATTCGCAACGCGGGCGAACACACAGGAATGGCTATTGCCGCAGAGCGAGGATGTGTTGCGCGAGGCGGCGGCAACAATGCGCGCCGATTTTGAACGCTGGCGCGACAAGACGGAACTGTGCAACGCCATCGATGTCGACCGATTGCTTGTCGATCTGGCACCGGATCGCCTGGAAAAGGCCGACCCGGTGCAGCTCGCAACGATCGCACGGCTCTATCTGACCGCGCGCCACATCGCCTGGTTCCGCGGCTTCAACTGAGCGCGGGTAACCGCGGATCGAAGCCGCTCAGGACGGACGGTCGGTCGGCGTCGTCGACTCGATGAAGGTCGGGAGCTGGTTGTTCGCCGTGTCCTGCACGTCGGAGGCGATCAGTGCGGGGGCCATCCATGGCTTGCGGGTCGCTGTCGTGGCGACCGTGATCTTTGCCTCGTCGTTACGCTCCATCACAATTCCCCTTTTCATTCCCTTCAACATTGCGGTTGCCGCAAGCGTCAACGCGCGTCAAGGCGCATCATCACCAAATAGCAAAGCCGCGTGCATTCATCGATTCCGCGCCAAAAATGGGCACGGAGGATGCGTTGGTGAAGACCGCCCTTGCGTGATCGACCATTGGCAGAACCCGCCGAACGAAATATGAGCGCCGCCGCCGGCACCGCCGGCGCCCACCCGTTTCGGTCAGGATCCTGTCGCTTGTTGCATTATCTGGTTTGCGGGCGCGTCGTCGGGTCCGATCTGGACCTTCCGGCATTCACCCGCATCACGCCCGATTATCCGACCGCTGCCGAGATCGTCATCGCCCGCACCGATGCGCTGCCGACCATGACCGATGTGCGGGAAACCGGCCCCAACTGGATGCTTTCGGCGGACCAATATCGTCTGCGCGTTCCCGGCACCGTCGACATGCTGGTCAGTCACGGCCGCACGATCGACTATGTCGTGCTGGGCGCAAACGATGCGGACGCGGCGGCCTTTATCGCTTCGACCGGGATGGGCGCGCTGTTGCACCAGCGGGAGGATGTCGTGCTCCATGCCAGCGCGGTCCGGGTGGGCGACGGCGCGGTGTTGTTCTGCGGACCTTCCGGTGCCGGAAAGTCCACCATCGGCGCGGCGCTGGTCGAGCGCGGTTACCCGCTGGTCAACGACGATTTCTGTGCGCTGCGCGAGGTATCCGGGCGCGTGATGCTGTTCGCCGATGGGCGGCAACATAAATTGTGGCAGGAGGCGGTCGAGAAGCTGGCCGTCGACGCACGCGTGGGGGCGGCGGTGCGGCCCCAGTTGAACAAATTCTATGTGTCGCCGAAACTGTCGGTGGGGCAGGAAACGCCGTTGCCGGTGACCGCGATCTACGCGCTGAAGGAGGATCGGCGCACGGCGCAGCCCGCGATCGTGCCGCTCAATCTGGTCGATGCCGCGCGCACCGTGCGGCGCAATGCCTATCGCCCGATGCTGACCCGGCTGATGGGGCAGCAACAGCTCTATTTTCAGATGACCGCCCGGCTGCTCGCTCAGGCGGTGGTTGCGGATCTTGTCCGGCGGCTGGATTTTGCCGACTTGCCGACCGTGATCGACCTGCTCAAACGGCAATGGCGCGAAAGCGGGCTGGACACGGCCCCGTGACTCAGCGCGTCTGGCTTGCCTCCTATCCCAAGTCGGGAAACACTTGGGCGCGCCTGCTGCTCGCCAATATCGGGCAGAATGAACCTGTCAGCATCAACGACTTTGGCGGGAAACGGGGCGGGATCGCCAGTGCGCGCGACTGGTTCGAACGCGCATTGCACCTGTCATCGGGGCTGCTGACCCATGACGAATGCGACGCGCTGCGCCCGCTGATGTATGCGGCCGGAGACCCGTTGGCGGCGGCGCGCACACCGGCGCCGACGCCGGTCGGTCATCTCAGCTTCTGCAAGGTCCATGACGCTTATAACCGGCTGACCGATGGCAGCCCCTTATTGGGCGGCGCGGAGGGTGCAATCGCGGCGATCCTGATCGTCCGCGATCCGCGCGACGTTGCCGCTTCGCTCGCCAACCATCTCGGCCGCGATATCGATCATGCCATCCGGTTCATGGCGGATCCCGGGGCCGGGCTGTGCGACATCGTTACCGCGCAGCGCAACCAGCTGCGTCAGCGGCTGAGCAGCTGGAGCGGACATGCGGCATCCTGGCTGGAGCAGCAGGATGTTCCGGTGCATTTGGTATCCTATGAGGCACTGCATCGCGACCCGGTCCGTACGTTGACCGACGCCCTGGAATTTTGCGGCGTCTCGCTCGACGTGACGGAGGCGGCGCGCGCCGTCAGCTTTGCCGATTTCGACGTGGTACGCACGCAAGAGGACAGCGAAGGATTTCGCGAGGCACCGTCCTATGGCGACGGGGGCGGCCGGTTCTTCCGGTCCGGCAGGGCCGGTGGGTGGCGCGAGGAACTGACCGACGATCAGGTGCGGGCGATCGAGCGCGCGCACGGCGCGACGATGCGCCAGCTTGGCTATGATTTGTGTTTTCCGGAGGTTACTGAATGACGTTGATGCGTGCAGAGGGCTGGTTGGTCGCCAGCGTATCCGACGAAATCCTGATGCTGAACATCGCGCGTGGGGAATATGTCGGCCTTAACGAAACCGGGGCGGTGATCTGGGAACTGCTCGAAACGCCACAGACCATCGAACACCTGGTTGCAAGCCTGGTCGCCCAGTTTGAGGTCGACGCGAGCCAGGCGACCGCAGAGGTCAACGCATTCATCGAACAGGCGATGCAGAAGGGGATGGTCCAACAGCTTTGACTCGGCGCGCAACGATACTCTCTGGGAGCGACAACATCGGGCCTCGCGAGGCAATCTGATCCGATCCCCAACGGATGTGTCGATCGGCTGCGGCTTTCGGCACGTTGGCGCTTCTATACTCGGTACGCCAATAACCGTTTGATCCGTTTCGAACACCTTCAGACTTGACGAACCAATGGTCGCGAGGGGTGTGCCAGGTATAACGCCGAGCGCCGCGCCAGCAGCCGGACGGCTTTGGAGCCTCCAAGCGAGTCTGTAACGCTCGATCTGACAGATTGGTATCGCACTGGTATCGCAAACCCGCTCAAATCACCTTGGATGGCGTAATAGAGTGTGGCACAGCCCACGCACTTCAGCCTTTTCTCCAGCGTGCCGCGCATTCGTAATGCGGGGGTCACAGGTTCGAGTCCTGTAAGCGCACCACCACCCAAAAAATCGCAGAAAACCAATCGCTTAAGTCACGTTCTTGTGCTGACTGTCGCACACGAGTGTCGCACAAGACCTCATTCGATCAGAGCTTAAGCCTCTCAGATGGTTGTGAAAATGACAGGCCGAACTGTCGCACACGGGTGTCGCACAGATGGCCTTCCGGTGTTTGGCGTCGAGGTGCGATGTTTCAATATCGGGTGCGGGTGCCTTCCGATCTCAGGCAAGTCATTGGATCGAGTCACATCAGCAGATCGCTGGGCACAGCCTCGCTGACCGTCGCCCGACGATTGGCGAAAGTCGTCGCATTTCAGATCGATGAAAGATTTGATGCAGCGAGAAAATCGGGTGATTGGACGGCTGCACCAGAACTATCCGAATGCCGTGCCACTGAGTCGAGCGTGTCGGTGCCGACCCGGTGGTGGTTCGCCAGCTGATCGAGCGCGCGCTCGCTGTGGACCCAGAACGGGCGGCGCTGCATGTCCAGCTCGCGCATGTCCATCTCGACCAGCTAGACTTTCGTGGCGCGGTGCTATGCCTCGAGCCTGCCATAGAGCTTAAGCCGGATGACGGCGAGGCGCGCATGCTTGTGGCGCGCTGCTACAATATGCTTGGCCGACCCGACGCGGCCCTTCGCATTCTGGCGCCGCTCGCCGGTGCCAACTATGAGCGCGCGGCGGCGCTCGCAGAATTGGGTGACGCGGGTGCCGAAGCCGAGTTTCGTGCCGTTCTGATGCGCCAGCCCAATGATGCCCGCGCTTGCCGACTGCTGAGCCGATTGCTCCGCCGGAGCGGTCGTCACCACGCGTTGCTGGAACTATGCGAAACGCTGTTCGACCGTGGTGGGGTCAGTGCCCAGCTGCTCTACAATTGGGGCGTGGCACTGGCGCTGACGGGCGATACGACACGTGCGAAACGGCTGATGTTCGACCCGGTTCACATCGTCCGCAAGCCGTTGCCGGTGCCAGACGGTTATGCCGACATCGCGGCGTTCAATGTAAAGCTGGCAGCCGCACTGCTTGCCGAACCTGCGCCCGTTACCGAATTTCCGGAGGAGTTCGAAGCAAATCGGGGCAGCCGACGGATCGACAATCTGTTCCACGGACCGCGCGCGGCACTAGCCGCGCTGCTGGTGAAAGCATTCCAG
>NZ_LSJM01000390.1 GCF_001557215.1 Sphingomonas sp. CCH9-E2 | reverse complement strand
ACAGAAAAGAAATTTGAGAGGGGTGCAGGCTGCAGCTGCGTATTCTCTCATGTCACTGACAGGAGAATGTCCAAATGCGCTTCTTTTCGCCGCTCGCAGCCATCGCCGCCGTCGGCCTGAGTGTTTCGGCTCCGGCCTACGCCCATCCCAAGCTCGTGTCCTCGACGCCCGCCGCCAACGCCAGCGTCCCGGCGCCGTCGCGTATAACGCTCACCTTCAGTGAAGGTCTGATGCCGAAGCTGTCGGGCGCCGAGATCGTGATGACCGGCATGCCCGGCATGCCCAACCACCGCATGGCGGTAACCGGCTTCAAGACGTCCGTCGAAGGCGACAAGACGCTCGTGCTGACGCTCGCCAAGCCGCTCATGGCGGGCAGCTATCAGGTCGCCTGGCACGTCGTCTCGACCGACACGCACCGCATCCAGGGCAATCTCGCCTTTACCGTCAAGTGACGCCATGAACGACGTGGCACTCGTCGCCGTCCGCTGGGCGCTCTACGTCGATCTCGGCCTGTTGTTCGGCCTGCCGCTGTTCGCGCTCTATGCGCCCGGCGGCGGCCGGATGGTACAGCGGCATCTGCCGATGGTAGCAATGGTGGCCGGTCTCGCCTGTCTCGCCCTCCTGCTGTCGGCGCTGGGGTTCGCGTTGCAGGCAGCGGCCATGACCGGGCTGCCGCTCACCCAGCCTGATCTTTCCATGGTCGCAGAGCTGTTCAACGGCACGTCCATGGGAACGGCGCTGAAGGCGCGCCTCGTCGCGCTCCTCGTTCTTCTGCTCTCCATCCCCTTCTATCGCCGGCAATCCCGTCCTGCCTTCATCGCCTCCACTCTGGCAGGCGCGGTCGCACTCGCGACCCTCGCCTGGAGTGGGCATGGCGCGGCTGGCGAAGGCGAGGCGGGCTGGCTGCAACTGGGGGCCGATCTCATCCATCTGCTCGCCGCCGGCGCCTGGGTCGGCGCGCTTGCCGCATTCCTCGCGCTGGTACTTCCCAGGCTCGCAACCGACGATCTCGCCGCTCAAGACATGGACCGGGTCACGCTCGCCGAGGAAGCGTTGCGGGGCTTCTCCCTCGTCGGCACGATCATCGTCGCCCTGCTGATCCTGACCGGGACGGTGAACGGCTGGTTCCTCGTCGGTCCGGGCAACATCGCCTCGCTCGGGCAGTCGACCTACGGCCTGCTGCTCATCGCCAAGCTGCTGCTGTTCGCCGGCATGCTGGGCCTGGCCGCGCTCAACCGTTATCGCCTGACCCCGGCACTTGCGCAGGCGATCGAGGAAGAGGACGCGCCACGGGCGCAGGCGCTGCTGCGCGCGAGCCTCGTCGTCGAAGGCGGTCTTGCGATCGTCATTCTCGGGCTCGTCGCCTGGCTGGGGACACTATCGCCGCCCATGTCGATGTAGCTTATCGTTTCGGACGCCTCGCGTTGGGAGAAGCCAATGCAATCCTACACCCCGCCGCTCGGGACCGGATCGACGAAAGACTATGATCGCGCGATCCGCCTGTGGACGCGGGAGAAGCGGTGGCGTGCCGCCATGCTCGCCGCCCTGGCGCCCAAAGCCGGTGAGACGGTCGTCGACGTCGGCTGTGGCACCGGCAGCTTCGCGCTGATGCTCAAGCAAGCCGAGCCCAGGACGCAGGTGATCGGTCTCGATCCCGATGCCGAGGCGCTCGACATCGCGCGGCACAAGGCCGCTGTGCGGCGGGCCGATATCGACTGGCGTCAGGGATTTGCCAGGGACGTGGCCCCGGGTACCGCCGACGCTGTCGTGTCGAGTCTCGTGCTGCATCAGATGCCGGTCAGGGAGAAGGCGGCAACCCTGCGCGCCATGTTCGCCATGCTGCGCCCGGGTGGGCGCCTGGTGATCGCCGATTATGGCCGCCAGCAGGGTTTCATGCGGCTTGCCTTCCGCCTGACCGTGCAGCGGCTCGATGGCATCGATGATACCCGGCCCAATGCCGACGGCGTGCTCCCCGGCCTGATCGCGGCGGCCGGCTTCAGGCATGTGGCCGAGACGTTTCGGCTTTTGACCATCACCGGCGCGATCGACTTGTTTACGGCGCATCGACCGGCGCAGGACCACGGCCTTACGGTTGCCAATGACCTTGGCTGATGGCGGCCAGGCGAACGGGCCCGCCGATTTGTCCGCTTAGGCGATTACGTATTGACCCTGACACGGTGTCAGATCCTAGATCGTCAGGCGTCGAAAGGAGCAAGGCGATGAACGAGACACATGGAGCGGCGCATGGCGGCGGTTGCTGCGGCGGCCACAGCGCCGCGAAAGCGGCGACCGGCGTCAAGGACCCGGTCTGCGGCATGACCGTCGACCCGGCGACCACGGCGCATCAAGCCGAGCATGGCGGTGAACGCTATCATTTCTGTAGCGCGGGCTGCCGGACCAAATTCATCGCCGATCCCGAGCGCTATCTCGGCCCGCCAGCGCCGCCGGTCGCGGCGCCCGAAGGCACGATCTGGACCTGCCCGATGCATCCAGAGATCCGGCAGGACCATCCCGGATCCTGTCCGATCTGCGGCATGGCGCTCGAGCCCGCGACCGTGACTGCCGACAGCGGCCCCAGCCATGAGCTGGTCGATTTCACACGGCGCTTCCGGGTCGGCCTGATGCTGGCCCTCCCGGTGCTGATCCTCGAGATGGGCGCGCATCTCTTTCCCGCGATCCATCGCCTCGTGCCGATGTCGATCTCGGTATGGATCCAGTTCGTGCTGGCGACACCCGTCGTGCTCTGGGCGGGCTGGCCCTTCTTCGAGCGTGGCTGGGCCTCGCTCAAGACCCGCAACCTCAACATGTTCACCCTGATCGCGATGGGGACCGGGGTCGCCTGGATCTACAGCGTCGTCGCGACGCTCGCGCCCCAGCTGTTCCCGCCCGCCTTCCGCGGAGAGGACGGCATGGTTGCCGTCTATTTCGAGGCGGCCGCGGTGATCACTGTCCTCGTGCTGCTCGGCCAGATGCTCGAACTGCGCGCGCGCGAGCGGACCTCGGGCGCGATCAAGGCGCTGCTTAACCTTGCGCCAAAGACCGCGCGCCGGATCGGCTCCGATGGCAGTGAAGAGGAAATCAGCCTCGATCTCGTTGCGGTCGGCGACCGCCTGCGTGTGCGTCCCGGCGAGAAGGTGCCGGTCGATGGCGTGGTCGAGGACGGCCGTTCCTCGCTCGACGAGTCGATGGTCACCGGTGAGTCCATGCCCGTCACCAAGGCCAAGGCCGACACGGTGATCGGCGGCACGCTCAACCAGACCGGCGCGCTCGTTATCGTCGCCGACAAGGTTGGCCGGGACACCATGCTGGCGCGCATCGTCCAGATGGTCGCCGAGGCGCAGCGCTCGCGCGCGCCGATCCAGCGCATGGCCGATCAGGTGTCGGGCTGGTTCGTGCCCGTGGTCATCGCGGTCGCGGTGGTCGCGTTCATCGCCTGGGGCATCTGGGGCCCCGAGCCGCGCTTCGCCTACGGGCTGGTTGCGGCGGTCGCCGTGCTGATCATCGCCTGTCCCTGCGCACTGGGTCTCGCCACGCCGATGTCGATCATGGTCGGGGTTGGCCGCGGCGCCGGGCTCGGCGTCCTCATCAAGAATGCCGAAGCGCTCGAGCATATGGAAAAAGTCGACACGCTCGTCGTCGACAAGACCGGCACGCTGACCGAAGGCCGGCCTGCCGTCACCCAGATCGTGCCGGCGCCCGGCTTCGACGAAGCCGAACTGCTGCGGCTTGCCGCCTCGGTCGAGCGGGCCTCCGAGCATCCGCTCGCGTTGGCAATCGTCGAGGCCGCGAAGGATCGCGGCATCGTCACGAGCGACGTCATCGACTTCGACTCGCCGACCGGGCGCGGCGCGCTCGGCACGGTCGAAGGGCGGCGCATCGTCCTCGGCAATGCGCAGTTCCTTGCCGACGAAGGGGTTGCGACCGATGCGCTCGCCAGCCAGGCCGACGCGCTGCGCCGGGATGGCGCCACCGCGATCTTCATCGGGGTCGACGGCACAGTCGGCGGCGCCTTCGCGATCGCCGATCCGGTGAAGGCCACGACACCAGAAGCGCTCGCCGCGCTCAAGGCGGAGGGCATTCGCGTGGTCATGCTGACCGGCGACAACCGCACGACCGCGGAAGCGGTCGCCCGACGCCTGGGCATCGACGAGGTCGAAGCCGAGGTGCTGCCCGATCAGAAGAGCGCCGTGGTCGCCAGGTTCAAGCGCGAGGGGCGGGTCGTCGCCATGGCCGGCGACGGTGTCAACGACGCCCCCGCGTTGGCCGCCGCCGACGTCGGCATCGCCATGGGTTCCGGCACCGACGTCGCGATCGAGAGCGCTGGCGTCACGCTGCTCAAGGGCGACCTGACTGGCATCGTCCGGGCGCGGCGGCTCAGCCAAGCGACCATGTCGAACATCCGCCAGAATCTCGTCTTCGCCTTCATCTACAATGTCGCGGGCGTGCCCGTAGCGGCGGGTGCGCTCTATCCGCTGTTCGGTATTCTGCTCTCGCCCATTATCGCGGCGGCGGCGATGGCGCTCTCTTCGGTGAGCGTGGTCACCAACGCGCTGCGCCTCAACCGGAAAGCACTGTGAACATCGGCGAGACGTCACGGCAGAGCGGCGTCTCTGAGCGGATGATCCGCCATTATGAAAAGATCGGCCTCATCCCGGCGCCGGCGCGTCGGGGTGCTGGCTATCGTGACTATGGCGAGCGCGACCTCCATCGCCTCCGGTTTATCGCCAATGCCCGCGATCTCGGCTTCCCGATCGAGGAGATCCGCACGTTGCTCAGCCTTTGGGCCAATACCGGCCGTGCCAGCGCGGAGGTGAAGCGGCTTGCCCTTGCCCGCGCCGATGAGTTTCAGCGCAAAGCCGAGGCGTTGACGGCGCTGCGCGACACGCTAATCGACCTGGCCGAGCGCTGCCAAGGCGACGAGCGGCCGGATTGTCCGATCATCGCCGAACTGGCCGCGGCCCGATCCGCATAGCATCCGGCATCGCACGGCCGAGAATTTTAGGGGTGCCCGTTTTCGGTCGATTCGTGCAGGTCGACGGCGAAAGCGATCCGCAACAGGTCGGGCAGGCTTTGCGCGTTGAGTTTGATCATCAGACTGGCCCGATGCAGCTCGACCGTGCGCGACGTGACGCCGAGTTCATCTGCGATAAGGCTATTTGGATAGCCTCGCGAAATTCCTCTCAGAACGGCCCGTTCGCGCTGCGTCAGTCTCGCGGCTTTCGAAAGAGCGTCGGCCTGTTCGGAGGCACGACGGGCTATACTCTCAAGCCAGCTGAAGCCGCGGTCGATCGCGCCGAGCAATGCGGCCTTCTCGACCGGTTTGGCGAGAAAGTCGGCAGCGCCCGCCTTCATCGCCTGTACGGCGAGCGTAGGATCGCCATTGCCCGTCAGCACCACGACGGGCATGTCGATACCGCGTCGCGTCAGCTCCGCCTGAACCTGCAGGCCGTCCATGTCGGGCATGTGCATGTCGAGAACCACGCAGCCTTTCTCCGCGTCCTCTGCGCTCAACAGAAACTCCGGCCCCGAAGCGTAGGCTTCTACGGCAAACCCTGCGGTCCGCAACGTGAAACTTAGTGCTTTTCGTATTGTCTCTTCGTCATCGACGATATGCACGACGCGCTTGTTCCCCATAGCCCCCGAGATCGATCAATACGCAGTGCCGCGAGGGCAGCGCTTCAAGGGATACTTCTCTGCACGTTGGACTATGGTCCCAGGTCAAGAGTAAAAATTTGGCGAGGCAAAACGGCGAAGGACAGCGAAACTGTGAGGGTTCGGCTACTCCGCTCACACCAATGCCGCGGTCGCTGCGGCTCATTGCCGGGTCTCTGCTCCGGACGATGCATGCGAGTTGCCCGCGCCGCCCTCGGCGCGATCGAGCCATCGCTACGCTTCCATCACATCGTCGACCGGCAGCGGGTTACTGGCGCCCGGCGGGCGAGGGGGGCGGGTTGGCCCTTGACGGCTGCGCGATCGGACGCCCAGGATAGCAGGGTGGCGCGCTTTACTTCGGGCTCAAGCTTCAGGTGCCCAGCAACGTCGAGGGGATCGATGAACGAGCGTGTGTGCGACACGACATATCCTCCTTCCCTGCCGCGATTTTCTCCGAAAGGGAGATCTCAGGAGATTGGTTCGGACTCGTTTAGGGTCAATGGATGAGGACGCGCACAGCGTTTGCCGGGCGTTCATTTCCGTCTTAGAACTGACGCGCAGCACGCCATTCAATCCGGTGGCGAACGGCCTCCGCGATCGCTGGCATGACGTCTATATCATTCGACGCATGTGCAACCGCGTTCGTGCTGACGATCCTTTCGACAAGCCCACCCAGAACCTGCGCTGCATCGCCGGCAAAAAGCGGATGCACGACCACGCAATCCGGTCGCGCGAACCCCATGCCGACCAGTTGGCGCGCCGCCTCGGTGAGGGTCCGACCGGATGAGGCGATATCGTCGACCAGCACCGGCTGGCGATCGAGAAACGCTGGGGCATTCGGAATCGAGATGGTGACGTGACGGTCGCCGGATCGGATTTTCTCGCACACGAGAAACGGAGCATCGGCATCGGCCGCCACCTGCGAGACCCACTGTTCGCTTTCCAGGTCCGGACCGATGATCAGCGGGCGAGCGACATTGTGCTTGATCCACGAGGCCAAAAACGGCGCGGCATGAACAACCTGGGTTGGGATGCGGTAGATTTCCGACAATTCATGGTAGCGATGGAGATGCGGATCGACCGTCACCAGCCAGTCGAGATGGCGAGACAGGATCGCAGCAAAGGTTCGCGACGTCACCGCCTCGCCGGCATGGAAGCGTATGTCCTGGCGCATGTAAGCGAGGTAAGGGGCGACGAGCCCGATCCTGCGAGCGCCAAGATCGCGCGCGGTGTCGGCTGCGAACAGCAGCGGCAACAGCTTGGCGTCCGGATGATCGAGACTGGACAGCAGGATGACCTCGCGGTCGCTGACGTCGTTTCCGACCCTGAGATAGGTTTCCCCGTCAGGAAACTGACGATGCTCGATCGTGCCGACCTCTGCATCGAGCGCGGCGGATAGCGGCTGTGCCAGGGCCTCGCTGCCAGGCAGCGCGAACAGGACGGGACGGTTCATAGCGCTTCAATCCCGAAGATCGGCCCGTCGCTCACGGCATAGGCCGCCGCATAGTCGAGCTCGCCCGGGCTCTCGGCATGAATGCTACACAAGGGAGCCCCGGCATCCACCATCTGGTTCAGCCGACACTGCAGTGCGACGCCAGCGGCCTTGGCCACCGGCGCGCCGGCGAGCTTCGCGACCGTCGCGAGCTTGCGATTGTCGATACTCACCAGGCGGCCGCTATAGGGAGCGATCATATCCTGCTGAAACCGGGCGACCGGTGGAGCCCGCATGCCGCCCTGCGCTTCGCAGATACGTTGGAACTTGGCCCAGGCCCCGCCGCTTTCGAGACACGCCCGCGCACGCGCATAGCCTTCGCCGGCCGGGGCCGCGTCAGCGAGCTCAAGCAGTCCTCCCGCCAGCTCGCAGGCCCGGTGGGCGAGATCCTCGGCGCCCGGCTGCCCCTGGAGGACGGCAAGGATATCCTGCGCCTCGAGCGCCGGGCCGATGCCCCGTCCGATCGGCTCCGCGCCGGGGCCGCGCATCACGCGCGTGCGAAGCCCGAAGGCTTGGGCGACCGAGCTCAGCGCGCGCTCGAGCGTATCGGCGGCATCGGTTCCGCGTACCTTGGCGGTCGGCCCGACCGGGATATCGATGACCAGATGGGTCGCACCGGCCGCGATTTTCTTGGACAGCACCGAGGCGACCATCTGCCCTACGGCATCGATATCGAGCACTCGTTCAACGCCGATGATCACATCGTCGGCCGGGCTGAGATTGACGGCGCCGCCCCAGGCGATGCAGCCGCCTTCGCGCTCGACCACCTTGCGGATGGCGGAAACGTCGAGGTCGACAGGTGCAAGCACCTCCATCGTGTCCGCCGTGCCGGCCGGCGAGGTGATCGCCCGCGACGATGTCTTGGGCATGATCAGGCCCTCCGCGGCCATGATCGAGACGATGATCGGCGTGGTGCGATTGCCCGGCAATCCACCGACGCTATGCTTGTCGACGATGACCGCTCCGGACCACTGCAATCGCTCGCCGACATCGACCATCGCCCTGGTCAGGCTGATCGTTTCGTCCGTATCGAGCGGGACCGCTGAGCATGCCGTGATGAACGCCGAGAGATGGACATCGCTATAGCGTCGCTCGGCGATGTCGGTCATGATCGCTGAAAAAGCCCCTTCACTGAGACGATTGCCATAGATGCGCCGACGCACTTCGGCGAGCGAGGCGAGAGGCTGGGCGTGCGCGATCTCGACCGGATCGCCCTCGCTGACGCCGAGCCGCCGCCATGCGGATTCGGACAGGCCGATCTCGCCGGGCGCTGGAGCCTCCGCGGAACTGTGCAGCAGCGAGACGACGATTTCCCGCCCGCCGGCGTGCAGCGCGACCTGCGCGCGCGACGCGAGACCTTCCGAGCGGCAGACGGGACAGTCTTGGCGCATGACCGCGACCAGATCACCTCCGGCAGCCGACAGGCCGAGGCGGTGTGCCCGCAGCGTCGTCGCGACAGGCTCTACTTCGGCGTCCTCGATGATCCCGGGCTTCACGCGAGCATGCCCCAGCTACCCAGCGCCGGTACGCTGCATGCCCAGCCCAGATCCTCCGAGACACGCTTCGCCAGGACCTGGGCGCCGGTCGGCTCGCCATGCGTGACATAGACATGGCGCGGGGGCTCTTGCAGCGACCCGAGCCAGCGCATGAGCTCGTCGCTGTCGGCATGCGCCGAAAGCATCGTCAGGTTGGCGACATCGGCTTCGACCGGGATATACTCGCCGTGGATCTTGATCGTCCGGGCGCCCCCGATCATGGCGGCGCCGCGGGTGCCCGCCGCCTGGAAGCCTGAGAAGAGGATGAGGTTCTTCCCATCCGGCGCGAAGCGCTTGAGATGGTGGAGCACGCGGCCGCCCGTTGCCATTCCACTGGCCGAGATGATGACCTTGGGAGCGGGGTTGGCGGTGAGTTCCTTGGATTCCTCCACTTCGCGCACATAGTGCGCGACGCTGCACGCCGCTTCGCACTCGGCGCGGGCCAGGCGATGCTCGTCCATGAAATCGCACATCAGCCCGCTCGCGTTGATCGCCATCGGGCTGTCGAGGAAGATCGGGATGTCGCGGAGGCGTCCCTGCGCGCGCAGACGCGAGAAATGATAGAGAAGCGACTGAACCCGTCCCACGGCGAAGGCCGGAATCACCACCGTCCCGCCTCTCTCGACGCATCGTTCGACATGATCTCCAAGCGTCTTTGTCGGATCGACCTGCTCGTGGCGCCGATCGCCATAGGTCGATTCCACTAGGACATAGTCGGCGCGCGCGGGCGGCTCGGGATCCTTCATCACCGCATCGCCGTAACGGCCGATGTCGCCTGAGAAGAGGATTGTCCGCCCCTTCCAGTCGATCTCGATCGACGCCGCGCCGAGGATGTGGCCGGCGCGATGGTAGCGCACCCTGATGCCGTCCGTGACTGCATGCCACGCTCCGAACTCGATCGGGCGGAAGAGCTGCAATGCCAGACGCGCGTCGGCCTGGGTGTAGAGGGGCAGCGCCGGCTGGTGCCTGGAGAAGCCGTGCTGGTTGGCGAACTCCGCATCCTTTTCCTGCAGATGGCCGCTGTCGGGAAGAAGGAGCTCGCACAGGGCCGCGGTCGCCCGCGTGGCAAGGACGGTCCCGTCCCAGCCCAGGCGCGCCATGCGCGGTAGTGCGCCCGAGTGATCGAGATGGGCGTGGGTCAGCAGCACCTGGCCGACATCCGCGACTTCGGGTGGGATCGATGCCCAATTAAGGCGGCGCAGATCCCTGGGTCCCTGAAACAGGCCGGAATCGACCACGATCTGAGTTTCACCATCGTCCACCAGATAACGCGACCCTGTGACCGTTCCCGATGCGCCGAGAAAGGCAACGCCGAGACCATCGGCCGGGCGCTTGGCCAGATCGATCCTTGCTTCACGCTCGAAGATGGTCACGCGGGAATGGTGCCGTTTCTTTCTCTTTTGCATGGACGCGGGCCTGCCTCTCACGATTATGTTCGTGAGCGCAGCATTGGTTCGCGGACGCCGCACGCCTATACGCAAAATCCGCAGCACGACTGCTGCTCCCCGACAGCTGCGTCGCCCGAACGCCGATGGCCGATCCGATCGATCACCTTACCCATGCCTGCGCGATGCCCGGGGGACTTCGGTCTCTACTTATACCTTGCTCCTTGGACTCGAGCCTATGCTGCCCGGACGTTGACCAGAAGAGGACGGCATATGGGCGAACATGACCATCGCATGCGCAAGCGCGGCAAGATCGTTCTGATCGGCTTCCTGCTCGTCGCCAGCTTCTTCCTCATTACCGAGCATACCGCGCACTTCCTGGGTGTGCTGCCCTATCTCATCCTGCTCGCCTGCCCGCTCATGCACCTGTTCATGCACCACGGCCAAGGTGGGCATCAGCATGGCCATGAGCCCGGCCAGGCACCCGCCGGCTTGCCGGCCAATCCCAACGGCCGCATCGAAGGAGAGTCGCGATGACGCACGCCGACTATGGCTATGGTCTGTGGGGGCTCGCGCTGGTCAATGCCGCCGTTTTCATCCTCTTTGCGTTCAGCTTCTTCAAGCCGGCAACGCGGCGCGACTGGCGCAGCTTCGGCGCGTTCAGTGCGTTCATCGTCGCGCTCTTCGCCGAAATGTATGGCTTCCCGCTCACCATCTTCCTGCTGTCGGGGTGGCTCCAGTCGCATTTCCCCGGCGTCGACTGGTGGAGCCACGATGCTGGCCACATCCTGGAAATGATGTTCGGCTGGCGCATCAATCCGCATTTCGGCCCGTTCCACATCGCCAGCTTTGTGCTGATTGGTGTAGGCTTTTGGCTAATCTCGATCGCGTGGACGGCGCTTCACACGAGTCAGCGCAAAAACGAATTGGCAATGACGGGGGTCTACGCCCGGGTGCGGCACCCTCAATACGTAGGGTTCATCCTCGTCATGCTCGGTTTCTTGCTACAATGGCCGACGCTTCTGACGCTTGCCATGTTTCCGGTGCTGGTGGTGATGTACATTCGTTTGGCTAAGCATGAGGAGAGATACGCGCTCGCGACCTACGGCGATAGCTACCGCCAGTACATGGCCCATGTTCCCGCCTTCTTCCCCAGCTTGCGTTGGAAGCGGGAGATTGCAGGACTGGCCTTCACAGGAAATGCTCGAATGGCAGGCCATCAGACGGACGGGCCGGTTAGCGAGGGTTCTCGAGAACACGACAACATGCTGCCAGGAGGTCAGACGTTGTCCTCCTCCGCAAGATCATCACGAACATGACGAAATCGAGGGGGCGTATGTGACCATGCAGGTGACGATCCTTGCGATTGTAGTAAACGGCGTTCCCGTCCTGAGCCTCCATCAGACCCGATCCGCGGCCTGGAAGCGGCTCATGAGATTCATAGACGCGAAATGGCCGGAGCGCCTGGGAGCGATGCTTCCCCCTGCCGAAGACGAAGCGAAGGCGCGCATGTTCTTTCGCGAGGAAGATAAAGACCTGTACGCGATCATCGACGCCGACATATCAGAGCTGCACGATGCCTTGGGGTGGGTCAAAGATCCCGTCGTTGGTTAGCCCGTCACGCGATCGCCCTCGAAAAGCTGGGCCGCCCACCGATCGAGATCGCAGCCACGTCCTGAACGTCACCGAAGTTCAGGACGTGACCGAGCCCGGGCAGTGCGATCGGGCGCTATCTGTAAGCCGGACAAGCAACTGACCTGTTCGACCGCCGTGCCAGCGGGCTGATTGCCAAGGGCGCGGCCGGATTTTGCGTCGGCGCAACGGGTGTCAGTCGGTGTCGGCCTCTACGGAGAGATGTGCAGCGGCTGTCATCTATCGCCCCGGCGCGGAGGAATCGGAGGTGAGCCAAGGCCCTTAACGGCAAGCCCCGAACTGGCGAGGGGTGGCGCAACGCCTCACGCCCGCTCAGCAGCCCTGGATTATCAAGCATGGTGTAAGCTGACGGCCGAGCCGGCGGGGGGCAAGACGCACCGGATCCCCTGTCTGGGACACGGTGGCGTTCGTGCGCTAACTCTCGGGGATGACGGCTGAGCCGTACAAGCGCTGGTCGCGGGCGCACCTGTCGGCCACGCGGGATGATGAAGAATCTGGCAGGCACGAAATGAGACACGCAAGGATGGAGATTCGACCCTGAGAAGCACCAAACTTCGGCTGCACCTTCTCGCGAGCCGCACTCACAAGTGGCTCGCGATCATTGTCGGCGCGCAGCTTCTTTTGTGGTTCGCGAGCGGCGCGTTGATGAGCTTCTTGCCCATCGATCGAGTGCATGGCGATCACCTTGTGGACCGCAAAGCCGTGGCGCCCTTGCCTCGCGGCGTGGCGCTCGTCCCACCATCAGTGATCGTCGCGGCGACCGGGACGCGGATCGAGACCGTGAGCTATCGCATGTGGCTTGGCCGCCCGGTCGCTGAGGCGACAACGGCCCGAGGGACGCGGCTGTTCGACGCGAGAACGGGCGCACTGTTGCCCGCCCCAACTGCGGCGCAAGCCCAAGCGGTAGCGAGGGCCGCCTGGCGGAGCAACGATCACCCAAGTGTGAACGTGGAACTGATCGATCGCGCCAGTCCCGAATATCGCGGCACGCTTCCCGCCTGGCGTGTGACGTTCGCCGATCCGGACTCCACTCGGATCTTCGTG
Organism: Sphingomonas sp. CCH9-E2; assembly: GCF_001557215.1. Classification (GTDB taxonomy): domain Bacteria; phylum Pseudomonadota; class Alphaproteobacteria; order Sphingomonadales; family Sphingomonadaceae; genus Sphingomonas. The sequence goes on along the minus strand of NZ_LSJM01000390.1, from coordinate 5,604 downwards.
GCGGCCGATACCGGCCGGATTGCGGCGGTGAGGACAGGCACGTGGCGGCTTTATGACTTCTTCTGGAGCCTTCACATCATGGATTGGAAGAATCACGAGGACTTCAACACGCCATGGCTTCTAGGGTTTGCGCTCGGCGGCCTCGGACTTTGGCTTGGCGGGGCCGTGCTTCTTTGCATGCGTTGGCCGAAGCGGCGTCGGTCAAGCGCGTCAGGCTAGCGGACCGGCAGAAACCGGAGAAGCATGATGATAAAGAAAAGTGATAAGTCGCGCGGCGGGTTGGAACGCAGTTGAACAGGCGAGACTTCGTTTGGCAGCGATGGGGTAGACCATGGCGCATCTGAGCGATGCTGAAATGATCAACTGGATGGCGCTTTATACTGCGACCGCTCTGTGCTGCGCGATCGCAATGGCCTTGGCGATCCTTGTTCTCGCCTGTCGCCTCTGGCGCGAGAAGGCCTGGGCGCAGCTTCGCAGCGCCAAGGATGTGGCGCTGTTCCTCCCCAAATCCTGGTGGCGGTGGCAGAAGCTTTATCTGCTTTCGACGCCCGTGACGCTCGCGATCGTCAGTTCGTTCGGATTCACGTTGAGGTGGAGCTGATCGTTTAAAGGGCGAAGGCGTCTGAGAGTCGGGCTACCAGGTGCGCCGCGTTGCGGTCGGCCGGGGTGACAGTCAACAGTGGCGCTACTCGCCGAAGCCTTTCGCGTTGGTGGACCTCGGGCTCGCCGAACTCCAGCACCTCCAAGATCCATTGCCTGATCTCGCCGGTCGTGCCTGAACGCGCTTCGATCAGGAAGTCGGGGCGGCAGGGGCCGGCGGGAGTGAGGTGATCAAAGACGGGCTTCTCGACAAAGATATCAAGGCCCTCCTCGGCTAGCTCGCGCCTCGCTTCCAGAAGCGCGCGCAGAACGTCTCGCTCGAACTCGGAATTGACCGGGATGAAGCGACGGCCCGAATAAATCGGTTGGGCAAATGCGCGCAATGGTGCGTAGCCGTGCGCTTCCGGATACTCGCCTGCGACGATCATTACCAGGAACGGCCCCTTCACCGGTTTTCCGGCGAAAGAGAATGACTGCACCCGAGATCGCACCCAGTATAGAGCTAAGCCGCGCTTTCTGGACCCATGCCGATGCGCTGCACAGCCGCCGTGCGTATGCTGCACTTCGATTTCTCGGCGATGCTGATCTGCCGCAGAGCCTCGAGCGCGCGGATCAGCCGGGGGCCGGCGTAGCTCGGGTCGGGTTCGACCCGCGCGCCCAGGTCCTCGCGCCAGTGGCGCCGGGTGTTTCCGGCGAACTGGGCCTGCCATCTGGCGAAGCCTTCGAAGGGATCGTCGAGCGTCGCGATCCGTGGCCGGCCGGGGACGGGGAGGGCGCAGCCCCACGAAAAAACATCGATTTCGTCGATCTCGTGGCCCTGGAGCTGGAGCGCGGCGGCGTAGCCGGTCCAGGCGGCGCGCAATTGCCACGCGCGAGCACCCGAAGTGGCGGAAGTCCGCGCATCGAGCCGCCCGACGGCGGCGCTCGCCTGCTCGAGCGCCGCGGCGAGACCGTCGCTCCACGGCAGCGATGTCAGCGCGGAAGAGCGGCGAGCCATCCCCAAGCATATCCCGAGATCGCCCTTTGAGTATAGCGTGGAGTCACGCCTAGTGTTGATAATGAACCCTTATCAACACCCCATTGTTGAAGCTTCTATATCCCGGTAAGGAATAGGAGCTGGCTGTTCGTGCGCCGGCGGGCCTCCGCACCGGGGCGCAACAGGGAAGACGCGGCGTGTACGATCATCTGAGTGACCTTGCGCAGCGGCTCGGCCGCCATATGGCCGAGCATAGCCCCAAGGGCCTGCCGACGCATTTTGGCGACGAGCTGCTCGAGGCGTTCCCGCAGGAGAGCCGCAAGACGCTGGGGATGGCGCTGGCCGAGCTCGAAGCCGATGGGCTCGTGACGCTCTCGCGCGTGCTGGGGCCGCACCTGCCGCGCGTGCGCACAACGGTAGAGCTGTTCATCGCCAGCGATCCGGCGATCACCGGGCACGACCCGGTCGAGGATTCGGTCGTGCTCGCCCGGTTGCTGCTCGACCAGCCCGAACTGGGCGGGAACGCCAGGAAGCTCGAGGAGGCCGCGGGCTGGGAGCGCCGCCGCTTCAACCCCGCCTTCGCGCTGCTGATCCCATGCGTTCACGACGGCCGCGTGCGCAAGTCGCTGCAGGACGACTATCCGACGATGGGGATCCTACTCGCCGACGAGGATCTGGTCGAGCTGCGCCGATATGTTCAGCGTACCAGCCAATGATCAGGTTCACCCACAATGGCCGGCCGTTTGACGCCAGCAGGTTTGCCGCCGAAATTGAGGCCAAGGCGATCGCGCTCGGCATGCAGGCGCTCGAGGAGAAGGCGAGGGGCGCCGCCGCGTCGATCGTCGACCCCGAGACCGGCCACCATGCCGCCGTCTTCGTCGACCGGCTGTCGGGCAATCGGGTGGCGATCCGCACCACCGGCTCGCCTGCTTTCGCGCGGCTTCTGGAAAAGCGTCTGGGTGTCGACCCGGGAAAGGTTCAGGTCATGAATGCCGCCGACGGCGCCGCGCACCCCAAAGTCTATCTGGCGCATGCGAGCGAGGACAAGGATCGAGTGCGTCCGGTCGCGGAATATCTGATGGCGAACGGCGTCGACGTCTGGTTCGACGAGTGGGAGATCGAGCCCGGCGACAGTCTTCGGCAGAAGATGGAGGAGGGCCTCGGCAGCATGACCCATTTCGTCGTGGTGCTGACCGAAACGTCGATCGCCAAGCCGTGGGTCGCAAAGGAGATCGACGTCGGCCTCGTCCAGCAGGTCGGCGGCAAGAGCCGGTTCGTGCCGCTCGTCGTCGACCTCGATCCCGCAAAGCTGTCGCCCTTCCTGCAGGCGATGCTGTTCCTCAAGATCGATCCAGCGAGCCAGGCGGATCTCAAGGGGCTGGTGGACCGCCTGCACGGCGTTAGCCGCAAGCCGGCGCTCGGCGCCGCGCCCCGCTATGTCCAGACGGCGCCGAGCGGGCTGGAGGGCTGGTCGCCGGCGGCGGTGGCGGTCGGCAAGCATGTCGTCGAGACCAGCGCGCATGCGCTGGCCGTCGACCCCGTGGTGACCCTCGAGGACCTCGCGGCCGCGCTCGACATCGCGGCGGATGATCTCAGGATCGCGCTGCTGGACCTGAAGGACGGCGGTTATCTGCGCGAGTTGAACGTGAGCGGGCACTATGCTCCGCAGCCGGCGCTGTTCGTGGACTTTGGCGAGGCGTTCATGCCGTTCAGCCCCAGCGAGGATGCGCGGACGCTGGCGAACCGGATGCTGACGGGCGAGGAGCGGGCCGCCGACACCAAGCGGCTTGCCGAGGCGCTCGGTTGGGAACCGCGCCGGATGAACAGCGCGATCTGCTATCTCGAGCGGGTCGGGGCGATCAAATCCCGGCATGCGCTGGCCTCGGCGCCCTGGCGGGCCGTGCAGCTTGTGCGCACCGACGAGACGTTGCGCTTCGCGCGCAATCATGGCTGAACCTGCGCTCCACCGTGCCGAGGCGGCGCCGATCAGCGAGATCGTCTCGCAGGTCGAGGCGCTGGCGCCGGCCCGCCGGCTCGCCGATCCGCAGCTCGTCGCCGCGGCCGCGCGGGCCTGGTCGACGAACACGATCCGCGCCTTCCTGTCGGACCTGAAGATCTGGGACCAATGGTGTCGGCGGCGCGGACTTGCGACAGCGCGGGCCGATGCGGAGGCGGTCGCTTCCTATCTGCGCGCCTTGTCGGGGGTCGAGCAGGATCCGCGCAATCCGCTGAAGCAACGGGCGCCGGCGACGATCGAGCGCTATCTGGTGAACATCGGCTGGGCCTACCGCATGGCCGGGCTTGATGATCCGACAGCGGCGCCGCTGGTGCGGCTCGAGCTCAAGGGCTTGCGCAAGCTATTGGGCACGCGCCAGCGCCAGGCGCGCGGCATCCGGTTCAAGGGTGAGGTGAGCGACCTTGACGATCCGGCGATCGGTATCTGCCTGGCGCATCTGCTCAAGGCCTCTCGCCGCGACATGCTCGGCGCGCGCGACCGCGCGCTGCTGCGCGTCGCCTATGACAGCGGCTGCCGGCGCTCCGAGCTGGTGGCGATCGTCTGTGACGCGGTCGAAGGGCCCGATTCCGACGGCTCGGGAACCCTGTTCATTGCGACCAGCAAGACCGACCGCGACCGCGCGGGCGCCATCGCCTATCTCTCGCCCGCGACGATGCAGGCGATTGCGGAGTGGAAGCGGGCCAGCGGGATCGCGGGCGGACCGCTCTTCCGGCGCGTCGAGACCTATTTCGACGGCTCGGTGCGGTCGGTGGGAGAGGGGCCCCTGCATCCGAACACGATCACATTGATCTACCGCAGGCTGATCCGCGCCGCTTTCGAGAAGAAGCTGCTCGGAGGAATGAGCGAATCGGAGCTCGAGCGCTGGGTGAAAGCGGTGTCGAGCCACTCGATCAGGGTTGGCGTGGCGCAGGACAATTTCGCCGCCGGCGAGAGCCTGCCGGCGATCATGCAGGCCTATCGCTGGCGGGACCCCAAGACGGTCATGCGCTACGGTGCGCGGCTCGCGGCTAAGAGCGGGGCGTCGGCGCGCCTCGCGCGGCGCTTTCAGGAGAGCCGTTGAGCGATGGTCAGGATCAGTGTGACCGAACCATCCAAGCCGGAGCGCCGCCGGCGGGTTCTTGATCGCTCACGGTCGCGCAACTCGCCGAGGGCGGCCTGGAGGAAGGGCAAGAACTCGATTTCTAGCGTGAGGTGAACATCGACAAGCCGGAGGCCAAGTCCCGGCTGCTCGACGATGTCGTAGCCTTTCTGAACCGGGGCGCAGCCCGCATCATCGTGGGCGTCGAGGAAAAGGGGGACCGGTGAGAGAAGGCCCGAAAACGTACGCTAAGCTCGGCGCTCGGCCGTAGTGGTGCGCAGCGGCCTGAACCGCCCACGCGGCTTCTCGATCTCGCTCCACAGATAGTCGCCGGTGAGGCCGATATGCTCCCAGCCCAGCGGTGCAACATGGGCGAGCAGCTCGTCGGGTACATCAGCGCCCGTCGACCGCAGGTGACGGACGGCCCGGTCGAGATAGACGGTGTTCCAGAGCGCGACGGCGGCGGTGACTAGGGTCAGTCCGGAGGCGCGGTGTCGCTGGTTCTCGAAGGTGCGGTCGCGCAGCTCGTCAAGGCGGTTGAAGAAAATGGCGCGGGCGAGCGCATTGCGGGCCTCGCCCTTGTTGAGGATGCTGCCCGTGCGGCGTCGCTGCTCGGGATCGTCGAGCCAGGCGAGCACTGCTGGTGAAGCCGATCGCCACGCGCACGCGGTCGGGCAGGGGGGCGTCCAGCGCCTCGAACAGCGGAGCCATGCCCAACGCCACGGCATTGAGCCAGCTTTCGCGGGTTTGGTGGGTCATCGTCCTTACTCCCTTCAAATCGCCTGTCCGGCGATGGCCATGCCATCGGCCGGAACACGGACGCCCAAGAACGCCGGCGAGAGAGGGGGCAGCGGGATTCGATGGGGGTGGTGCGGCCGCAGCGCAGCGAGGCACGGCCCCGTCTAATCCCGTTGCGGGGGAGAGGCGGCCGGG
>NZ_LSJM01000389.1 GCF_001557215.1 Sphingomonas sp. CCH9-E2 | reverse complement strand
GCGCCCCGCCAATCAGTGTCAGCGCGGCGAGTATCCAGAACAGCGCCCGCCACCCGCCGATGCTCGTCACTGCACCACCCAGTGCCGGGGCGAGGGCGGGGGAGATCAGGGTCACGCTGGTCAGGATCGCCAGCGGCGCAGCGGCCTTGCCCACCGGCGCGGTGTCGGTCGCCATCGCACGCCCGGCGATCAGCGACGATGAGGCTCCCGCGGCCTGCACTGCCCGGCCCGCCAGCATCGTCGCCAAATTGCCGGCCAGCGCACACATCAGCGTGCCGCTCAGAAAGACCACCAGCCCGCCGATCAGCACCGGCCTGCGCCCCTGCCGATCCGCAACCGGTGCCCAGCCCAGCTGTCCCAGCGCCAGCCCGATCAGATAGACCGAAATGACCAACTGCCCGCCCGCTGGCGTCGCGCCGATCCCCTCGGCCAGTTGCGGCAGCGCGGGGACGATGATCTGGATCGCCAGCGAGCCGAGCGCGATGATCCCGCCCAGCAGGATCAGCCGTCCCGTCCTCTCGCTGGCCTCCGCGTCCGCGATGGTCAGGCTTCCTCGGGCCAGTAGAGCCGCATCGGATTGGCGACGAGCAGCTTGTGCTGCAACTCCGCCGTCGGCGCGATTTCGGGGATGACATCGACCAGCGCGCCGTCATCGGGCAGCACGCGCTCCATGTTCGGATGCGGCCAGTCGGTGCCCCACAGCACGCGATCGGGATAGGCCTCGACTAGCGGGCGCACCGCCGCGACGAAATCGGCATAAGGCGGTCCGGCGGGATCGAGCCGGTCGGGACAAGTGACCTTGGTCCAGATATCGTCGCGGCTGTCGAGCAGCGCGCGGAACGCGGTCATGTCCGCCCCGTCGGGCCCCTGCCGCACATCGGGCCGACCCATATGGTCGATCACGATCGGCACCGGAATCGCGGCGAGGAACGGCTTCATTTCCTCCAGGATATCCGCCTCGAAATAGACCACGACATGCCAGTTCAGCCGTGCGATCCGCTGCGCCACATCGAGGAACTTGTCCTTCGGCGCATCATCGACCAGCCGCTTCAAGAAGTTGAACCGCACGCCGCGAATGCCACCCGCGTGCAGCGCATCCAGTTCTTCGTCCGAAATCGCCGGATCGACCACCGCGATCCCGCGACACGTGCCGCCCGACACCGCGATGCCGTTCAGCGTCGCGGCATTGTCCGTGCCGTGACAGCTCGCCTGCACGATCACGTTGCGCGCAAAGCCCAGTCGCTCGCGCAGCGCGAACAGCGCCTCGGGCCCGGCGTCCTGTGGCAGATACTTCGCCTTGGGGCTGAACGGGAACTGCGCCTGCGGCCCGAACACATGGCAATGCGCATCGACCGCGCCCGGGGGCGGGGTAAAGCGCGGCTTAGAAGGCTCCAGCGTCCAGCTGCGGATACGCCCGTCCCGATCTGTGCTCACCGCCAAACTCCCATATTTCCGTCATGCTGAACTTGTTTCAGCATCCACCACGCCACACGCGGCTCAGCTAATGGCGGCAGATTGGACGCTGAAAGACCGCCAGCATGACCGACGGTGTTGCAGCCCCTGCGCCACATCACCCGAACACCATCCCATCCATCAGTTTCCGCGCCGTCCGCAGCATCCCCGCCTCGATCGGGGCACCAGCATCATCCAGCGTCACCACGCACTCAGTGACCCCGGTCGGATGCTCGACCCCCAGGGTCAGCGACCGTCCCTCCGGCACCACCGCCAGCGCGGCTGCGGGCGATCCGTCGATCAGGCACGCCGTCGCCACGCTGACCGCGCCCAGCACCCCGATCGAGGCATGAACGCGGTGCGGGATCAGTGATCGGACGGCGATCGCACCGCCTTCGCGTGGGGCTGCGACCAGCATCATCTTCGGCACTGATTTCCCGGTCACATCGCCCAGATTCATCAGCGGCCCGGCCTGCAACCGGATCGCCTCGACCTTCGCCTTCATCGCATCATCCGCGTCGAGCGTGTCGCGATCCTCGTAACCGGTGATGCCGACATCGCTCGCCGCGATCACCACGCACGGCATGCCGTTGTCGATCAGCGTGACCTTCACGCCATCGATCTCGTCCACGCCATTGCCGGTCGGCAGCAATGCGCCGCACGATGATCCAGCGGTATCGCGAAAGGCGAGCGGGATCGGCGCCGCCGTTCCCGGCACGCCGCTGATGCTTGCATCGCCGTCATAGCGGACCACGCCGCCCGGCGTCTGCACCGTCGCCACCGCGACCTGCCCGGTATTCTCCATGAAGATCGCGACGCGCGTCCCGCCGTCCTGTGCAGCAACCAGCCCGCGCTCGATCGCGAACGGACCGATCCCGGCGAGGATGTTTCCGCAATTCTGCGCATCGGTGACGATCGCTTGGTCGACGAACACTTGCAGGAACAGATAATCGACATCGACCCCGTCGCGCGCCGACTTGCGCACCACCGCGACCTTGCTCGTCAGCGGGTCCGCGCCGCCCATGCCGTCGATCTGGCGCGGGTCGGGCGACCCCATCACCCGCAGCAGAAACGCGTCGCGCGCGGCTGTATCGGCGGGCAGGTCGTCGGCAAGGAAATACCCGCCCTTCGACGTCCCGCCGCGCATCCACATGCAGCGGACGCCCTCACTCATATTTTAGCCCCATCTCAGCGAGGCGCGGCCGCATGTCGTAGATGTCGAGCCCCAGCTCACCCGCCGCCAGCCGCACGCGCTTGGCTTCCTCCGCCGCCTCACGCTTGCGCGCTGCCTCCAGCACGGTGGCGGCATCGGCGCGCTTGACCACGCACACCCCATCGTCATCGGCAACGATCACATCGCCCGGCTCGATCGCGGCCCCTGCGCACACGATCGGCACGTTGACCGACCCCAAAGTGTTCTTGACCGTCCCCTGCGCGAACACCGCCTTGGACCAGACCGGAAAGCCCATCTGCGTCAGGTCGCGCACGTCGCGCACGCCGGCATCAATCACCAGCCCGCGACACCCGCGCGCCATGGCGCTGGTCGCCAGCAGATCGCCGAAATAGCCGTCAACGCAGGGGGAGGTTGGCGCGAGGACGAGGATGTCACCTTCCTTCAGCTGCTCGATCGCGACATGCACCATCCAGTTGTCGCCCGGCGGGGAGGAAATGGTGACGGCGTTCCCCGCAATCCGCGCTCCGGCATAGATTGGGCGCATATAATGGGCGAGCAGGCCGATCCGTCCCTGCGCCTCGTGCACCGTCGCGACGCCCGCTTCGGCAAGGCCATCGACGATGTCCATCGGGGTGCGCTGGATATTCTGGACGACGCGTGCACTCATTGTCTTCTCCGGTGCGGAATGTCGAATCCGCCTTTGGGCCGATGCAGCCTTGTTGCGCGACATGTTCGCTTTTTTGAACAAATGCGCATTTCGGCCCGCGACTTTGTTCGCCTTCCATGGCTTCCGATCTCCAACACACCATAATATGAATTCCGTTTATGCAATAAGATTTTCGGATATGTTGGCGGCATGATCCGTCCGTTCGACCTCAATCTCCGGCACCTGCGCGCGCTGGGGCAAGTGATTGCGCAGGGCAGTCTCAACCGTGCGGCTGAGGCGGCGGGGCTGTCGCAGCCGGCACTGACGCAGGGGTTGGCCAAGCTGGAGAAGCAGCTCGGCGTCACCCTGTTCGACCGGCATTCGGACGGGGTCACGCCCAGTCCGGCCGGGACCGCGCTGGCCGAGCGGGTTGAGCGGGCATTCGACCAGCTCGCCGCAGCGACGCGGCGCTCGGCACGCGGCGGCTCGCGTGGGTTCGCGCGCCCCGAACTGCTGATGACCGCGACCCAACTCGATGCCTTCCTGCACTTCGCCGATGCGCAGGGTTTCGCCGGTGCGGCAGCGGCGAGCGGGATGTCGCAACCTGCCGTCCACCGTTCCGTCCGCGAACTCGAACAGGTCTGCGCGACCCCGCTCGCCGAGCGGCGCGGACGCGGCATGGCGCTGACCCCGGCGGGCCGCACGCTGGCGCGCGGCGTGCGGCTCGCCGCCAGCGAAATCGCTGCGGGGATCGCCGAGGCGCGCGGTGACGAAGGGGAGGGTGGCCGCATCGCAATCGGCGCGATGCCGCTCAGCCGCGCGCTGCTTCTGCCCCACAGCCTCGCGCAATTCCTGCGCGAAGAGCCGCGTACGGTGGTCGATGTGATCGAAGGGTCGTGGCGCGAGCTGGTCGATCCGCTCCTCGACGGCATTATCGACATCATGGTCGGTGCGCTGCGCGACGACTGCCCTCCCGGGGTGGAGCAGATGCCACTGTTCACCGATCGGCTTGCGATCTTCGGGCGGCGCGGGCATCCGCTGGCGCAGGGCGCAGTCGATCTCGATACGCTCGCCGCGCAGTCCTGGGTCGTGGGGCCGGTCGGCACGCCCCTGCGCGCGCACTGGGAGGCGCTGTTCGCCGGGCGCGCACTGCCCCCGGTCCCGATCGAATGCGGCTCGGTGATGGTGATCCGCGGCCTCTTGGTCCAGAGCGATCTGCTGACCCTGCTCTCGCCCGATCAGGTCGCGCTGGAGGTCGGGGCCGGAATGCTCGAGCGCATCGGTCCGCAACTCCCCGGCGCGGTCCGTACGATCGGCATCAGCACACGCGCAGGCTGGCGCCCCACCGCCAGCCAGGCCCGCTTCATCGACCTGCTCCACCGCGCCTCGAAAGAGACCAGACTTCAGAAAAACGGATAGCCCCCAAAGCAATCCGATTAGAACATGTCGCCAAACAACGCTTCATGGAACCCATGATCGAGTGGACATCTCTGGTGGGATTTGGCGAAGCAGGGCAAGCCTTTGCGCAACCCGGCGTTGCCGCATTCGACATCGCCACCGAAAATGGCGAAACACGTCCATCAAAGATCGCCGAATATGAACGCGCCGAAGTGCGCTGGTCCGCAACCCCCGCAGGTGCATTGGCGCATGCGGAATTGGTCCTGAGCCTCGTCACCGCCGATCAGGCGCTTCCAGCCGCGCAGCGCTGCGCGCCTTTGCTGAAATCCGGTGCGCTTTGGCTCGATATGAACAGCGTCGCGCCCGGCACCAAGCGCGAAGCCGCTCAAGCGGTTGAGGCAGCCGGCGCGCGCTATGTCGATGTCGCGGTGATGGCACCGGTGCTTCCAGCGCGGCTTTCGGTGCCGCTGCTGGTTGCCGGGCCGCATGCGGAGGGCGCCGCTGCGGCACTGCGTGCTTATGGCTTCACCAAGGTGTCGGTCGCAGGGCCGAAGGTCGGCGATGCGTCGGCGATCAAGATGATCCGGTCGGTGATGGTCAAGGGGCTGGAGGCGCTGACCGCCGAATGCGTGCTGGCCGCGGAGCGGGCGGGCGTGCGCGAGGCTGTGCTGGCCTCGCTCGACGCGAGTTGGAAGGAGCAGGGCTGGGCTGCGCGCGCCGATTATAATCTCGATCGGATGCTCGCCCACGGCACCCGCCGCGCCGCGGAGATGGAGGAGGTTGCCAAGACGCTGAGCGATCTGGGCGTCGATCCGGCGATGACGCGAGGGACGATCCAGCGTCAACGCGAGATGGGCGCGCTCGGCATGACGCCGCCCGACGGGCTGACGGCGAAACTCGCCGCAATTGAAGCAAGGGAAGAGGATAAAGCCGCGTGATCATCGACTGCCACGGCCATTACACCGTCCTGCCCAAGGCGCATGACGCCTGGCGCGAGGAGCAGAAGGCGGCGTTCAAGGCGGGGACGCCGTGCCCGCCCTATCCGCAGATTAGCGACGACGAGATCCGCGAGACGATCGAGGCGAACCAGCTGCGCCTGATCAAGGAACGCGGCGCGGACCTGACCATCTTTTCCCCCCGTGCATCGGCGATGGCGCCGCATGTCGGGGACGAAGCCGTCGCGATCGAATGGGCGAAGCGCTGCAACGACCTGATCGCTCGCGTCGTCGGGCTGTTCCCCGAGACGTTCGTCGGCGTGTGCATGCTGCCGCAATCGCCCAAGGCCGATATGACCGCCAGCATCGCCGAGCTGGAGCGGTGCGTGACCGAGCTCGGCTTCATCGGCTGCAACCTGAACCCCGATCCCGGCGGCGGGCATTTCACCCACCCGCCACTGACCGACCGCTATTGGTACCCGTTCTACGACAAGATGGTCGAGCTCGACGTTCCGGCGATGATCCATGTGTCGGGCAGCTGCAACCCGGCGATGCACGCGACCGGCGGCTATTATATCGCCGCCGACACGGTCGCCTTCATGCAGTTGCTGGAGGGCGATTTGTTCGCGGATTTCCCGAGCCTGCGCTTCATCATCCCGCATGGCGGCGGCGCAGTGCCCTATCATTGGGGGCGCTATCGCGGGCTGGCGGACATGCTGAAGAAACCGTCGCTCGACACGCATCTGATGAACAACATCTTCTTCGACACCTGCGTCTATCACCAGCCCGGAATCGACCTGCTCGCCGATGTGATCGAGAACAAGAACATTCTGTTCGGGTCGGAAATGGTCGGCGCGGTGCGCGGGATCGATCCCACCACCGGGCATTATTTCGACGATACCAAACGCTATGTCGATGCGCTCGACATCAGCGATGCCGAGCGCGCGGCGATCTTCTCCGGGAACGCCCGCCGTGTTTTTCCCCGCCTCGACGCCAAGCTGAAGGAGCGCGGCCTGTGACCGACCACACCGACATCCACACCTATCTCGCCGAGTTTGACGACATTCCCGGAACGCGCGTGTTCACCGCCAAGCGCGCACGCGCGGGATACCATATGAACCAGTTCGCGATGAGCCTGATGAAGGCCGAGAACCGCGAACGGTTCAAGGCAGACGAGCGCGCCTATCTCGACGAATGGCCGCTCTCCGAAGAGATGAAGCAGGCACTGCTCGCGCGCGATTACAACAAGTGCCTGGATCTGGGCGGCAACGTCTATTTCCTCTCGAAGCTCTTTTCGACCGACGGCATCGCCTTTGCCGAGGCGGTCAGCACGATGACCGATATGAGCTTTCCCGAATATCGCGAGATGATGATGCGCGGCGGGCGTTCGCCCGAGGGCGTCCGCTCGATCAGCAAAGGAAATTGAGCATGGCACGCATTACCGCAGGCGTCGCGTCGAGCCATGTCCCGCTGCTGGGCGTGGCGGTCGATCAGGGCAAGGATCGCGACGATTATTTCGGCCCGATCTTCGCCGGCTATGACTGGACCCGCGAATGGGAAAAGTCGGAAAAGCCCGACGTCGTGATCCTCGTCTATAACGACCATGCGTCGGCATTCGACATGAAGATCATCCCGACCTTCGCGATCGGTTGTGGCGAGCGCTACAAGCC
>NZ_LSJM01000388.1 GCF_001557215.1 Sphingomonas sp. CCH9-E2 | reverse complement strand
CCCCTAAAGGGGAGGGGCTTAAGAAGAAGCCCGCTCCGCCGAGCCCGCCCAAGCCGCCGCGCGACACGCTGGATGGGGGTTGGGACCGGCGCCTGTCGCGCGGATTGGTCGCGCCGGAAAGTTCGATCGACCTGCATGGCCATACGCTCGCCAGCGCCCATGCGCTGCTCGATCAGGGGCTGGCCCGCGCGATTGCGCGCGGTGACCGGGTGCTGTTGCTGATTACCGGTAAGCCGCCGCGCCCCGAGTCCGAACGCCCGCATGCGCGCGGCGCGATTCGCGCTGCGGTGGGGGACTGGCTTGCCGCGTCGCGCCATGCCGATGCCATCGCGGCAGTGCGTGGTGCGCATCCGCGCCATGGCGGGCAGGGCGCGCTTTATATCATCCTCCGCAGATTTCGGTCGCCCGCTCGAAATTTTTAACCCTTTGCATGCATACCCGTGGCCGGGAAGCCGGATGGTCCGGCTGGCGTGGGGGATCGCGCAACCGCAATGGACGGATTTTCGCTCAAAAGCCGCGCGATTGCGTTCGCGCTGTGCGCGGGGGCGTTCGTCTTCATCCTGGCGCTCGCCGCGACGACGCGCGGGCCGTTCGACGTGGCCAGCGCCAGCCGCGCGCTGATCGCCGCGATCATCTGTGCCGCGATGTGCTGGGCCTATGCCGAGCGCACCATCGCCTCGACCGCCGCCGCGATCGACGCCGCGATCGAACGACTGACGCGCGCCGCCAATGGCGACCTGCAGAGCGAAATTCCGGAAGAGGTGGAGCAATGCGTGCCGCCACTTGCCCATGCCATGGACGGCCTGTTCCGCCAGCTGCACAGCAATCTGGACAGCGTCCAGCGGCTCGCGCTGTACGATCCGGTCACGGGCCTGCCCAACCGCACCCATTTCCGCCGCAGCTGTGAGCGGATGCTCGCCGAACTGCCACAGGATGCGATGGCGGCATTGTTCTTTATCGACCTCGACCGGTTCAAGGCGGTCAACGACACGCTGGGCCATGCGGTCGGCGACCAACTGCTGGGCATGGTCGCCAACCGCTTGCGCGCCGTCGCCGACCGCTTTGCGATCGAGGGCGATGCGCGCCAGCCGCTGATCGGGCGCCTGTCGGGCGACGAGTTCACCATCTATTTCCCCGAGCTGGGCCATGTCCGCGACGCTGATCGCGTGGGTCGCGGGATCCTGTTCGCGCTCTCCGAACCGTTCGACCTGGCCGATCAGGAAGTGTCGATCGGTGCATCGGTCGGGATCGCGCTGCGCCCCGAACATGGCACGTCGCTGACCGATCTGATGCGCGCCGCCGACGCCGCCATGTATCACGCCAAGGCCAAGGGTCGCGGCCGCGCCGAACATTTCACCGACCATCTCGCCAACGAAATCGCCGAGCGCGCGTTGCTCGAAAGCGACCTGCGCATGGCCGTCGAGCGCGACCAGTTCACCCTAGTCTACCAGCCGCAGATCAGCGCGGGCGATGGCCGTATCGTCGCCGCCGAGGCGCTGTTGCGCTGGCAGCATCCGACGCGCGGGCTGTGCCTGCCGGGCAGCTTTATCGGACGTGCCGAGGAAACCGGGCTGATCGTCGAGATCGGCGAATGGGTGGTCGAACATGTTGCCGCGACGATCGCGCGCTGGGGTGCGATGGGCATCGAACAGCGGATGGCGGTCAATATCAGCCCGCGCCAGCTCGACCATGCCGCCTTCTTCCGCCGGTTGCGTGAGGCCATGCAGGCCGCCGGCGCGCCTGCGCGGTTGCTGGAGCTCGAGATTACCGAGACGCTGGCGATGCACTGCTCGCGTGAGGTGATCGATGCCATTGCGGCGCTGCGCAGCGATGGCGCGACGGTGGCGGTGGACGATTTCGGCACCGGATACTCCAACCTCGCCCGACTGCGCGACCTGCCGCTCGACCGCGTCAAGCTCGACCGCAGCCTGGTCGAGAATGTCGCGACCAGCGCCGAGGCGCGGACCATCGCGCATGCGGTGATCGGCCTGATCCACGGCATCGGGTGCGAGGTGGTGGCCGAGGGGATCGAGACCGAGGCGCAGCTGGAAGTGCTGCGCGTGATCGGCTGCGACATTCTGCAGGGCTATGTCATCGCCAAGCCGATGGCCGAGGATGCGTTCCTCGAATGGGCGAGCGCGGCACCGCGCCTGGCGCTGCGGGCCTAGGCTCTCCGACATTCAATTCCCCTCCCTGAAAGGGAGGGGCAAGGGGTGGGTTTAGCGGCAAGCGAGGCTCGATGCCTCGATTGTCGCTTCACGCCGAGCAGTCGGGTTGAGTCTTTGGGCGCGCAGACGCGCGCACCCACCCCCGACCCCTCCCTTTCAGGGAGGGGAGTGAGGGCTAGCC
>NZ_LSJM01000387.1 GCF_001557215.1 Sphingomonas sp. CCH9-E2 | reverse complement strand
CCGCCACGGCCTGAATCGCATCGCCAGTTTCCTGACCTTGCGGGGGCACGAAGGTAAGGACCACGGCAAAGGCGCGGTCGAGCTGGCGCACCACGTCGAGGGTGTGCGTCATGCTCATCGTGTCGAACACGGCCGTCTTAGTCGGGATCAGGATGAAATCAGCGTGACGCGCTGCCTCATAGGCCACGTCGCGCGCGACCGCCGCCCCGTCGATCACGACAAGATCGGTGCCGGCGTCCTCGCAGGCTTTGAGCATAGCGGGCAGGCGCACCGGCTGAATCGACGCCACGGCGGGCGTGTCGAGCTGGCGCACGTCCTTCCAGAACGAGGCCGTCGCCTGCGGGTCCAGGTCGATGATCGCGGCG
>NZ_LSJM01000038.1 GCF_001557215.1 Sphingomonas sp. CCH9-E2 | reverse complement strand
CCGGCCACCCATTTCAGAATATCCTGCCGATGGGTGGCCGGGTGGGGGAGCGGGCTGGTGCCGCGCTTCGGCAACGCCGAAGCCCAAAACACGCGCCGCCCGCTTTCACTCCCCCACCCATCACGCTACACGCGCCGCGACCCAAAAGGAGACAGGCATATGGCGACCCCCGACTGGAGCGCGATCGAATCGCTGCCGCGCACCCCGCTCAAGGACCTGTTCGCGGGCGATCCCAACCGGCTGGCATCGCTCAGCACCGATGTCGCGGGCATCCATTTCGACTTTTCGAAGACGCATCTCGACACGCAAGCGCTCGACGCCTTCACCGCGCTCGCCAAGGCGACCGACCTTGCCGTCAAGCGCGACGCGCTGTTCGCGGGCGATCCGGTCAACGTGACCGAGGGCCGCGCCGCCGAGCATACCGCCGAACGCGGTGAGGGCAGCGAGGACAGCGTCGCCCGCGCCGCCGCCTATCACGGGCGGATGCGCGGCCTGATTGACGCGATCGAGGCGGAGGCGCTCGGCCCCGTCCGCCATATCCTGCACATTGGCATCGGCGGCTCCGCGCTCGGCCCCGAACTGCTGATCGACGCGCTCGGCCGCGACATGGACCGCTATGACGTCGCCATCGTCTCCAACATTGACGGCTGCGCGCTGGAGGAGGCGATCGACGCCTTCGATCCCCACGCCACGCTGATCGCGGTCGCGTCAAAGACCTTCACCACCACCGAAACCCTGCTCAACGCCACCAGCGCGCTCGACTGGATGCGCGAACATGGGGTCGAGGATCCCTATGGCCGGGTGATCGCGCTCACCGCCGCACCCGACAAGGCGGTCGAATGGGGCGTCGACGAGACCCGCATCCTGCCCTTCGCCGAATCGGTCGGCGGGCGCTATTCGCTGTGGTCGTCGATCGGCTTCCCCGCCGCGATCGCGCTTGGCTGGGACGCATTCGAAGCGATGCTGGACGGCGCGGCAGAGATGGACCGCCATTTCCGCCTGACCGATCTGCGCAGCAACGCCCCGGTCCTCGCCGCCTTCGCCGACCTCTATTACACCCAGAATCGCGGGTGCCAGACGCGCGGCGTCTTCGCCTATGACGAGCGCCTGCGCCTGCTCCCCAGCTATCTGCAACAGCTCGAGATGGAATCGAACGGCAAGTCGGTGACTGCGGACGGCCAGCCCGTCGGCCGCGCCACTGCACCGATCACCTGGGGCGGCGTCGGCACCGACGCGCAGCACGCGGTGTTTCAGCTGCTGCACCAGGGCACCCACCTGATCCCGCTCGAATTCCTCGCGGTGATCGAGGGCGGCGACACGCTCGCCGAGGATCACCACCGCGCATTGCTGCTCAACTGCTTCGCGCAGGGTGCCGCGCTGATGGCCGGCCGCGCCAATGACGACCCCGCCCGCGCCTATGCCGGCGACCGCCCGTCGATGACGCTGCTGCTCGACGAACTCGACCCGCGCACGCTCGGCGCGCTGATCGCCTTCTACGAACACCGCACCTTCGTCAGCGCCGCGCTGCTCGGCATCAACCCGTTCGACCAGTTCGGCGTCGAACTCGGCAAGGAAATGGCCAAGGCGGCGGAGCAAGGCGGGCAGGATTTCGACCCCTCCACCGACGACCTGATCCGGCGGGCGTTCGGCTGATGTCCGACGAAGACTATGTCTATGACGAGGCGAGCGGCGAATGGGTCCCCGCCTCGCAGGTGGCTGCGGCTCCGGCGGAGGATGCGGTCGAAGTCCGCGATTCGGTCGGCAACCTGCTCGCCGATGGCGATCAGGTCACGCTGATCAAGGACCTGACGGTGAAGGGCGCCGGGCAGACCCTCAAACGCGGCACCCTCATCAAATCGATCCGCCTGACCGGCGACAGCCAGGAGATCGACTGCAAATTCGACGGCATCAAGGGCCTGGTGCTGAGGGCGGAGTTCGTGCGCAAGCGGTGAGCGTCTGTAACTGGGTGGATTGCGAATAGTCGGCATTTCGGCTTCGATGTCAGCTTGAGTGACGTGAACGCAGGAGCGAGATTTGCTGACCGACTTCTTTTTGGGCGCTGCTGACGATGCCGTCGCCCTCGCCACGGACATGGCGCGCACGCCCAATCACCGCACGAACAATGCTGATAACTCAGTCCTTGCCGGGCTGTGGAAAGCCGTAGATCAGAACGCTGATGCCTCGCGCTTGTCCGGAGAAGAGTTTTTGGTCGCGACGGGATCGCCCGAAGGGCCTTGGGTCTTCTCGATCCCTGATGAGCTTGTCATTCGATTGGATGAGCTACCCGAAGAAGGCCTTGCTGACGCTTCGGATCGGTGGGCGCGATCGGAAGAACTTTCGTATCATCGTGTTTCCGGGCCGGACTTGATTGAACCCTTAAAGGCCATGAAGATACTTGCGAGCGGTGCCCGAGCGTCGAACCAAAAGCTCCTCTTGAGGATGGCAATGTAGCCGCGATTGCCTGTGAGGTGGGGCTTAAGAACGTCCGCAATGGGTCGTTCCCCGCCCGTCCGCCTCGGAAGCGCCCCCTCCGTTGGCA
>NZ_LSJM01000386.1 GCF_001557215.1 Sphingomonas sp. CCH9-E2 | reverse complement strand
GCCCAAAACCGTCCCCCCTGCCGCGAAGTCGCCGACACCCCGCACATCACCATCGACCCACAGGCCGCGACCCAACTCGCCGATATCGGCCTCGACCGCACCGCCATCTTCGCCCGGATGCGCGAGACCTCGATCCCCGAAACGATGGGCTGCTGGGCGATGCCGGTCGGCAATTTCGACTCGATGCTGGTCTCGGTCGGCATGTCGCAGTGGAATTACGGCACCGGCAGCCTGCAACCCGTCCTCACCGCCTGGCGCGACAGCTTCAACAGCCGCCGCCGCTTCAAGCGCACGTTGCGCGAACTCGCGCCAAGCTACGGCAAGCTGTTCTTCTCGAAGGACTGCCTCAAGACCCCCGTCCGCCAGAAGTGCCGCGACGGCATCCTCGCGGCGCATGGCCCGGACGGCAAACTCAACCCGACCGCCATCGCCGAACTCACCGCGATCTTCGACCATGACGCGATGCTTCAGGTCCAGACCGACACCTATGTCGCCCTGCTCCTCGAAGTCCGCGCCGAACTCTTCCGCCTCTGGCCCTCCGGCCCGATCACCGCGCGCAAGGTCAAATGGGCGATCGACACCCGCGTCCAGCAAAAGACATTGCCGGGCGACGAAGACGCCGCCCGCCTCCGCCGCAAGCTCGCCGACCTCACCCCCGAACAGCGCCCGCAGCGGCTCAAGGCCATGCTCGCCTGGTATCAGGGCCTCAGCGAAGCGGTCGATCAGGACGGCGTCAGCCGCGACTATGCCTGGAACGTCGCGCAATGGACCTGCCTGATCGACGCCGGCCAGATCGACGACGAACAGTATGAGCTGCTCCACCTCACCTATCTGCGCAGCCGCACCGCCACCGGCAACTCGGGCCGATGGCAAGCCCTCACC
>NZ_LSJM01000385.1 GCF_001557215.1 Sphingomonas sp. CCH9-E2 | reverse complement strand
GCATCTATAATTGACCTGAGGAACAGGCAGTTCCGGTTGGTTGATAGGGTGCCGCTTGGAGCAGGTTAAAGGGCTGATCGCACAATTGGGGGCCAAAAGGCTCATCATCATGGGCGGCGTCGCGGCATTGATCATGGCGGCGCTGGCGATGGTCGCGCTGCGTGGTGAGAGCACCACCATGGGGTTCCTCTACACCGATCTCGACCCGTCGGCCGCCGCGGCGATTTCCGAAAAGCTCAAGTCGCAAAACGTCCCGTTCGAACTGTCCGCCGACGGCACCGCGGTGATGGCTCCGGTCGATCGCCTCGCCGAACTGCGCATGGCGATGGCCGGCGAGAAGCTGGGCGGCAAGATCGGTTATGACGTGCTGGACGAGGAACAGCCGTTCGGCGTGTCCGCCAGCCGCGCCAAGATGAACGAGACTCGGGCGATCGAAGGTGAACTCGTGCGCTCGATCCAGAGCCTCGACGCCGTATCGGGCGCGCGCGTGCATATCGTGATGCCCGAACGCGCGATGTTCGCCGCCGAGGCGCGTCCCGCCACGGCATCGGTCACCGTAAAGACCAAGGGCCGCCTGCCCGCCGAGACGATCCAGGCGATCCGCTACCTCGTCTCGTCCGCAGTCCCCGAACTCTCGCCCGAATCCGTGTCGATCGTCGACCAGTCTGGCGCCTTGCTAGCACGGGCCGGGGAACAGGGCGCAGCGGGCGGCGGCACGATTGACGAACGCCAGTCGCAGATCGAGGCGAAGATGCGCGAGGAGATCGTCGCGCTGCTCGAACCCATTGTCGGCCAGGGCAAGGTTCGCGCGGAAGTGGCCGCGCAGATCGATCGCGATGCGACGCGGGAGGAATCCAACGTCTATGACCCCGACAAGCAGGTCATTGCGCGCCAGGTGACGGTCGAAAGCGACGATCAGACCAACGAGAATAGCGGCGAGCAGGCCGCGACCGTCGGCAACCAGCTGCCCGAGGCGCAGCAGCAGCCGGTCGGCGCCAATGGCGGCGACACGCGGCAGCAGGCGCGCAAGGAAACGTCGGAGGACGTGACCTATGCCAATAGCGCGACCCGCAGCGTGGTGACGCGCGAACCGGGCAAGCTGACCCGCCTGTCGGTCGCGGTGACTGTCGATGGCGGCGCACAGGGGCTGCCCGAGGCACGCAAGCAGCAGCTGACCCGGCTGGTCGAAAATGCCGTGGGCATCGATACCGAGCGCGGCGACAGCGTGGTGGTCGAAAGCCTGGCCTTTGCCACCCCGGCCGAGCCCGCCGACGCGACCGCCGCCTGGTACAGCTTCTTCACCTCCGATCAGGTGGTCGGTCTGCTCAAGATCCTGCTGGTCGGCGTGATCGGCCTGATCGTGCTGCGCATGCTCCGCTCGCGCGCCAACAAGGAAGCCGAAGCCGAGGTCGGTCCGCCGATGCTGCCCAGCGACCAGAATGCCGAGATGCTGGCCATCGCGCAGCAGGCGGCAGAGGGCGACCCGGCCGCGCTCAAGCAACTGGAATCGATGCAGGGAAACGGCGCGAACGTCCCCCTGCTCGACCATGATGTCCAGCTCAACAATGTCGATGGCCAGATCAAGGCATCGCATCTGCGCAAGGTCGGCGACATGGTCGCCAGCAACGCGCCCGAGGCGACTGCCGTGATCCGCCAGTGGATGAACGCATGATGGAGACCCCGATGTCCGAACCCGGCGAACCGATCGAGAGCCCCGAAAGCGGCGCGATGATCGAGACCGACGCGCCGCCGTCGTTCGAGGAGTTCAGCACCGACGGCCCCAACGCCGAAACCGGCCCCGCCGGGTCGCTGTCCGCCGTCAGCGAAGTTCCGGTCCGCGTCCAGGCCGTACTCGGTCGCGCGCGCGTGCCGGTGGGCGAACTGATCCGCATGAAGTCGGGCATGGTGCTCGAACTCGACCGCCGCGTCGGCGAGCCGGTCGACGTCTATGTCAACAACCGGCTGGTGGCGCGCGGCGAAGTGATGCTGGTCGACCATGCGCTCGGCGTCACGCTCACCGAAATCGTCCGTCAGGAAGGCTGAACATGCAGCTTCGCCTGATGATCGTCGGTGCCAGCAGCGGCCCCTTTGGCGAGGCTGCGCGCATGGCGCAAAGCCTGGGTGCCGAGGTGAAGATCGCCGAGACGCCGACCGCCGCACTCGAACATCTGCGTGAGGTTGGCGCGGGGCTGGTGATGATCGACGTCGACAGCGACGTGCCGGGGTTCATGCGCGCGCTGATCGCCGAACGCTTTGCCGTGCCGGTGCTCGCCTGTGGCATCGATGCCCCGGCCGAGCGCGCGGTCGCCGCGATCCGTGCCGGCGCGCGCGACTATATCCCCCTGCCCCCCGATCGCGAGCTGATTGCCGCCGCGATCGCGCAGATGGCGCAGGCCGATTTCGCACCGATGGTGGGTGAAGACCCGGCCTGGCTGCGCGCACTCGACTTTGCGCGTGCGATGGCCCCGGCGCACGCCCCGATCCTGATCAGCGGCGAGCGCGGCACCGGCAAGGAACGCGTCGCGCACGCCACCCATGCTGCATCGGGCCGCTCGGGCTTCGTCACGATCGAATGCACCGGCGTCGCACCGGAAGTGCTGCATTCCGAACTGTTCGGTCATGCCGCCGGAGCGTTCGAAGGTGCGCTTGCCAGCCGCCGCGGCGCCTTTGCCACCGCCAGCGGCGGCACGCTGTTTCTGCGCGACATCGATCGCCTGCCCGCCGCGCTCCAGCTGGACGTGCTCAAGGCAATGTCGGCACCGGGCGCGCCCAATGTCATCGCCAGCACGCGCCGCGATCTGGCCGCGATGGTCGATGCCGGACAGTTTCGCGGCGACCTGCTCGCCCGCTTTGCGCTGGCGACGGTGGCGCTGCCGCCGCTGCGCGCGCGTGGCGGCGACATCCGCCTGCTCGCGGCGACCTTTGCCGCGCGCTTCGCCGCGATGCAGTGCCTGCCCAGCCCGCTGATCGACCCGGCGACCGAAACGCTGCTGACCAGCTACGACTGGCCGGGCAACGTCGCCGAGCTGCAGGACGCGATGCACCGCGCCGTGCTGCTGTCGCCCGACGGCTATATCGGGCCGGAAGCGATCGTGCTGGCGGACGGGTCGCGGCTCGCCCCGCCCGCCCCGGTCGCGGGCAAGCCCGTCATCGCCTCGCTCGTCGGCCAGACGGTCGAGGAAGTCGAGCGCCAGCTGATCCTAGAGACGCTGGAGCGGTGCCAGGGCAACCGCACCTCGGCCTCGCAGATCCTGGGCATTTCGGTCCGCACGATGCGCAACAAGCTCAAGTCCTTTGTCGAGGCGGGCATTGCGGTCGTTCCGGCAACCTGACGCGGAAATCATTCGATGAACGGTCTCAACGGCTTTCTTTCCCGCCTGGGCAATGGTCGCGACATCGCGCTGGCGGTGGGCGTGCTGGCGATCATCGGCACGCTTGTGCTGCCGATGCCCGGCTGGATGCTCGACCTGGGCCTCGTCCTGTCGATCACCCTGTCGGTGATGATCCTGATGACGGCGTTGTTCATCGAAAAGCCGCTGCAGCTGTCGGCATTTCCGACGATCCTGCTGATCGCGACGATGCTGCGGCTCGGCCTCAACATCGCCTCGACCCGCCTGATCCTGGCGCATGGGCATGAGGGCGCGCATGCGGCGGGCGGCGTG
>NZ_LSJM01000384.1 GCF_001557215.1 Sphingomonas sp. CCH9-E2 | reverse complement strand
GCGGTGGAGTTGGCGGCGGTCTGTACGCCGTCAATGCCGGGCTGATCGGCGGGGGCGCTGCGCAGGGCGAAAGCGCCGACGCCGATACGCCGCGCCTTGTCCCCAAGAGCGAGGAAGTTCGCGCCTCGGTGGCAAAGGAAGGCGAAGAGGGCGGCGAGAGCAAGGGCAAGCCGACGCCGAAGGGCGAGGGCGGGGACAAATATGCCTCAACCTATTATCAGATGGAGAAGGAGTTCACCTCCAACCTCCGCGAAAGCGTCCATTTCGTCCAGGTCGGGGTCGCGATCTCGACCCCCTATGACAATCGCGTGATCGAGAATCTGAAGACGCACGAACTCGCGGTGCGTTCGGCGATTCTGCTCGCGCTCGGCGAAACCAATGAGGACGATGTCTTCACCGCCGACGGCAAAACCCGCCTGCAAAAGCGCCTCGCCGCCGCAATCAACGGCGTTTTGAAGGAAAAAGAGGGGTTTGGCGGAGTTGCTAACGTCTATTTTACCAATTTCATCGTTCAGTGAACGGGCATGGTTAACGGCCCTTCAGAGATGACCCTTCAGGGAAACGCGTCGGAACGGCGCGAGCGTTCGCGCGCCGGCGCCGAACACGCGCCCGCATTGGGGGCCGCGAACCTCAACCCGTTCGGCGATCTGCACGGCGTCCAGCATCTGACCGCACGGCTCGCCAAGTCGCTGAAGCCCGTGTTCGAACCGCTGCTGGGCGAAGGCCTGCGCGTCTGGGCCGAGCCGCTGGCGGTTCAGCGTCACGCCGATTACCGCGCCGAGCGGCCCGGCGTCATCGCCAGCGGCAGCCATGCGGTGAGCCCGGCGGGCCGCTC
>NZ_LSJM01000383.1 GCF_001557215.1 Sphingomonas sp. CCH9-E2 | reverse complement strand
TGACATGCGCGTGCGGCTTCGGCGTGCCGTCCTTCGCCTTGTCCCAATGCACGTTCAGGTCCGCGACCATCCCGCGATCGACAAACTGCTGCTTCACGAAATCGCGCGCGAGCGCGACGCCCTGCTTCTCGTTCATTTCGCGCGGAATCGAGAACTCCACCTCGCGGGCAAGCTGCGCGTCCTTGCGCTTCTCCCCCGCCTCCACCTCGTTCCACAAGGTCGCGCGGTCGTTTAAACGCTCCGGCGCGCCTTCCGGCAACATGATCTCGGAGTGGGTCACGCCCGCCTTGTTGCTGAAATCGTGATCGCGGTTTAGCCGATCGTCATGTAACTCGGACGCGGAACGATAGGCGGCGCTCGCGACGGCGCTCGATCCGTTCGCGCGGCTGACAACCTTGGCGGAGAAGTGGTAGATCGCCATGACGCCCCGCTTATTGCACTTCTGAGCGCACGTCGGCAACGACGTATAAGCGCGCACTCACAATCCGCTGCGCTTCTCGTGATTGACTTGGTGTCGCCTGCTGCTCCGTTCGGTATTTACCCTCCCGCTAGTGGCGCTAGAGTGATCTAGCTGCTGGTCGCGGAAGGGAGAGACGATGCGGAAGGTTCGCGATTACGATGCCGAACTAAAAGCGCTGAACGACAAGGCACGCTCACTCAAGGCGAAGCGGGTCGAACAGCTCGGCCAGCTTGTCGCTGCAACCGGGGCCGATGCACTCGATGCCGAGACGCTGGCGGGCGGCCTGCTCCATGTCATCGCCGAAGCGCAGATTGCTGGCAATCGGGAGGCGTGGCGCTCTGATGGCGCTGCTTTCTTTCAGCGGCGCGGGCGCAAAGGTGGCGGCGCTGCTGCGATCGACGGATCGGGCACTACGATTGAACCGGGCGGCGACGCTGCGGGCGGAAGCAACGCAACGGCGAACGGATAGCAGGGTC
>NZ_LSJM01000382.1 GCF_001557215.1 Sphingomonas sp. CCH9-E2 | reverse complement strand
GCGCGATCCTGGCGGGTCTGCTCGCAATCCTGCTGGGCGCCGCCTACTGGCTCGCGGGGCGCTGGTCCAAGCCCCAGCGCGAACTGCTGCGCCTCAGCCACGAGGTCGCCGATGGCGATGGCGACATCCATTTCGACGAGCGCGGCCCGCGTGAGATCGTCGGCACCATGCGCAATCTGCGCCGCATCGCCAACCGCTTCGAGCGGATCGAAACCGCGCGCCGTACCTGGCTGGTGATGATCGCCGAAGAACTGCGCGAACCGATCGCCTCGCTCGGCGGGCGTCTCGCCGAGCTACAGGAAGCGCTGACCGCCGAACCCGAGTTCAAGGCCGCGATCGAGGCCGACCAGTCCCGCCTCGCGCGCATGGCCGAAGATCTCCACGCCGTCGCGCTCGCCGATCTCGGCCGCCTGCCGCTGCGCTTTGCCGATGTCGATCCGCGCGCGCTGATCCACAATACGATCTGGAGCCATGGC
Source organism: Sphingomonas sp. CCH9-E2 (assembly GCF_001557215.1). Lineage (GTDB taxonomy): Bacteria > Pseudomonadota > Alphaproteobacteria > Sphingomonadales > Sphingomonadaceae > Sphingomonas. The sequence goes on along the minus strand of NZ_LSJM01000382.1, from coordinate 549 downwards.
AAGCGCGCCGAAGCTGCCGGAATCCGTCTCGAAACGAGCAACCTGCCTCCCTATACCATCCTGGTGAAGTGGGACGCCGAGCGGATCGAGCAGCTGTTCGGCGCGCTGATCGAAAACAGCATGCGTTATGTCCCGCGCGGTGGGCGCATCGTCCTTGGCCTCGAAAGCCAGCGCGACGCGTGGCGCCTGATCGTCGACGACAATGCTCCCGGCATCGATGTCGGCCTCGCGCAGCAGCTGTTCGAACCCTTTTACCGCGCCAATGCCAAGGAAACCCCCGGCGGATCGGGCCTCAGCCTCGCCACCGCCCGCGCAATCGTCGAGGGGCATCACGGCCGGATCGAAGCCAGCAACTCCCCGATCGGCGGGCTGCGCATCACCGTCGTCCTGCCCGCCACCCCACCGATGGCCTGAGCTCCAATAATCCTCCCCCGACAGGGGGAGGTGTCAGCGGAGCTGACGGAGGGGGAGGAAGCACGACGGTCGAGGGGGCGCAGCCGTCCTCCCCCTCCGTCGCCTTCGGCGCCACCTCCCCCTGGCGGGGGAGGA
>NZ_LSJM01000381.1 GCF_001557215.1 Sphingomonas sp. CCH9-E2 | reverse complement strand
GTCCTGAACCCAGCGCAGCTTGCGGAAATAGTTCGAGTAGCAGACCTCAAACGAGGGCGAGCACGCCACAGGGCGCGGCTCGATCACCACGTCCAGCGTCCGACCCTGCATGAAGGTATCGACCGCCTGGCGCGCGCTGACGGCGCGTTCCTGGCCATAGGCGGGCGCGAGCGCGGCCAACCCCGCGATGCCCGCAACCGCGATCGTCATGCTCCGCGCGAATCCTCCCGCCACGTCCGCTCTCCCCCTTTGGACCTCTTGCAGTTTTCTCATCGCATCTTCGACACTTGGCAACAGACGAGTTGGTCGCCTGGAGCAAAGGTAGCGCGTGCGCGCACGTGCAGCTAATGGGGCGTGATGACTCCGACCGACCTTCGCGTTGCGCTGTTCAGCGGCAACTATAATTATGTGCGCGACGGCGCGAACCAGGCGCTGAACAAGCTGGTGCGCCATTTGCTCGATGCTGGCGTAACGGTGCGCGTCTATTCGCCGACCGTCGAAAAGCCCGCGTTTGAGCCGGAGGGCGATCTGGTCAGCGTGCCAGCCTTTGCCATGCCCGGTGGGCGCGGCGAGTATAAGGTCGCGCTGGGCCTGCCGCGCGCGCCGCGGGAGGATCTGGAGGCGTTTGCACCGAACCTGGTCCATGTTTCCGCACCCGAATTTCTGGGCCATGCCGCGGTGGCGTGGGCGCGCAAGCAGGGCATTCCGGTGGTCGCGTCGCTGCACACGCGGTTCGAAACCTATCCGCGTTACTATGGGCTGGGCTTTGTCGAGCCGTGGCTGATCCGGCGGCTGAAGCGCTTTTACAACCGGGTCGATCGGGTGATGGTGCCGGGCCAGTCGATCGCCGATCTGATCCAGAGCTGGGGCGTGACCACGCCGATCGGCATCTGGTCGCGCGGGGTGGATCATGCACGGTTCAATCCGCAGCGGCGCGACCTGGAGTGGCGGCGCGGGCTGGGGATTGCCGATGATGTTCCCGCCATCGGCTTCCTCGGGCGGCTGGTGCTGGAAAAGGGGCTCGACATCTTTGCCGAGGTCGCGCGCGAGCTGACCCGGCGCGGGGTGCCGCACAAGGTGCTGGTGGTCGGCGAAGGTCCGGCGCGGGAATGGTTCGCGGGACAGGTGCCCGAGGCGATCTTTACCGGGTTCCAGTCGGGCGATGCGCTCGGCCGCGCGGTCGCGTCGATGGACGTGTTCTTCAACCCGTCGATCACCGAGACGTTCGGTAATGTGACGTCGGAAGCGATGGCGTGCGGCGTGCCGGTGGTTGCCGCGCGCGCGACCGGAGCGATGGATCTGGTGGTCGAGGGCGAGACCGGCTTTCTGGTCCCGCCGCGCGACGTTGCCGCCTATGCCGACGCGATCGAGCGGCTGGCGCGCGACGCGGACATGCGCGCGCGGTTCGGGGCGCTGGGGCACCAGCGGATGCAGGCGCAGGTGTGGCCGCAAGTGAACCAGGCGGTGCTGGATGCGTATCTTGAGGTGATGAGGGGGCGGTGATCATTCCTCCCCTGCACCGCAGGGGAGGTGGCATCGCGCAGCGATGACGGAGGGGGCGTAGCTGCGATCAGCGATATGCCGGGGGCATATCGCAGCAGCGGA
>NZ_LSJM01000380.1 GCF_001557215.1 Sphingomonas sp. CCH9-E2 | reverse complement strand
TAGAACGGACCCAGATATACGCTAAGCGCCGACAGCCCCGCTCAGGTGTCGGCAAACACCTGTTTGTCGATTAGCGATTTGTCGTGTGTCTGAACATCCATGCCGTCACGCCGCTGCAAGATCCGACAGCCAGAAAGAAAGACCACAAAGATATAAAGGCAAATCGGCCCGGGCCGGCCTGCATATTAGGGGCTACGACACGAAAGTATGCTGAGCGTACGCCAGACGTGAACGATCAGCGAACACGAGGCCGCGTCATGCAGCGAGCAACGATGTGGGTGGCGCTGGGCGGACCACACGGGCCGTCTATTTTCCTTCGGGAACGAAAGGGCAGCAGCCCGTGGTGTTCCCCGCGCGGGCGGGCCTCCGGGGGAGGGGCGCGGCGCCAGCGAACCTACGTCGCGCCCCGGGCGCGGCGCTTACCAGACACTAATGATGGGTTTGGCGTAGCCGCATTGACTTATAGTTTTTCGTCATCCCCTTCGCCGAGCCATGCAGGAGACGAAACGTGAAGTGGCGTGAAGTCCAGCGGTGTCGGATCCTCGCCTCGGCCATTATCGAAAAGCATCTGCGCCAGTCCGCTCGTCAACACGCACCGGTGCGGACCAGGATGCTCGACGATGCCTTCATGCAGAACCGGGCCGTACTCAAATATCACTCCCCCGGACGGCTGCACCCGCCGGCCGATCTCGGCGGCTTCGCATTTCCATGGATCAACCCGATTCTGGATCAGAAGATCAAGGCCACTCCAGTCCGACCAGAAGATACCGATGGCCGCGCCGGTATCCTTGATGCGGATGAAGTAGACCTTCGTTCCATCGGTGTCTCCGTCATCGTCCATCGCTGCCTCCTGTCGCAATCAAGTCGTGACGCTCCAATCTTTTAACATATATATTGGCAAAAGGAAGCTGCCCTGATAGAGGTAGTTCGGAAAGGGGCGCTCGGCGATGTGGCGATTCGGATGGAAGACGGCGGTGATCGCTCTCCTGTCGTTTTTGCCAGCGGCTTGCGGCTCCAATGCAAGCACTCAGCATGAGAGCGCCAAACCAGATACGAATGCCGAGCAGGTGCAGGCATCGGCCGGGAAGCCCGAACAGTCGGGCGATTGCATCGTTTCCCCGGTGGCAGAAGCCGAGAGCATCGCGCTCGACGATACACGCTGGCAGCGCTTCGATTTCTGGGTCGACCGGATGCGCCGCGGCGTCGCGCGACCCGCCGACGCCGGCGACCGGTCCGGCATCGGGCAATTCTGCGGCAGTTGGCTGGTAACGGTGCGTCAGCCTGATGCCGATAGTCGGTCGGGGACCATCGGTCTGACGGTGATGCCTGACGGCAGCTATTTCGCGCTGGTCCGTGACGGGCTGGCGGACGATGGCTACGAGTTCCACGTCGATCGCGGGCAACTGGCGGCGAGCGAGCGCGGTCTGCGCTTCGTTTCCGATCAGGGCTGGAACGACGAGGGACAATGGTTGCCGGTCAAGGGCGGCGGCATGGTCGCGATGATGCTACAGCGCATCCTGCTGTTTCAACCGATGGGGCCAATTGCCGGCCGACAGGTGCGGGCCGTGGCGGACAGCGTGGCGACGACGGGCAAGGACATGGCCTCCAACGTCGCGCTGGCGTTGGCCGTCGCGCACGCCTGGTCGCCCGACGCGGAACTGCGCGCGCTGGAGGCGCGACCGCACGATGGCGATTTCGCGAACCCGGTCATCGTCCCGTCCTTCTATTCGCCGCAGAAGAACGTGACGATGGTCATGCTGTTCGATCCCGCCAAGGGGCAACTGCCGTCCGGCCGGACCTATCCGGGCGATGCGACCGGCACGGCGCACGCCATCCCGGCCGCGGCGACAGGCCTGCCGGCGGTCGCGGGCGGCAGTCGCGACGACGGCCCTGCTGTCTTGCGGTGGTGGGGAGACGGAGACGCCGCGGGACTGTGGTGGGTGTTCGGGCGCCCGATGACCGCGAGTGGTCGCGGCGACATTTGCTATGATGTGAAGCAGGGCACGACGCGGGACTGCCGGGCGCTGTTCGGCGATGATGTCGCCGATTACGAACGGCGCGCTGCCCAAGTCAGACGCGCACGTGCGCGACCGCCTGCGCCGTCTCCGTTGCAAGAAGGGGAAGCGAACGGCTGGTTCCTACCCCCGTGTGCGCGGGGCGGATTCGCGGCCGGTGATCAATGCTGGGACGGCGGTCCGAAGACCGTGGTGCAATGAAATGAACCGGGGCGTTGGAACCGTGGTGCGGGAAAGGCGATGATAGGGAAAGTATCGAGCGTGGCGGGCAATCTGCTCAAGGTCGGACTGATGGTCCTGTTGGCAGTCTGGGTCTGGGGCGCGCGCCGGCAGGCGGGCGACCGTCACTGCTATCCGGTGAAGGCGACCGAGGAAGAGGCGTTCGGTGTCTTCGACTGGATCGCGACCGGGTGGGACTGGCCGCTCCACTGGATCAACGGCACGCGCGCCGAACCGATCCCGTGCAAACCGGGCGTCATCGGCATCATGCAGGGCAAGGTCACGGTCGATATCTCCGACGACGTTTGGAGGGGGAGCGAGGCGTTTCGGAGCGAGGCGTTTCCTGGCGTCGGTGGGGTAGTGAAAAACGGGCACAACCCGCTCGACGCCATAACCAGCTCGCCGGTCGGGCATCGCTATCTCGATCGCTACCTGGCCGAGCATTCCGGCAACCGGGCCGCGACGCCGGGCGCCACACCGACCACCGCCACTGGCGACGAGGATCAGGGTCTCAGCCCCGAGGCGCGCGACCTGTTGGACCGGCGCCTGCAAGAGATGAATCGCTCGAACGTTCAGCGGTGACACGCGCCATGCGCAGCGGATGGCGCGCGGCATGGCGGGCGAGCAGCATCGCCGCCGCTTGCGCGGTATCGCGT
>NZ_LSJM01000379.1 GCF_001557215.1 Sphingomonas sp. CCH9-E2 | reverse complement strand
CCCCGCGCGCAATCCGTCCAACACGCCCCGCCACCCCTGTCCTACACGCCCGCAATCCGCTTCATCCTGTCGGATGACCCAACAAACCCCTCCGCCCGCCCGCGCACACTGGACTCCGGCCAAGCAGCGCATCTTCCTCGCCGCGCTTGTCGAAACCGGCAGCATCGCCCGCGCCGCCCGCGCGGCGGGCATGTCGCGGTCCAGCGCGCATGCGCTGCGCCATCGCCTGACCGGCACGCCGTTTGACTATGCGTGGAGCCGCGCGCTCGAACTGCACGCCGCACGGCTCGCCGATCCCTTCGCCCCCGATCCGCTTGCCCCGCGCGACCCCGCCGCACCCAGCGCACCAAAGCCGGCCCCCGTCGCGCCGCCGTCGCGTCGCTGATGCCCCGCCGTCGCTTCCTGTCGCCAATCGGTCGCGTGGCAGTCGCGCGATGGTCCGAACCCGTCGCGGCACAGTCGGGCACCCGTCGCGCAATCGTCGCGCACCTGTCGCCTGTGTGTCGCGCACCTGTCGCGTCGCGGGCGCTTCGCGGGTGTCATCCCGTCCAGTCAGCCCGCAACCCGCATGTTTTCGTCAGCTTCGCCGGAAGGTGTCAGGCGCAACTCGCCATCCCCGAAAGCGACGTGCCGCCGCGCCGCCGCGATCTGCGGCGCGCGCGACGGCGCTGCGGGTCACGCCCCGCCGCTCACCCCGATCACCTCGCCGGTGATCCAGCGCGCCGCGTCCGACGCCAGGAACACCGCCGCCACCGCGATGTCGTCGACATGGCCGACCCGGCCCAGCGGCGTCTGCGCGACGATCTGGTTGGCGAAGTCCGATCCCTCGACGATGCCCGCCGCGTCGGTGCCCTCGGTCATCGTCATGCCGGGCGAGATCGCGTTGACCCGGATCTGGCGCGGGCCCAGCTCGCTCGACAGCACGCGGGTGATCGCGTCCACCGCCGCCTTGGTCGCGGTGTAGAGCGACGCGCCCGGCATCTTCATGCGGGTGATGTTGGACGAGATGTTGATGATGCTCGCCCCCGCGCCCAGATGCGGCACCGCCGCCTTGGTTACGTTGAGCAGGCCCAGCACGTTGATGCCGAACATGCGGTGATATTCGACCGGGTCGAACGCCTCGATCGGGCTGAAGGCATAGACGCCGCTATTGTTGACCACGATGTCCAGCCGCCCGAATTCGCGCGTCGCCGCGTCGATCAGCGCGGTGGCCTGTGCCGCGTCGGCGACATCGCCCTGCACCGCCAGCGCCTTGCCGCCGGCGCTCTCGATCGCCGCGACGGTGGCGTCCGCGCCTTCGCGGCTGCTGGCATAGTTGACCACGACCGCCGCGCCCTCGGCGGCCAGCGCCCGTGCGATTGCCGCGCCGATTCCCTTGGACGCGCCGGTGACGACCGCGACCTTGCCCTGCAAACGACTCATGACTGCAATTCCTTGTCCCTCGCCCGCCGCCGGACTGGCCGCGTTAGTGCGATAGTTCGGGAATATGGAACTGTTGAACAAGGCGGCAAGGGGGCCTATCTGATTTTTATCATGCGCCCCTTCGTCCATCCCACCGTCGACAGCGTGACGCCGCAGGCGATCCTGCACGCGCTCGCCGATCCGGAGCGCGCGCGCATCTATGCGGAGATTGCCGGGCTGGGCTGTGTCCAGGGCTGCGCGACGCTGGCCGACACCGGGGAGCGGGTGATCCCCAAATCCTCGCTGTCCCAGCATTTCCGCATATTGCGCGAAGCAGGGCTGATCCGCTCGGAACGGCACGGCGTGGAGATGCGCAACTATGCCCGCTGCCAAGAGATCGACGGGCGCTTCCCGGGCCTGCTCAAGGCGATCATGGCCGCCTATTCGGGAGGCGCGGCGCGCTGACCGGCTCTCCCTGACGGAGGCACCCGCGCCACACCCCGCGCGCAATCCATCCAACACGCCTCGCCGCCCCCTGTCCTACACGGGCACCATCGGGTTCATGCTGTCGGATGAGCCCGACACCGCCGCCACCGTCCCGTGTGAATCGGCCATGCGATTGCCAGCGCGCCACCCGCAGCGCCGCGCCGTCCAGAACCTGTCGCCGCACCGTCGCACCCCGGACGCGTAGCGGGAGCCTCCCCGCCAAACCCTGTCGCCAGCCCGTCGCGCCCGCGTCGCGCCACTGTCGCGCACCTGTCGCGCCGGTGTCGCGTCCCCGTCGCCGCGCAGGCCATCCGCGGTCGCGAACCCGCCCACTCCGCCGCACACCGACGCAATGTTGTCAGCATCGTCGGACAACCGGCCCGGGGCGTGACGGACATCACGCGTGCCGCCCCCGTAACGAACCTATCCCGATGCCGGCATTCCCCGGCGGATGCCTTTTCGGAGGAACGGACATGGCGGCACTCTCGGTTCATATCGGCCTCAACCGCGTCTCCCCGGCGCATTATGGCAGCGAACAGCGCTTGCGCGGCGCGGTCCCTGATGCGCGGGCGATGAAGGCGATCGCCGATGCGCAGGGCTTCGCATCGACCCTGTTGCTCGACGACGCGGCCACCGTACTGGCGGTGTCGCGCGCCGTCAGCCAGGCGGCGGCGCGGTTGGGTGCGGGCGACACCTTCTTCCTCTCCTATGCCGGTCACGGGTCACAGCTGTTCGATGGCGGCGGCGATGAGCCCGATTCGGTCGACGAAACCTTGTGCCTGTTCGACCGGATGCTGCTCGACGACGAAGTTCACGGGCTGCTTGCCCGGTTCGAAGCCGGAGTGCGCGTGCTGGTCATCACCGACAGCTGTCACAGCGCGACGGCGACGCGGCTCATGACCAAACCCGACAAGGATGAGTTTGCGAAAGGCGGGGTCGGCCCGACCTATCCGGAAGCGGACGACCTCCGGTTCCGCAACATCGAAGAGCATGTCGCCCGCGACATCTACGCCGCGAACGCCGCACGCTATGACGAAGCGCGACTGCTTGCCCTGCCGCAGCGCCAGCTCGCGCTGCGCTGCGCCAAGATCCATCTCGCGGCGTGCCAGGACGATCAGCTCGCCGCCGACGCCCCCAATAATGGCTATTTCACCAGCCAGCTGCTGTTCCACTGGGCCAATGGCGCGTTCGCCGGGTCCTATCGCGACCTTTTCCGTGCCCTCGAACAGGCGATGCCGCGCCGGCAGCGTCCCAATCTCGAGACCGGGGGAGACGCCGCCGCGTTCGTTGCGGGGCGGCCTTTTGCAACCTGACGATGAAAGGAACGACGATGCAAGACTGCCATATCGATTTCCGCGTCGATCCCGACGTGATGAAAATGGACCTCGAAACCTTTCGCGGGTTCGTCAACGACACCTGTGTCCCGACCTTTTTCGAGACGCTCGGGCGGGTCAAGGCCAAGGCAAGCCTGGTCGAGGGCGTGCTGACCGATGAGGTGCGCGGCGGCGAGGCGCGGGTGTCCTGCTCCGCCGACAGCAAGCGCGACTGGCGCTGTGAGGGCAGCATTACCGTCCGCTGGTGAACCGGTGCGCGGCGGCGACCTGTGCGCCGCCGCGACCGTCTTGAAAGTGTCTTGCTTCAGTGATACACCGGCGCTGCAACGATCGAGTATTTGATGATGCGTAACCTCTTCCTCACCGCCGCCGCCCTCTGCGCACTCGCTGCCCCCGTCATGGCGCAGGGGCCTGCCGCCGATCAGGCCGATGTCATCATCACCGCCCCCGAACAGCGCGACAAGCAGATCCGCGACTATGTCCGCGCGCTTGCCAATGTGCCCGGCCGCGATCCGATGGCGCGGTTCGACCGCACGACCTTGTGCCCCGGCGCGGTCGGGCTGAGCCCGGCGCGCAATGCGGAGATCGCGGCGCGCATGCGGGTCGTTGCCAAGGCCGCCGGGATCGCGGTGTCCGACAAGGCCGACTGCAAGCCCAACGCGCTGGTCATCTTCGCCTCGGACAAGGAAGCGATGGTCGCTGCGCTCGAAAAGGCGCACCCGGCCTATTTCCGCGACGCCTATGGCACCCCGATCCGCACCCCGAAACAGGCCGGCCCGGCGACCGCCTGGCATCTGGAGGGTCGCCTCGACCGCAGCGGAACGCCGGTCGCGTATAACGCCGACACCGGCCAATATGAACTCAACTCGCCGCTGCCCCCGTCGCGGATCAGCGCCACCGTGCGCCCGATCTTCATCGCCGCGGTGGTGGTGATTCAGCTCGACGCCGCGATCGGCCTCAGCCCGGTCCAGCTTGCTGACTATGCCGCGATGCGCACCTTCGCACAGACCGACCCGGAAAAGGTCAAGGGCCTGTCCGCGCCGACGATCCTCACCATCCTCGACGCGCCCGACGATGCCGAGGTGCCGGTGACGCTGACCAAATGGGATTTGGGCTATCTGCGCGGCCTCTACGCCGCCGCCCCGATGCGCAGCGCCGCGACCCAGCGCGACGAGATCAAGCGCGGGATTTCCGGCGATCTCGACAAGGCCGCCGGCGGCAAATAGCGCGTCAGTGCACCGCGCGCTCGGTCAGTAAGGTCGCCTTGCCGTCCGCCCACGCGATTTCCATCGCCGGTTCCTTCCGCTTGCCCGGCGCGAACAGCTCGTAGAGGATCCGCCCATCCTCGACCTGACGGCTTTCGATCACCCGCTCGGGGGTAAAGGCGTCGGCGGTCGCGGCGGCGGCGGCGCGAACCGGGGCAGGGGCGTCGGCCCAGGCGATGTCGCGCTGCACCTCGACTGCCTTCAGCGACCCGTCGGGCTGAACCAGCATGTCGATCTCGACGTCGCTGCCATCGGGCCTTGTGCCCTCGACGTCATAGTAGGTCCGCCCGTCGCGGTCCTTGCGCTCAGCCTCCGCGATCCGCATCCCCGGCACCGTCGCCTCTGCCAGCTCGGCTACCCCGGCGGGTAAATCGGTCGCCACGACATTGGTGATCGCCGTTTCCGGCCCGTCCGCGAGCACGCCATTGGCGGGCGGGGCATCATTGCTGCTGCCGGAGCAGGCTGAAAGCGCCAGCAGCGCAAGGGCAAGGAAACGCATGGCAGAACTCCGGTTGCAACCGGTGTCAGGGTGCCCCCGGACGCGCGCCGACGCAAGCGGTCGACGCGCGCAGGGCAACGCGTCAGCGGCTGTTTTCCATCCGCGCGTCGTCATTGTCGTCGATCGCTTCGGCCTTGGCCTCGCCCGCGTCCTCGACATTGTCGGCCTGCTGCTCCAGCGCCTCTTCCATCGTCTCGTTGGGGGCCATGTCGGCCTGGTCTTCGAGATTGTCGGCCATCGCCTCGGCATTGGCCTCGACATTGTCCGCCGCGCGATCATCGGCGCCGCCGCACGCCGCCAGCGCAACCAGTCCGGCGCCCGCCAGCGCCGCCTTGAAGATCGATTTCATTGGAACTTCCTCCTGTTGATGCGGCGCATCAATGACTGGAGGGCAAAGCGGTTCCGCGCGAACCGCACACGCGGCCCCGCAACTGTCGGACAGGATTGGGGAAAATGGTGCTGCCGGTGAGGATTGAACTCACGACCTCAGCCTTACCAAGACGCTTTTTTACTTGCGCTAATCTATCCAAACCTACGATTTAGGCCATTTTTTCTTGACTAACCTAGCCATCAACGCGACACTCTAACCCACGATATTCCACCTCTTGCTTCCGATCTGCTTCCAAATTTCGGACGTTATCGGAAGGCTGAGGTCGGGTTGGAGTATATAGCATGTCCACCGAGCGCGTTCGAATCACGAAGCGGATCGTCGATGGCCTTTCAGCTGACGGAACCGACCGCTTCCTGTGGGATAGTGATGTCATTGGTTTCGGGCTGAGAATTTCCCCTGCCGGTAAGCTTGTCTATGTTCTCCAGTACCGCATCGAAGGCCGGCAGCGCCGGTTCAAGATCGGACCTCATGGCTCTCCTTGGACACCTGAATCAGCGCGCACCGAAGCGCAGAGCCTCTTAGGCAAGATCGTAGATGGAATCGATCCGCAGCAAGAAAAGATTGCAGAACGCAAAGAACTCACGCTTGAAGATTTGAGCGAGATCTATCTGAACGAGACCTTGTTCACCGCGAAAGATAGCTCGGTCCGGCAGGCTCGCAACAACATCGAGAACCATATCCTCCCGCTGCTCGGCAAGAAGCGGGTATCCAAGATCGAGCGCAGCGACGTCGAGCAGATGCTGCGCGACATCGCGGGCGGGAAGACCGCCCGAACCGTCAAGAAGGGACATCGCAGGCTGTCGCGGGTGCGCGGCGGCAAGGGCGCCGCCAATCAATGTGTGACCACGATCAGCGCGATGCTCGGGGTCGCCGTCGAGCGCAAGCTGCGCGCGGACAACCCCGCAATTGGCGTGCGGAAATTCCCCGGCAGGAAGATGGAGCGGTTCCTCTCACCCGCCGAGCTGGCGCGGCTGGGTGAGGCCCTGGCTGCGGCGGCGTCCCTGGGAGTAGAAAGCCAATTCGCAATCGCAGCGTTGCGCCTGCTGATCCTGACCGGGTGCCGCAAGAACGAGATTTTGAAACTCAAGCACAACCACATCGACCGCTATCATCGATGCCTCCGCCTGCCTGATTCGAAGACGGGTGCCAAAGTCGTCCATCTGGGTGCCCCGGCGATGCGGATTATCGCCATGGTCCCTACGGTCGAAGGAAACTCCTATCTGCTGCCAGGCAAGAAGGACGGCACACATGTGACGGACCTGCAGGCAGTCTGGGTTCGTATTCGCAAGACGGCAGGCCTGGACGATGTGCGGATTCACGATCTGCGGCACAGCTTCGCTTCGATCGGCGCCGCCACCGGCGACAGCATGTTGATCATCGGCGCACTGCTCGGGCACCGCAGCGCCAAGACGACCGAGCGATACACGCATCTCTCCGATCACCCGCTCAAAAGCGCTGCGGAGCGGATATCCGAGGAAATTGCGCGATGCCTTGGCGAGGCCGTGGAAGTCCTCGCTGCCAATGACTCCGCAGATGCAGACCCGTTCGCTGCTTTCTGGGAGCAATCGCCGGATCGCGGCGCACCGGTCTCCGACCCCGTGCTGGGTGCGGTCATTCGAACGCAGTGGCTGGACACGCGCGCGGCGGCTGCAAAGCTGGGATTTACGGTCGGAACGATGCAGACGTACCGCTGGCAAGGCACTGGCCCGGCGTTCCGCAAGATCGGTCGTCGCGTGGTCTACTCGGCCCAGGCGCTTGAGGCGTGGCAAGGGGTGCATGCCGAGCGAACGGAGTCGCTCGCAGCCTAGCCGATTGCTGACAACCTCGAACCACGCGATCGGCTCGCGCATGCCTTAGGCGATGCGCGAGTTCCTGATCGATCGGAAAACTCAATTGCCCGCCGAGCGCGTCAGGACGCCTTTGGTCTGCGCGAGGAGCTGTGCAGCGTAAGGATTTGCCAGCGGCCATCGCGCTTGACGAGCACGCTTGTCGCGACGCCCTGCCGCTCGATCGGATCTCCTTCTCGAGGCGTGATGACGTAGCGATAGGTCTCGGTCGCGATCGCAACCGGCCCTTCGAACCGAACCGACACCTTGTAATCGGCGAAGCGAAATGCCCTGAATTCTGCGAGCTCCGGGCCGAGATGATGTCGCAGGTAGTTGGCGTAGCTGCCCTCTGCGCCGCCGCTTTCGAAGATCTGCGAATCGGGCGCGAACAGCGCTTCGGTTCCTGTTGCATCGAGCCTCTCGACCGCACCCTTGTACCGGCCGAGCACGTCTTCGACTGCTTTCTCCTCCGTTGCCGGCGTCGCCGACTGGGCCAAGAGGGGGGCGGTCCCTGCCGCGAGCGGCAGGAGCAAAAGCAGGATGGCGTAGCGTTTCATCATCTTCTCCTTGGGGTAAATCACTCCAGTGCCGCGGCAACGCCGCGGAGCCGGTCGCGCAGCGGCCATTCGACGAGGCGGAAGGTGAGCGTCGCGCAGCCGACGAGCACGAGCACCAGCAGGGTCATCCACAACCAGCGCC
>NZ_LSJM01000378.1 GCF_001557215.1 Sphingomonas sp. CCH9-E2 | reverse complement strand
CGTCACCCGCCGAGAACACGATCGGCATGTAACGCTGGACCAGCGGGAATTCCTCGACGGTCAGCGGCACCGCGTGCTGCTTGCCCAGGAACGGTGCCGTGGTGGCCGGACGGATACGGAAATTGCCATGCATCTCGCTCGAGAGCGGGAGAAGGTCGTTGTAGAAAACGGGAAGACCCTGTGCTTGCGGCGCGCTGGCCATGAAATTCTCCTGGAGTTAGGTGTGCGCGGTCTATTGGTCGGCGCGCGCGGGCGCAAGCGTAACCAGTTTCCCCGGATTGAACAGATTGTCCGGATCGAAGGCACGCTTGATCGCGGCGAGGGCATGCATGCGCGCGGGCGACGACAGTCGCGCCAGTTCATCGCGCTTCATCTGGCCAATCCCATGCTCGGCCGAGATCGAACCGCCCGCCGCAACCACCAGATCATGGACAAACGGACTGATTCGCGCCGAATTTTCCACAGCCCATTCGCGATCCGCGCCCGCGGGGGCGCGGACATGGAAATGGACATTGCCGTCGCCGAGATGCCCGAACGCCCCTGCGCTCGTCCCCGGAAACGCCGCCTCGACCGCCGCCGCGCCGTCGATCATGAAATCGGGCATCGCTGCGACCGGGACCGAAATGTCGTGCTGTAGCGCCGGTCCGCTCGCGCGCTCGGCCTCCGAAATCGAATCGCGCAGCTTCCACAATGCTTCGGCCTGAGTCTCGCTCGCGGCGATCGCCGCGTCGCGAATCAGTCCGCGTTCCAATCCCATGGCCAGCAGCCGCTCGAGCGTTTCGGCTGGCGGTTCGGCTGCCGCATCGCTGGCCACCGCTTCGATCAGCACATGCCAGGGATACGGCCCCGCCAGCGGATCGCGGGTGCCGGGAATATGCTCCAGCACCAGCGCCAGCGAATGCGCGGGCACGATCTCGAAGCTTTCGATCGAATCGCTCGCCGCCTCGCACAGCCGCAGCAGATCGAGCGCGGCGTGCGGCGAGTCGACGCCGACCCAGCCGACCGCCCGCGCCGCCACCGCCGGGACCAGCTTCAAAGTGACCGCAGTGATCACGCCGAGCGTCCCCTCCGCCCCGACCAGCAATTGGTTGAGATCATATCCGCGATTGTCTTTTTTGAGCGGCGCGAGCCCATCATGGATGCTCCCATCGGGCAGCACCGCTTCGACCCCCAGCACCAGCGCGCGCATCGTGCCGAAGCGCAGCACCTGCGTCCCCCCGGCGTTGGTCGATGTCAGCCCGCCGATCGTGGCACTGCCCTTGGCCCCCAGGGTGAGCGGAAAGCGCTGTCCCTGCGCCAAAGCGGCGTCGTGCAGGTCGGACAGGATCACCCCGGCCTCCGCCACCGCGAGTCCGGCATCGGGATCGATCCGGCGAATGGCGTTCATCCGCCGCAGCGACAGGATCGCCGCGCTGCCATCGGCCGGCGGCGTCGCGCCCCCGACCATTGACGTGTTCCCCCCCTGTGGCACCAGCGGCACGCGATGCGCCGCGGCCAGCGCGACGATTGCGGCGACATCGTGCGTCGATCGTGGCTGCAGCAACAGCGTCGATGCGCCATGATAGCGCCCGCGCCAATCGGTCAGCCAGGGCGCGATCAGATCCGGATCGGTCACCACCGCGTCTTCACCGATGCGCGCGCGCAGGGCGGCGGCGAAGGTGTGGAGCTCGGCAGCAGGGTCAGGTGCAATCATGGCCGCGCGCTACCATGACGGGACACCGGCGGGCAATTCATCCACTGTTCAACCCTGTTGTGTATAGGGCATTACGTTATGGTGAAGCTGCCGATCGTCCCCCTGTTTGCTGCGCTGGTGCTGCCGCTCGCCGCGTCGGGGCAGAGCAAGCCGCAGCCGTCGCCAACCTATGCGCCGCCGACTCGGCTGGCGCAGGTACGCATTCAGCAGCATATCGTGATCCGCGTGCCGCGGCCCGAGGCTGTGCGCCGCACCGCCGCACCCGCTCCGGCCCCGCTGCCCCCGATCGCCTGGGTCGAAAAGCGCACCGATGACTGCGTCGCGGTGGACTCGCTGTCGGGTGCGGCCATCATCCGGTCCGACAGCGTCGACCTGGTCCTCGCCGGAGGGCGGCGCGTCCGGGCGAAGCTGGGCAATGAATGTCCGGCACTCGATTTCTACGCCGGCTTCTATCTGAAGCCGAACAAGGACGGCAAAGTCTGTGCAAAACGCGACGCATTCCGCTCGCGCGCGGGCGGCGAATGCCGAATCCGGTCTTTCCGCGCGCTGACCCCCGAACGCTGACCAGCCTTTACCTTGACTTTTCGCGCCGTTTCCCGGACAGGGCCTCAGTTTACGTAGAGGGGCGCGCCCCCGTTTTCCGGACATCTGAATGAGCTTTGCCGATCTCGGCCTCTCTGACGAATTGCTGAAGGCCGTCACAGAGGCCGGCTATTCCGAACCCACGCCGATCCAGCGCCAGGCGATCCCGTCGGTGCTGATGATGCGCGACCTGATCGGGATCGCGCAAACCGGCACGGGCAAGACCGCCAGCTTCGTGCTGCCGATGATCGACGTGCTCGCCGAAGGGCGCAGCCGCGCGCGCATGCCGCGCAGCCTGATCCTGGAACCGACCCGCGAACTCGCGGCGCAGGTGGCCGAGAATTTCGAGAAATACGGCACCCATCACAAGCTCAGCATGGCGCTGCTCATCGGCGGCGTGCAGATGGGCGATCAGGTCAAGGCGCTGGAAAAGGGCGTCGACGTCCTCATCGCCACCCCCGGCCGCCTGATGGACCTGTTCGAACGCGGCAAGATCCTGCTGACCGGGTGCAACCTGCTGGTGATCGACGAGGCCGACCGGATGCTCGACATGGGGTTCATCCCCGATATCGAGACGATCTGTTCGAAGCTGCCCGCGAACCGTCAGACCCTGTTGTTCTCGGCGACGATGCCGCCGCCGATCAAGAAGCTGGCCGACAAGTTCCTGTCGAACCCCAAGACGATCGAAGTCGCACGCCCGGCTTCGACCAACACCAACATCACCCAGCGGCTCGTGCCCGCGCCGTCGAGCGCGTTCGCCAAGCGCGACCTGCTCCGCCGCCTGCTGCGCACCGAAGATGTCCGCACCGCGATCATCTTCTGCAATCGCAAGACGACGGTCCGCGAACTCAACAAGAGCCTGCGCAAGCATGGCTTCCGCTCGGCCGAAATCCATGGCGACATGGACCAGTCGTCGCGCATCGCCGAGCTCGACCGGTTCAAGGCGGGTGACGTCAACATCCTCGTCGCGTCCGACGTCGCGGCACGCGGGCTCGACATCAAGGGCGTGAGCCACGTCTTCAACTTCGACGCACCCTGGCACCCGGACGACTATGTCCACCGCATCGGCCGCACCGGTCGCGCGGGCGCGACCGGCACCGCCTATACGCTGGTGACCAGCGCCGACGCCGAGGCGATCGAGAATATCGAAAAGCTGCAGGGTCAGAAGATCGAACGGATCGCCGCCCTGCCCGAGGACGAAGCGGAAGAACCGAAAAAGCCGCGCGGCCGCAAGGCCCGGCCGGAATCGGAGCCGGCTGCCGCAGTCGAGGCACCGCGCGAAGCAACGCGCGCGCCGAAGCAACGCGAAGACCGCCCCCGTGACGATCGTCCCCGCGACGACCGCCCGCGCGGCCGCCGTGACGATCGCCCCCGCCGCGACCAGCGCTACGAGGCCCGCGACGACGGCCCCGACGCCAAGGATGACGGCGGCTGGAACGGCCCGATCCCGGACTTCCTGAACTTCACGATCCCTGCGTGACGACCGCGTTGGACGAGGAAGATTTCCTCGCCTTCACCCCGGTGCCGGGCGTTTCCAGCCCGTGCATCGGCGTCTGCCGCCTGAACGACGACGATGTCTGCACCGGCTGTCACCGCACGCTCGACGAGATTGCGGAATGGTCGAACGTCAGCGATGATCGCCGCCGAGCAATTCTGGACTCCATTGCGGCGCGCAGCTGACGGTACCCCGAAGCCGCCGCGCGGCCTGGCGCTCGCGCAGGGTCATTCCGCCGGGGAAACAATGGCTTGTTGCGCGCGCCGGGTTTCGCCACAAGCAAGGCCGATGACCCGAACCGTAACTGCCCGGAGCCTGTTGCGCACCGCGACTGCATCCGCGCATGACCGGGTGGACGCGGCATTCGGCACCTTCGACCTGAGCGATCGCGGCGATTATCGCGCCTTTCTGATCGCTCAGGCCGGCCCCCTGCTGACGGCGGAAGCGGCGGTCGACACGTTCGGTTCCTCCGCACTGTTGCCCGACTGGCCCGAACGGCGGCGCTCCGACCTGATCCGCGCCGACCTTGCGGATTTCGATGCCCCCGCCCCGCAGCCTGAGCCGTTCGCCATCCACTCCAACGCCGCCGCGTTGGGCGTCATCTATGTGCTCGAAGGGTCGCGGCTGGGCGGGGCATTGCTAGCCCGTAACGTTCCGATGGACCTTCCAGCCCGGTTCATTCGTTGCGCCCCCGCGCCGAAACGCTGGCAGGGATTGATCGAGGTGTTGGACCATCACCTCGTCGCGCCCGATCAGCGGGAGGTGGCAGCAGACGCTGCATGCGCAGTCTTCGACCTGTTCTGGCGAAGCGCGCGGCAGCATGGAAGGATTTCTGTCGTTGAATGATCCGCATCCCGTCGATCTCACCAATTGCGATCGCGAGCCCATCCACATCCTCGGTGCGATCCAGCCGATCGGATTTCTGATCGCGCTGACCGCCGACTGGATCGTCGCGCGCGCCTCAGCCAACCTCCCCGAGTTTCTGCGGCTCTATCCCGAACAGATCATCGGCCATCCGCTCGCGGAGTTCCTTGCCGCCCCGGTGGTCCACGACCTGCGCAACCGCACCGCCATGTTGCGCGGACCGGACTCGATCGAGCGCCTGTTCGATACCGAACTGGTTCCCGGTGCGGGGTCCTACGACCTCGCGATCCATATGTCCGGCGGACAGATCATCATCGAGGGCCAACGTTCGACCGGCGAAGTCGGCGACGTCACCGGGATGGTGCGGTCGATGATCGCGCGGCTCGATCAGTGCATCGACATGTTGTCCTTCTACCGCGAAGGCGCGCGACAGGTGCGCGCGCTGACCGGCTACGACCGCGTCATGGTCTATCGCTTTGCCGCCGACGGCTCGGGCGAAGTGGTGGCAGAGGCGTGCAAGCCCGGTATCGGCCGCTTCCTCGGCCTGCATTATCCCGCCAGCGACATTCCGGCCCAGGCGCGCGTGCTCTATACCCGCAACCTGCTGCGCGTGATCGCCGACATCAACGCCACTCCGGTGCCGATCGTCCCCGACCTCGACGAAAAGGGTGAGCCGCTCGACCTGTCGCTGTCGCTGCTGCGCTCGGTCTCACCGATCCATATCGAATATCTGCGCAACATGGGCGTCGATGCGTCGATGTCGATCTCGATCATCGTCGATGGCAAGCTGTGGGGCCTGTTCGCCTGCCACCATTACGCCCCGCGCCACCCCAGTTTCGAGCGGCGATCGATCTCCGAACTGTTTGCGCAGATGTTTTCGATGCGCCTCGAAAGCCGCGAGCGGCAGCAGACGGTGGAGTTCGAACGCCGCGCGCGCGATATTTCCGACCAGCTGCTCGGCGCGGTCGCGTCGGACGAGACGCTGCTGCGCGATCCCGACTGGCTCGCCGACATCCTCACCAACGCCATTCCTGCCGATGGCGTGGGGGTGTGGCTCAATGGCAGCTACGCCTTTTCGGGCGTGACGCCGCCGACCGACGACTTTCGGCGGATCGTGCGCGCGCTCAACGCGACGGCGGCGGGCAAGGTGTTCGCGACCGACCATATCGGATCGCTGGTCGTCGATGCCGAAAGCTTTTCGGGCAGCGCCGCCGGCTTGCTGGCGATCCCGATCTCCCGCTCGCCGCGCGATTACGTCATCCTGTTTCGCAGCGAGATGATCCAGTCGATCCGCTGGGCGGGCGATCCGCACAAGCCGGTCGAATATGGCCCCAATGGTCCGCGCCTGTCGCCGCGTGCGAGCTTCGAGGAGTGGAAGGAGCTGGTCCGCGGCCGATCGAAGCCGTTCACCGCGTCCGAACTGCGCGTTGCCGAAACCCTGCGCGCGACGTTGATCGAAGTCGTGCTGCGCCTCGCGGATGAAGCCAGCGCCGAGCGCCAGCGTGCGGGAGCGCGGCAGGAAGTACTGATCGCCGAACTCAACCACCGCGTGCGCAACATCCTCGGCCTCATCCGCGGCCTGATCCGTCAGGCCCAGCCCGAGGAACCGGCGGTGCGCGATTTCGTGAAGGTGGTCGATGGCCGCATCCATGCGCTCGCCCGCGCACACAACCAGATTACCGAGGATCACTGGGGCCCGGCCTGGCTTCAGGCGCTGATCGACGCCGAATCCGCCGCCTTTGTCGAGGAAGGCGACCGCATCATCAGCGCGGGTGAGCCGGTGATGCTCAACCCCCAGGCCTATTCGACCATGGCGCTGGTGCTGCACGAGCTTGTCACCAACTCGAGCAAATATGGCAGCCTGTCGGTCCCTGGCGGCACGGTGCAGCTGAGCTGGGAATGCAATGCCCGTGGCGATCTGTTGCTGCAGTGGCGCGACATTGACGGCCCGCCGGTCAAGCCGCCCTCGCGCCGGGGCTTTGGCACGACGATCATCGAACGCTCGGTCCCATACGACCTCGGCGGCGAAGCGGTGGTGCGCTATGCCGAAGCCGGGTTCGAGGCCGATTTCTGCATCCCCGCGCGCCATGTGTCGAAGCCGCGCGAGGGCGGTGCGCCGCTCGTGCGCTTCCCGCGTGCCGCGCCGGGCCATCGCGATGAGCCGCCCGCCGACCTGCTCAAGGATCAGCGCCTGATGCTGGTCGAAGACAGCCTGATCATCGCGCTGGATGCCGAGGATATCGCGACCCGGCTGGGCGCGCTCGACGTGATGACTGCCGCGTCGGTCGATGCCGCGCTCGACCTGATTGCCATGCAGCCGCCGACGGTGGCGATCCTCGACATCAATCTCGGCAGCACGACCAGCTTTGCCATTGCCGACGCGCTGCTCGAACGCCGCATCCCGTTCATGTTCGCCACCGGCTATGGCGAACAGGCGCAATTCCCCGACCAGCATCGCGGGCGTCCGGTGGTGCAGAAGCCCTATACGATGGAGAATATCGCCCGCGCGCTGGCGGATATGCTGGATTAGCCCAGTACCCGCCCCGCAACTGCGTCCAGCCGTGCCAGCAGCTCAGGGTCGCGCATCTGCGGCGCGGTGATCAGCGCGGTGTCGAGGCAGGTGTCGATCGGCGACGCACCCCGCTCGTCCGGCAGTGCACGCAGCAGGGTCAGCACCATCGCGCGCGCCTTTTCGGCGTTGCTCGACAGCTGCGCGATCACCTGCGCGACATCGACCGCCGCCTCTTCCTCGCGCCAGCAATCATAGTCGGTGACCATCGCCACCATCGCGAACGGCAGTTCCGCCTCGCGCGCCAGCTTCGCCTCGGGCATCGCGGTCATGCCGATCACGTGGCACCCCCAGCTGCGATAGAGCTGGCTTTCGGCACGGGTCGAGAATTGCGGCCCCTCCATCACCAGACAGGTTCCGCCGCGATGCACAGTTGCGCCCGCTGACTCGGCCGCATCGCCGGCCAGCGCGGACAGGCGCGGGCATACCGGATCGGCCATCGAGACATGCGCCACCATACCGGTGCCGAAGAAGCTCGACGGACGCCCCTTGGTCCGGTCGATGAACTGGTCGACGATGGTGAACGTCCCCGGCGCGCGCTCTTCCTGCAGCCCGCCGACCGACGACACCGACAGCACATCGGTGACGCCCAGCCGCTTGAGGCAATCGATATTGGCGCGCGCGTTCAGCTCCGACGGGCTGATCCGGTGGCCGCGCCCGTGGCGGGGCAGGAACGAAACGCGGACGTGGCCCAACCGCCCGGTGAAGATCGCGTCCGACGGCTCGCCCCAGGGCGAGTCGACCTCGACCCACTGCCCGTCCTCGATCCCGGCGACATCGTACAGCCCCGACCCGCCAATGATCCCGATATGCCAACCGCTCATGCAATCCCCTGTTTGCTGACCTTCGGCCGCGCATAGGCGAAGTAAATGACAACCCCGAGCAGGTTCCAATAGAGGAAGTACAGCTGGGTCTTGGTCGGCAGGCTGAAGAACAGATATGCGCAGCCGAGCACGGCGATTGTCCCGACCAGCCCCCACAGCGGCGTGCGGAACTTGCGCGGCATGTCGGGCGCACGACGGCGCAGCACCATCATGCAGATCGCGACCGCCGCGAAAGCCACCAGCGTCCCGGCATTGGCAAGCGCGGCGATCTCGTCGATCGGCAACAGCCCGGCGATCACGCTGACGATCACTGCAGTAAAGACCGTGATCCGCACCGGCGCACCGCGCGACGAGACCTTGGCCAGCTCAATCGGCAGCATCCCGTCGCGTGCCATGGTGAAGAAGATGCGGCTCTGTCCGAACAGAAAGCCGAGCAGCACCGTCGGCAGCGCGATGATCGCCGATACCGCGAGGAAGGTGGCAAAGCCCGGCCGCCCCAGCTCGCGCAGGATCAGCGCCAACGGCTCGGGGCTGTTGGCGAACTGCGTGTAGGACAGTGCGCCCACGGCCGCGACCGCGACCAGCATATAGATCGCGACACAGGCCACCATCGATCCGACGATGCCGATGGCGAGATCGCGGCCCGGATTCTTGGTCTCCTCCGCCGCCGTCGAGATCGCGTCGAAGCCGTAAAAGGCGAAGAAGATGATCGCCGCCGCCGCCATCACCCCGCGCTCGACCCCGTCCGCCGATACGCTCTTGGCAAAACCGAACGGCGCGAAGGGTTCGAAATTGGCACCGTTGAAATAGGGCAAAGCAACCGCGACGAACACCGCCAGCGCGACGATCTTGACGATCACCAGCCCGGCATTGAGCGTCGCGCTCTCGCGCGTGCCGAGACACAGCAGCCCGGCGACGATCGCGATGATCACAATCGCGGGGATGTTGACGATCCCGTCGGCGTGCGGCCCGGCCATCAACTCCATCGGGACGCCCGCCCAGCTTTGCAGCAGCGGCGCGGCATAGCCCGACCAGCCGACCGCGACCGCGCTGACGACCAGCGAATATTCCAGGATCAGCGACCAGCCGACCACCCAGGCGATGATCTCACCCAGCACGGCATAGCTGTAGCTGTACGCGCTGCCCGACGCCGGCATCATCGTCGACATTTCTGCATAAGCGAGCGCCGCGGCGGCGCAGATCGCGCCGGCTATGACGAAGGACAGGATCACCGCGGGCCCGGCCTTGCCCGCCCCTACACCGATCAGCGTCAGGATGCCCGTGCCGACGATGGCGCCGATGCCGAGCGCGATCAGATGCGGCCAGGACAGGGTCGCGGCCAGCCGGTGTTCGGGCGCGTGATCCTCGGCGCCCTTCACGCTCTTCGTGCGAAACAATCCATTGGCCATGCGATCCCCCTGTCTTTTCCAACGGGTGCGACGTAGACGCGCGCAGGTCAACGGTTCATGCCGCGGACATGCGACAAGGTGCATCGTTGCGCCAGCACAACGGAGATCGGCCATGCACCGCCGCCTGTTCCTGACGACCATCGGCGCGACCGCCGCAACGCCCGCGCTGGCGCAGCGCAAGCGGCCGCCCGAGCCCAATCCGCAAATCGATTATGGCGGGTTCGAGCGGCTGACCGGGGATGTCCGCCGCTTGCGCGCGGGGCGACTCGTGCCCTTCGCCCGCTTCCGGCAACTGGCCGCGTCAGACGGTGCGCTGTTGCTCGACGCGCGCTCGGAAACCGCGTTTCGGGAGGGGCATATCCGGGGCGCGACCAACCTGCCGCTGCCCGACTTCAACGCAGAGTCGCTGCATGCCATGATCGGCGCGCCGGGGCGGATGATCCTGATCTACTGCAACAATAATTTCTCGAACCACCAGCGCCCGGTGCCGGTCAAGGCCGCCCCGCTCGCGCTCAATATCCAGACATTCATCAACCTCGTCGGCTACGGCTACACCAACGTCTGGGAACTCGCCGACGTGGTCGATTTCAACGATCCCAAGGTGGATTGGGTGAACGGCTGACGCTTACCGCTTTGTCACCCCGGCCTTGTGCCGGGGTCCACTGTGCCTCACGCCCGGCGCTGGAGCCTCTTACTTCGCGCCTCGTCTCCCGGTGGACCCCGGCACAAGGCCGGGGTGACGAATGGAATTATGATTCCGGCAGCCTTACGCAACTAGGCCGGACACTTCGCCCCGCTGTCGATCCACGCTTTGGTCAGCGCGCCGAACTCGGCCTGCGTCCCCGGCGCGGGCGTGCGCCCCGGCCCGGGGTTCCAGCCCCAGCCGACCAGCGTGTCGCTCGCATTATGCTCGTGAATCTGCGCCAGCGTCTTGCCGCCATTGCGCTTGTGGTCCTTCAGCTGCTCGCAAATCTCGCGCAGCGACTTGCCCTCCCACGCCATCGATTTGGGCGCGAGGTGCCACAGCGGATGCCCCGGAATGCTGCCCTTGCCATCGGCAAAGGCGACGTTGCGCAGGCCGTGAC
>NZ_LSJM01000377.1 GCF_001557215.1 Sphingomonas sp. CCH9-E2 | reverse complement strand
GCCGCTATCTTCCGGCCAACGTGCCCGCGGTGAAGCGCGTCGCCGCCGGTCCCGGCGCACGCGTCTGCGCGCGCCGCGAGACGGTCTTCGTCGACGGCCAGCCCGTTGCCCGGCGGCTGGCCGCCGACCGTCTCGGCCGTCCGCTGTCCTGGTGGGAAGGCTGCCATGTGCTCGGTCCCGGCGAGCGGTTCCTGCTGATGGGCGAGAGCCCGGCCTCGTTCGACGGCCGCTATTTCGGCGCCAGCCGGGTCGCAGACATCGTCGGCAAGGCGACGCTCCTGTGGCCGCGCTGAGCCTGCTGGCCCTGCTCGCGCAGGCCGTCGCGCAGCCCGCCGGCGTGCAGGCGGCGACAACCGGAGCCGCCGCGGAAGCCGCTCCCCGGGCGGCCGCGGAACGGGCGGATGCCGTCACCCGCTGGCGCCCCTATTCGCTCGAAGCCTCGCGCCGGTTCGGCGTGCCGCTGGAGTGGATCGAGCGAGTGATGCGGGCCGAGAGCGGCGGCCGCACCCACCTCGACGGCCGCCCGATCACCAGCCGCGCCGGGGCGATGGGGCTGATGCAGGTCATGCCCGCCACCTGGGCCGAGCTGCGCGCGCGGCTCGGCCTCGGCAGCGACCCGCACGATCCCAGGGACAATATCCTCGCCGGCACCTACTACCTGCGGCTGATGTATGACCGGTTCGGCTATCCGGGCCTGTTCGGCGCCTACAATGCCGGCCCCGGGCGCTATGCCGAATGGCTGGCGGGCAGGCGCGCCCTGCCGGCCGAGACCACCGCCTATCTCCCGCAGCTCGGCGGTCCGGACGTGAACGATCCGACGGCGGAGAAGCGTTGGGCGCGGCAGACACCCCAAGCCCTGTTCGCGATCAACCGCGTGAACGCCGTGGTGCCCGCCCAGCCGCCATCGATTGCTTCGGCGGCCGTGTCCGACGGACTGTTCGCCGTGCGAGCGCACCGCTGATACGTTCGGGTCCTGGCGGCACGGCGGACGGGCCCATGCTTGCTGGTTCGCAGTCGAATGCTGGGCACTCGTCGACTCCGCGTTATACGAAGTCCATGACGCCGATCTCGCCAATCCGTTTCAACGCGATCGCAGGCTATGCGCGCATGCCGCAGGCTGCCCTGTTCGGGGCCGAGCTCGGGTATTTCGAACTCGGCGACGGGCGTATCGTCGGCATGCTCCTGCGCGACATTACGGACGGCGATTATTTTGGGATGGTGTTTGCACCGGACCGCAAGCTGCGCTTCCGCAGCGTAAAGATGACGGCATTCGTCGATTCGGCAAAGGCAGCGGAGGCCGACTTGGCGGTTGCAATGGATGTGGCCGCGCAGGCACCTGCGGAGGCGCATCATCAAGCCGACGAGTTTGGCGAACCGGTCGATTTCTTCACGCCGGTCCACCCCCTCGACCGGCTCAACCCCGACTTCGTGAAGCTGATCACCGATGAGGCCAATTCACCGGCACGGGGCATCATCGAGCCGATGATGCGCTGGTACGAGGATGTCGACGGCAATTTCGTCGAGCAGTTCCAGACGACCGGATTCGACCAGCGCATCTGGGAGCTGTACCTCTTCGCGACCTTCGTAGAGCTGGGCTTCCTGTTCGACCGCACGCACCCGATGCCGGACTTCGTCTGCAGCGGCCTGGCCGGGTCCTTCTGCGCCGAGGCAGTGACCGTAGGCCCGACCCGCGAGAAGGGCCGCATCGTTCCGCCGCCACCGCGAACAACGGCCGAGGAGCAGCGCGCTTACCTGAAGGAATACATGCCGATCAAGTTCGGCAGCCCACTCTACAGCAAGCTCGGCAAGCGCTATTGGGAGCGCGCACACGTTGCCGGAAACCCGTTCGTGCTCGCCGTCGCCGACTTCTCGTCGCCGGGCTCGATGACTCACACGGCGTCGGCGCTCGAGCTCTATCTCTATGGCTACGATCACGATGCCGAACGCGGCGAAGACGGCCGGCTCGCGATAAAGCCTCGCCGGATCGAAGAGCATCGCTTCGCCGAGAAGCGCATCCCCTCCGGCTTCTTCCGCATTGCCGAAGCGGCGAATGTCAGCGCGGTGCTGACGAGCGCCAGCGGTACGATCTCGAAATTCAATCGCATGGGCCTGCTCGCCGGCTTCGGGTCGGGCAGGGTCGTGCTGATCCGCGAAGGAACGGCGGTCGACGTCGACCCCGACGCGACGGAACCCAAGCTGTTCCGGGCGCTCGTCAACGCGCCCGGATACCACGAAAGCTGGGTCGAGGGACTAAACGTCTTTCATAATCCCAACGCAGCGCTGAAGCTCGACCCAGACATGCTGCCCGGCGCGGCACATCATTTCATGTCGCCCGGCGGCGAACGCACGAGCTCGGTCCCCGACTTCCATCCGTTTGCCTCGATCACCCGGCACGTCGCTCCGGTTGACGTGGGGGAATTTGTCGCGCGCGTCGGTAATAGCAGCCATGTCACCTGGACCCGGCGTCGCGGCCAGGAGGAGGCGCAGGGCTAGCGTCCCCCTTGGCGGACGACGCGGGGCACTCAGTCGATCTCGGCTCGCTCGACCACTTCGGAGGCCGCTTGCGAGGTGACCACCGAAAGGAAGCGGCCTTGCGATGCAATGGTTTGCACGACTTTCGTGCCGGGGTGGCGCCATTTGCCGAACGCGTCCGCCGCCGCAATGCAGAAGTTGGGATTCACCTTCGACAGCAGCTCGGGGTCGAAATTTCCTTCCGAGCCGTGATGGGGAACGGTGAGGGTGACGACTTCGTCCAACAGCTTGCGGTAATGGCGGAGGAAGGCGGCGCGCCGCTTCTTGACCTTGAGATCGGCATCTCCGGTCGCGAGCCAGGCGATCCCGTCGCCGCCGCGCGCGGTCCATTTGCCGAACCAACCGAAATGCCGTCGCGCATGCTCTTGCCCGTCCGGCAGTGGACCGGAATAAAGGCACATCGACGAGATGTTGAGGTTCTTCTCGACTGCCGCATAGGCCTCCCGCAGGTCTGCGACCTTGTTCAGCACGAGGTCCTTGAGGTTCGCCGGGTCGTCGAGCCAGGCATCGAAACCTGCCTTCTTGATCTGGTCCTTGCGCGGCTTGCCGTGGTTCAACGCCTTGAGCAGCGCGGCCTTAAAGACGCCGCGCTGCCTCTCGATCGCGGGATCGATGAAGGGCGACAGGAGCCAGAAGCCTGCTCTCGTGCCAAGGCTTGGCACGGCCACGCCCATGCTGTCGGGTATCGAGGCAACGAGCGTTCCTGAGGCCGGCGTCGGAGCACTCCCTTGGCCGCGTCCATAGAACCTTCCGCGGCCGACCAGCTTCCAAGTCGCTCGGCCCTCGTCGTCGCGACGCCCCGCTATATCGGGTCCGGGACCCTCGGGCCCTCCGTCCAGGTCCGGCGCTCCCGGGCTGTCGTCGCCCGCCGATCGGACGAACAGGATCTGGCGCGGTCCGAATCCGGACAGGGCGGCGACAGGATCGAGGACGAAGCTGCGGTAGAAATCATCCTCCATTGCCGCCGGGTCCTCGGTTGCATCCCGCGCATAGCCGATGAGGCGCTCGATCATGTTGAAGTACGGCAGCACGATCGTGTCCACGTCCTGTCCGGTCCTGGCGTGGAGTAACTGCGGAAGACCGTTCAGGTGATCGGCATGGACGTGCGAAATGAACAGCAGATCGAGCTTCGAACGCGCGCCGACGGACCGCAGATATGCCTTGATGCGCTCGGAGCGGGTGCCCGCATATTTCGTCATGGCACCGCAGTCATAGACATAGCGAAGCCGCGACTTTCCATTCTCGATCAATTCCGCCGAATGGAAGAACCCTTGTCCCACCGCATGCTGCTTCCTCAGGTTCGCCAGGCCCATCCCACTCCCCTCCGCATTGCTTCGTCCGGTGCCGGCTAGGCCATCAAGGTAAACAATCCTTGGTCACGGCGTGCCATGGACTTGCGGAACGTTGCGTGGTCGCGGGCGTGGGGGGAGGCTCGTCTCGGCAAGGCCCAGCATGACGGCCGCCGGAGCGGCTGTGCAAGGCCGGCGGCCCCTCCAATTTTGCCGCGAGATGGAGCGCGCTTCGCGCGCGCCTTTGTTCGTTCCAGCGCGACAAAATCGGTACCTCCGCCGCCGCTTCGCGGCGCTTCCGGCTGCGCCTCCAGCGGCCCTGACAGCCGCTCCGCCGCCCGTCTTTCGAGGTCCGTCCTCGATCGTGGGGACGCCAAGCGACGGAGGTTCTCATGACCATGATCACCATCCTGCAGACGCAATCGCGCGACGCCTATCCGGCGCTCATCGCCGGGCTCGAAGCGCAATACGGGCGCGAAGGAAGCGTCGAAATCGCGTGCCGTTTTCTCGATGCCGAGCTTGCCGATTTCCACTGGCAGAGCCGCACGATGGAGCGGCATCTCGGCCGTTACGAGGGCGCGATCGACGAGGAGGCCGAAGGGCTCGAGCTCGATCGGATCGCAATCCTGGGCGTGCTCAAGGGCGCTTGGTTCGTCGCGACCTGCATCGTCGATGGCGACGGTGCGGTGCACGAAATCATGGCGCTCAGGCTGGTGAACGGCGAAGCGCAGGCACGCGAAGCGTTCGAACGCGTGCACTGAGGCGTGGGGTATTTTCCGCGGGAGCGGCGTCGGACCGGCGTCGCTCCCGCTCTCCTTTTTGCCTCGACGACACGGCCTCGACGACGGACAGATAGCGCATCATTGCCGCGGAACGACGGGGATGCCGCGTAAGGCAAGATAAAGCGCCGGCACTGGCCGGCGCGCAAGCCTTTGCCTGCACATCCTTTTTGCGGCGTTTGAGCGGCACCGTCGCCTGGCAGGCGGTGCCGGTGGCGCCGAAAGGCGAGGATTTCCGCGGCCCTCGGTGGCACCGGTTTTCTCGGGAGCCAGGCTGCGGCACACTGCCGGCGGGGCGCGCCGGCAAGGGCCGCCATGTGAGCACCGAGGACGATTTCGAACCCCATCTCGGACGGCTGCGCAGCCGCCCGCCGAGGCGCGCGCGGCGCTACCTCCAGCGCGTACTCGCCGCCACCAACCTGGCGCGCGGCGGGGCGGCTTTTGCCGGGCGATCGCGCAGGCAGTCCGCCGGCAGTCGCATCGGCCGCGCCGCCGGCATCGGGCGGCTGCTCGCCAGCCGCGGCCGGCTGAGCGCGCTCGAGCGCCGCCGCGTCGTGGTCAAGACCCGCATCGTGCGGCTCGCCGGCAGGGGCGCGAACGCCGCGGCCGCGCACCTGCGGTATCTGCAGCGCGACGGAACCACGCGCGAGGGAAATCGAGGTGCGCTTTATGGTCCGGAGAGGGATGCGGTCGAAGCCAAGGATTTTCTCGCCCGCGGCGCCGGCGACCGCCACCAGTTCCGCTTGATCGTCTCGCCCGAGGACGGCGCCGAATATGAGGAGCTCAAACCCCTTGTCCGCCGGCTGATGGCGCGCGTGGAAGCCGATCTCGGGACCCGGCTCGACTGGGTCGCGGTCGACCATTTCAACACCGGCCATCCGCACAGCCACGTCATCGTCCTTGGGCACGACCAGGAGGGCAACGACTTGGTGATCGCCCCCGACTATCTGACCCGGGGCCTGCGCGAGCGCGCCGCC
This sequence comes from Sphingomonas sp. CCH9-E2, assembly GCF_001557215.1. Taxonomy (GTDB): domain Bacteria; phylum Pseudomonadota; class Alphaproteobacteria; order Sphingomonadales; family Sphingomonadaceae; genus Sphingomonas. The sequence goes on along the minus strand of NZ_LSJM01000377.1, from coordinate 440 downwards.
GAGCTCGTCGAGCTCGACCTCGGCCCGCGCACGACGCGCGAGATCGCGCGCAGCCAGCTCGCCGAGATCGAGGCCGAGCGCCTGACTGCGATCGACCGGCGGCTGGTCCGCCTCGCCGGCGAAGACCGCATCGTCGCGGCGAGCGCTGCCGGCGTGTTCGAGCAAACGCTGCGCGCCGGGCGCCTCGCCAAGCTCGGGCAGCTCGGGCTCGCCGAGGATTTGGGCCAGGGCCGCTGGCGGCTCGCGCCCGGCCTATCCGAGACGCTCGCCCGGATGGGCGAGCGCGGCGACATCATCCGCACGATGCAGCGCGCCTTCACCGCGGCGCGGGTCGAACGGGCCGCGGTCGACCAAGCGATCTACGACCCGGCCGCGCCGGAAGCGGCGCCGCTCGTCGGGCGCGTGCTGGTGCGGGGGCTCGCCGACGAGCATCGCGACCG
>NZ_LSJM01000037.1 GCF_001557215.1 Sphingomonas sp. CCH9-E2 | reverse complement strand
CGGGAGCGGTGCGATGAGCGCGGCGGGGGTGCTGGCGGAGGCGATCCGGGCGGCGCTGAGCGCGCATGCGCCGCTCGCCGAGGGGCTGGCCGGGATATTCGGCGCGCCGCCGGTGCGCGCTGCCACGCCGCATGCGGTGATCGGCGAAGCGCAGCTGAGCGAGTGGGGAACCAAGGACATGGCCGGGCGCGAGGCGCGGGTCGTGGTGAGCGTGCACGATGCCGGGGAAAGCCCGGCGCGGCTGCGGCCACTGGCGGGCGAGGTCGAGGTGGCGATGGCGGGGCTGCCGCGTGCCATCGGCGGGGGCTGGGAGCTGGCGAGCCGGGTGCTGCTGCGCGCGCGGATCGAGCGGAAGGGCGAAGGACGCTGGATCGCGACGAGCGAGTGGCGGCTGCGCATGCTGAAATCTGATTGAAACGGCACCGGCCCGCTCCCCCACCCGGCCACCCATTTCAGAATATCCTGCCGATGG
>NZ_LSJM01000004.1 GCF_001557215.1 Sphingomonas sp. CCH9-E2 | reverse complement strand
CAGCTTGACCGTCGCCGCGGTCATCAGCGCGGCGACGGTCAAGCTGGGCGGGCAGGTGGCGTTCAACCTGATCCTGCTGGGCGAGGCGTCGGCCTATCCGCACGGCACTGGCAAGCCGCAGCGGGTGGTGAAGGGTGAGGTCGTGCTGATGGATTGTGGCGCGCGGGTCCATGGCTATGAAAGCGATATCAGCCGCACCTTCTTCCATGGCGAGGCGAATGCGGAGCAGCGCAAGGTTTGGGAACATGTCCGCGCGGGGCAGCAACGCGCCTTTGCCGCCGCGCAGCTCGGCACCCCGGCGGGCCGCGTCGATGATGCGGTGCGTGGATGGTATGCGACGCTCGGCTATGGCCCCGACTACAAGCTCCCCGGCCTGTCGCACCGCACCGGCCACGGCATTGGCATGGACGGGCACGAGCCGATCAATCTGGTGCGTGGCGAGATGACCAACCTGGCGCCGGGCATGTGCTTCTCGAACGAGCCGGGCTTGTATCTGCCGGGCAAGTTCGGCGTGCGGCTGGAGGATTGCTTCTATATGACCGAAGCGGGGCCGAAGTGGTTTAGTGTGCCGCCGGGGTCGCTTGAGGAGCCGATCGGGTGACCTATGAGGAAGCCTATAAGTGCCTCCTATCTGATCTCGAAAGCCGGGGTCTGCGGATCGTAGAACGCCGCTTTGACGATCGCCACTTTGGCAATTTCGGGATCCTCTTTCGGCGAAGAGGTTGGAAGCACGCGCTGATAAATGACCGTGGACAACTGGTCTGCGAGTCCCAACCGTGGTTTCGGCGGCGCACCCAGACGTTGGCCGATGACCTGGGTGCGGTGTCGTGCGCCGAACTGCGTGGTGTGCTGGATAACTTCCAATCACCCTGATCGAACCGTTTCGCTTGAGCGAACGCCTCGGCGCGCTTAAGTCGCGCAAATGACTTCGACCAACGATATCCGCCGCAGCTTCCTCGACTATTTCGAGGGCCAGGGCCATGCCCGAGTTCCGTCCGCGCCGCTGGTGCCGCATAACGATCCCACGCTGATGTTCGTCAATGCGGGCATGGTGCCGTTCAAGAACGTGTTCACCGGCCTGGAGACGCGGCCCTATACCACGGCGGCGTCGAGCCAGAAGTGCGTGCGCGCGGGCGGCAAGCATAACGATCTCGACAATGTCGGCTATACCGCGCGGCACCATACCTTTTTCGAAATGCTCGGGAATTTCTCGTTCGGCGATTATTTCAAGGAGCAGGCGATCCTGCATGCCTGGACGCTGCTGACCAAGGAATGGGGCCTGCCAGCGCACAAGCTGACCGCGACCGTCTATCACACCGACGATCAGGCGTTCGAGCTGTGGAAGAAGATCGCTGGGCTGCCCGAGGAGCGGATCATTCGCATCGCGACCAAGGACAATTTCTGGGCGATGGGGTCGGATGGTCCGTGCGGGCCGTGTTCGGAAATCTTCTACGACCATGGCGACCATATCTGGGGCGGTCCTCCGGGCAGCTCGGAAGAGGATGGCGACCGCTTTGTCGAGATCTGGAACCTCGTCTTCATGCAGCATGTGCAGGAGGCAGACCAGATCGTCGGCGATCTGCCGAAGCCGAGCATCGACACCGGCATGGGGCTGGAGCGGATCGCGGCGGTGCTGCAGGGCGTGCACGACAATTACGACACCGACACGTTCAAGGCGCTGATCGCCGAGAGCGGGGCGCTGACGCAATCGGCGACGACCGGTGACAATCAGGCGAGCCATCGCGTGATCGCCGACCACATCCGCACCTCCGGCTTCCTCGTCGCCGACGGCGTGCTGCCGGCCAATGAAGGGCGCGGCTATGTGCTGCGCCGCATCATGCGCCGCGCGATGCGCCATGCGCATATCCTGGGCGCGAAGGAGCCGTTGATGCACCGCATGGTGCCGGCTTTGGTCGCCGAGATGGGCGGCGCCTATCCCGAACTGGTGCGCGCGCAGCCATTGATCGAGGCGACGTTGCTGCAGGAGGAGACGCGGTTCCGCCAGACGCTGGCGAACGGCCTCAAGCTGCTCGACGAAGCGACCGCGACGATGGACGAGGGCGATACCCTGTCCGGCGAGACCGCGTTCAAGCTCTATGACACCTATGGCTTCCCCTATGACCTGACCGAGGACGCGCTGCGGCCGCAGGGAATGAAGGTTGACCGCGACGGCTTCGACGCGGCGATGAAGCGGCAGAAGGACGCCGCGCGCGCCGCGTGGAAGGGCTCGGGTGCCAAGGCCAGCGACGAAGTATGGTTCGACATCGCCGAGGAACTGGGGAGCACCGAATTCACCGGCTATAGCTCGACCGAAGGCGAGGGACAGGTCGTCGCTCTGGTCAAGAACGGTGTCCGCGTCGACCACGTCGGCGCTGGGGACGAAGTGACGATCCTCACCAACCAGACGCCCTTCTATGGCGAAAGCGGCGGCCAGATGGGCGATGCGGGCACGATCGGCAACGACGTGGCCGAGGCGATCGTCAGCGACACGTCGAAGCCGCTCGGCCGGCTGCACGCGCATCAGGCGACGCTGGCGCGCGGCGAGATCAAGGTCGGCGATACCGTCAAGCTGGCGATCGATGTGACGCGCCGGGACGCGATCCGCGCCAACCATTCGGCGACCCATTTGCTCCACGCGGCGCTGCGCAACCGGCTCGGCGGCCATGTGACGCAAAAGGGGTCGCTGGTCGCGCCCGATCGTCTGCGCTTCGACTTCTCGCACCCCTCGGCGCTGAGCGCGGCGGAGATTGCGGACATCGAGGCCGAGGTGAATGCTGAAATTCGCGCGAACGAGACGGTCGGCACCCGGCTGATGACTCCGGACGATGCGGTCGCAGCGGGCGCTCTGGCGCTGTTCGGCGAGAAGTATGGCGACGAGGTGCGCGTCCTGTCGATGGGCCGCCTGACCGACAAACATTATTCGGTCGAGCTGTGCGGCGGTACGCACGTCAAGGCGACCGGCGATATCGCGGTGTTCAAGATCGTGAGCGAAAGCGCGGTCTCGAGCGGTGTACGCCGGATCGAGGCGCTGACCGGCGAGGCGGCGCGTACCTGGCTCAACGAGCGCGACGCGAAGCTGCGCGAGGTGGCGGCGACACTCAAGACGTCGCCCGATGAGGTCGGCGCGCGCGTTGCGGCGCTGGTCGAGGAGCGGCGGAAACTGGAACGCGAACTGGCCGAGGCGAAGAAGGCACTGGCCATGGGCGGCGGCGGGACTGCGGCTCCGGCTGGTCCCGAGCAGATCGGCGGCGTGAATTTCGTCGGCCAGATCCTCGACGGACTCGATCCCAAGGCGCTGCGCGGCGCGGTCGACGAGGCGAAAGGCCGGATCGGTTCAGCTGTGGTAGCTTTTGTCGCGGTAAATGAAGGACGTGCAGCGATCGCGGTGGGTGTCACCGACGACCTGACCGGCACCTTCAGTGCCGTCGAACTGGTCAAGCGTGGCGTTGCCGCGCTTGGCGGGCAGGGCGGCGGCGGGCGGCCGGACATGGCGCAGGGTGGCGGCCCCGAGGGCGGCAATGCCCAGGCCGCGATCGATGCAGTCAAGACGGCGCTTGCCGAGGAGAAAGCAACTGCGTGATCATGTTCTGAAGGCCGCCGCAATCGCAACGGCCCTCATCGCCGCCCCCGCCGCAACGGCGCAGGGCAAATTGCCCCCCTATCCCGAGGCGCTTAACTGCGCCGCGCTCACCAGTGCTGCGGCGCGTATCGGCAAGGGTACGCCGCAGGAATCGGTGCTGTTCGACCACCAAATCTTCTGGAGCATGGCGGCTGCCGATGCCGGGCGCGCCGCGGGCAAGACTGCGCGGGCCGTGGAGGCCGAGGCGAGCGCCGCATCGGGTGGCGCGGAGCAGCGGCTGCGCGCGCAGGATGGTGCTGCGACGTCCGCGCTGGCCGCATGTGTGGCGCGCGTTCCCGCCGTTCAGGACTGAACTCAACACAGGATTGCCCATGACCTTGCGCCGCCGTTCGTTCGTTCGGTCCATCGGCGCGGCAGCGCTGGCCAGCAGCATCCCCGCTGCCGCCCGCGCGGCGGCTGGGGCGACCACCGGATCGGGCGACGCGGCGCTGCGCATTTTGCTCGACCGGATTTTCAACGATCGCTTGATCGAAAGTCCGGAAGGGGCGACGTCGCTCGGCCTCGACACCGGCAAGAATGCGGCGTTGAAGTCCCAGCTGTCGGGGCGAAGCGCGGCGGATGAGTCGCGTGACCTGGCGCGCGCGAAGCGGGAGCTGGCTGCGATCCGGGCCATCGATCCGGCGACGCTGGGGGAGAATGCCCGGCTCGACTATGACATCGTCACCTATCAGCTCGAGCGCAGCATCGCCGGGCGTGAGCGCTTTGCCTATGGCTCGGCGGGTGGGCGCTATGCGCCCTACCGGCTGAGCCAGCTGACCGGCGCCTATCAGGATGTGCCGGACTTTCTGGACAATCAGCACCGCGTGCGCGACGCCGTCGATGCCGATGCCTATCTCTCGCGGCTTGAGGCATTTGCCACGGTGCTGGATCAGGAAAGCGAGCGCCAGCGCGCCGACGCCGCGCGCGGGGTGTTCGCGCCGGACTATGTGCTCGACACGACGCTGAAGCAGTTTGCCGCGCTGCGGGACAAGGCACCGGGCGCGTTCGGGCTGGTCACCGGGTACAAGGCGAAGCTGGAAGCGGCGAAGCTGCCGCCGGAACGCGGGGCGCAGGCGGAGAAGATCGTCGCGGACAAGCTGTTCCCCGCGATCGACCGCCAGCGGGCGTTGGTCACCGAGCTGCGCGCGCGTGCGGTGCATGATGCGGGCGTGTGGCGGCTGCCCGATGGCGAGGCCTATTACACCGCAGCGGCGGAGGCCGCGACGACAACGCGGCTTTCGGGTGACGAGATCCACCGCATCGGGCTGGAGCAGGTCGCCGAGATCAGCGGGCGGATCGACGCGATCCTGAAGGCACAGGGGATGCGCGACGGCACGGTCGGCGCGCGTCTGGTCGCGCTGAACGAGCGGCCCGATCAGCTGTTTCCGAATACCGATCCCGGCCGTGAGGCGCTGCTGGAAGCGCTGCGGGCGCAGGTGCGGGCGATGGAAAAACGCCTGCCCGAACAGTTCGCGACCCTGCCCAAGGCCCCGGTCGAGGTGCGGCGCGTGCCGCCCGCGATCCAGGCGGGTGCGCCGGGCGGCTATTATCAGGCGGCGACGCTGGATGGCTCGCGGCCGGGCATCTACTACATCAACCTGCGCGACACGTTCGACCGGCCGAAGTTCGGGCTGGCGACGCTGAGCTATCATGAGGCGGTGCCGGGACATCATTTGCAGGTGATGCTCGCTCTCGAATCGCAGGATATTCCGCTGATCCGCCGCCGCGGGGGCTTTAGCGGTTATAGCGAGGGCTGGGCGCTCTATACCGAGCAGCTGGCGGACGAGATGGGCATGTATGACGGCGACCCGCTGGGGCAGGTCGGCTATCTCCAGTCCCTGCTGTTCCGCGCCACGCGGCTAGTCGTCGACAGCGGCATGCACGCCAAGCGCTGGAGCCGCGAGAGGGCGACCGATTTCCTGATCGCCACCACCGGCATCGCGCGCGGCCGCAGCCAGGGTGAGATCGACCGCTACACCGTCTGGCCCGGCCAGGCATGCAGCTACAAGATCGGGCATACCGTGTGGGTCGAGCTCCGCGACGAAGCCAAGGCAAAGGCCGGGGCGGGCTGGGATCCGCGCCAGTTCCACGAGGTGCTGCGTAAGGGCGCGATGCCGCTCGACGTGCTGAAGCGCGTGGTGCGGGCGCGAATGGGGTAGGGGCGCTCAGGCCTCGACTTCACCCTTGCGCACCCGCCGGATGCGCGGTTCGCGCTCCAGGCCGGCGGCTTCCTTGATTGCCTTGCGCATCTCGTCGCGCTTTTCGTGGATCGACGCGATCACCGGGCCGACCGCTACGCCGAGGTCGACCAGTGCGGCCTCTGACAATTGCAGCGAGCTCTCCAGCGTCTCCGGCACCGCATCGGTCGCGCCGGCCTTGTACAACTCGGCGGCGTGCGCGGCGTCGCGGGCGCGGGCGATGATCGGGATGTGCGGGACCCAGCTGCGCACCCGGCGGGTCAAGCGCACCGTCAGCACGGGATCGTCCATCGTCAGGATCAGTGCCTTGGCATGGCCGAGGCGCAGGCGATCAACCAGTTCGGCGCGGGCGACATCGCCGAATATGACGCTATACCCCTCGCGCCGGGCCGCGGCCACGCCGTCGATGTCGGCGTCGACCGCGACATAGGGTTTGTCGTGCGCGCGCAGCATGTCGGCGACGGTGCGCCCGACTCGGCCAAAGCCGATGATCACGGTCCCGCCGGGGACGACCTCTTCCGCGCTCGCGTCGCTGCGCACGCCGTCGCGCTCCTCGATCTTGCGCGACGCAAAGCGGCCCGCTTGGGCGAGCAGCGGGGTGATGGTCAGTCCGATCGCGGTGACGGTCGTCCAGAACGCTGCCGTGGAAGGCTGGATCAGCCCAGCGGCGGCGGCGACGCCCAGCACGATCAGCGTGGTTTCCGACGGGCTCGCCATCAGCACCCCGGCCTCCGCCGCGGTGCCGGTGCGCGCGCCCGACAGCTTGAGCAGCGCCATGGTGACGCCGACCTTGATCGCCATCACGCCGATGATCGCGGCGAGCAACAGCGCCCAGTCCTGCACGATCATGCGCAGGTCGAGCCGCATGCCGACGGTGATCAGGAACACGCCGAGCGCCAGCCCCTTGAACGGGGCGGTGATAACCTCGACCTCGCTGTGGTAATCGGTCTCGGCAATCAGCAGCCCGGCGAGCAGCGCGCCGACGATCGGCGACAGTCCGACGACGGTGGTGGCAAGGCTGGCGACGATCACGACCAGCAGGCTGGCGGCGAGGAACAGTTCGGGCGACTTGGTCCGTGCGGCCTGAGCGAACAGCCGGGGCAGGAAGAAGCGGCCGCCCAGGAACAGCAGCGCGACCACCACGCCGCCGCGCAGCAGCGTCATCATGAAATCGCCAAGGCCGGCATCGCCCGCCGCCGGCGCCAGCGCGCCGAGCAGGAAGACGATCGGCACCAGCGCCAGATCCTCGAACAACAGCATGGCGAATGCGGACTTGCCGACCGCGCTGGTCGTCCCGGCAATCGGCAACACCAAAGCGGTGGACGATAGCGCGAGCGCGAGGCCGAGCCCGAGCGCGCCCGACCAGGGCTGGCCCATGACATAGAGGCCGACCGCGATCAGCGTGGCTGCGCCGAGCAGTTCGGCCGCCCCGACGCCGAAGACGAGGCCGCGCATCGTCCATAAGCGCTTGAACGAAAGTTCGAGGCCGATCGAGAAGAGCAGCAGGATGATGCCAAATTCGGCAAAGGGCTCGATCGACTCCGGGTCGGAAATGGTGAAGTAGAATAGCCAAGGGAATGCCTCGACCAATTGGCCCAGCCCCGCCGGACCGACCAAGGCACCGACCAGGATGAAGCCGATCACCGGGCTGATCCGGAAACGGGTGAAGGCCGGGATGACGATCCCCGCCGCGCCAAGGATCACCAGCGCGTCGCTGAAACCGTTATTGGACAGGTCGAGAGCCATGAACGCACCCTAGCGGGCGGCGAAACGATTTGTCACCGCCCTTGTGCGATGCAGTAAAGTGAACCCGCTTGTATTGCTGGCAATGAAAAGGCCGCGTCCCCTGCCGAACGCGGCCCTTTCTGTTGCCGGTGGCGGCGGGGCTTACGCCCAGCTGGCCATTTCGGTTTCGAGGTTCTGGCGGATCGCCTCGAAGAACTGCTCGGTCGTCATCCACGGCTGGTCCGGACCGATCAGCAGCGCGAGGTCCTTGGTCATCTTGCCGCTTTCGACGGTGGCGATGCACACGCGCTCCAGCGTCTCGGCGAACTTGGTGACTTCCGGCGTGTCATCGAACTTACCGCGGAATTTGAGGCCGCCGGTCCACGCGAAGATCGACGCGATCGGGTTGGTCGACGTCGCCTTGCCCTGCTGATGCTGGCGATAGTGGCGGGTGACGGTGCCGTGCGCCGCCTCGGCCTCGACCGTCTTGCCGTCGGGCGAGAGCAGCACCGAGGTCATCAGGCCGAGCGAACCGAAGCCCTGCGCGACCTGATCCGACTGCACGTCGCCGTCATAATTCTTGCACGCCCACACGAACTCGCCGCTCCACTTGAGCGCGGAGGCGACCATGTCGTCGATCAGGCGGTGCTCATAGACGATGCCGGCGTCCTTGAACTTTTCGGCAAAGCCTTCGGTCTCGAACACTTCCTGGAACAGGTCCTTGAAGCGGCCGTCATAGGCCTTGAGGATCGTGTTCTTGGTCGACAGATACACCGGCCAGCCGAGGTTGAGGCCGTAGTTGAACGATGCGCGCGCGAAATCGCGGATCGAATCGTCGAGGTTGTACATCGCCATCGCGACGCCCGAGCCGGGGAAGTTGAACACTTCGCGGTCGATGACCTGACCGTCGGCGCCCTCGAACACGAGGCGCAGCTTGCCAGCACCCGGCACCTTGAAGTCGGTCGCGCGATACTGGTCGCCGAACGCGTGACGGCCGACGACGATCGGCTTGGTCCAGCCCGGGATCAGGCGCGGGACGTTGCTGATCACGATCGGTTCGCGGAACACCACGCCGCCCAGGATGTTGCGGATCGTGCCGTTGGGCGACTTCCACATTTCCTTGAGGTTGAATTCCTCGACGCGCTGCTCGTCCGGGGTGATCGTCGCGCACTTCACGCCGACGCCATATTCCTTGATCGCGTTGGCGGCATCGACCGTAATCTGGTCGTTGGTCTCGTCGCGCTTCTCGACGCTGAGGTCGTAGTATTTCAGGTCAATGTCGAGATAGGGCTTGATCAGGCGCTCGCGGATCCATTCCCAGATGATCCGCGTCATTTCGTCGCCGTCGATCTCGACGACCGGATTTTTGACCTTGATCTTCGCCATGCTCGCTTTCCTGTTTCTGTCCGGGAGGAAGGGTTTGGCCGAGCGTCTAGGAGCAAGCGCGCGCGCGATCAAGCTATGGCAGACACCGGTATCGCCGCGCACCGCGCAGGATTGTGTTGCGGGGATGGCACAGCTAGACCCGCGTTCATGTCCTCACTCGAAACCCCGCCCGTCGTCACCAACACCGTCAAGTGGCGCTTTCCCTCGGTCCATCCCGAGGGCCGCAAATATGTCCTGATCTCCGCTGCGATCACCATCCTGTTCCTGTTCGCGATCTGGGACGAGCTCGGCTTTGCGCTGATCGGCCTGACCATCTGGGTCGCCGCGTTCTTCCGCGACCCGATCCGTGTGACGCCGCAGGGGGAGGGGATGATCATCTCGCCCGCAGATGGCCTGGTCACGATGATCGAGCGCGTGTCGGTGCCGCGCGAAATCGCCGGGCCGGAGGGATTGAACGAAGCGACGCGGGTGCGCGTTTCGATCTTCATGTCCGTGTTCGACGTCCATATCAACCGCACCCCGATGGCCGGCACGATCCGTCAGGTCGTGTATATCGCCGGAAAATTTCTCAACGCCGACCTCGACAAGGCGAGCGAGGAGAATGAGCGCCAGCATTTCGTCATGGAAACGCATGACGGCACGCGCGTCGGCTTCACCCAGATCGCCGGGTTGGTCGCGCGGCGTATCGTGACCTTCGTCAAGCCGGGCGACATCGTCGCCGCGGGTCAGCGTTTCGGCCTGATCCGCTTTGGCAGCCGCGTCGATGTATTTCTGCCCGACGATTATGCGCCGCAGGTCGCGCTGGGGCAGCGTTGCCTGGCTGGCGAGACGCTGGTCGGCCTGAAGGGTGGCGCTCCGGCGCAGGGCGTCGCGCAATGAGTTTGCGCCCGCGCCGTCAGATGCGGGGCATCCCGCTGCGGGCGGTGGCACCCAATGCGGTGACGGCGCTGGCGCTCTGCGCGGGCCTGACCGGCATCCGCTTCGCGATCGGCGAGGAATGGGAGCGCGCGGTGCTGATGGTGATGCTGGCGGGCGCGCTGGACGGTATCGATGGGCAGGTTGCGCGGATGGTGCGCGCCGAGAGCCGTTTCGGGGCCGAGCTCGACAGCCTGTCCGATGCGATTTCGTTCGGGGTCGCGCCGGCCTTGATTCTCTACCTCTGGTCGCTGATCGCCCTGCCCAAGCTCGGCTGGATCGTCGCGCTACTCTACGCCGTGTTCTGCGCGCTGCGCCTCGCGCGGTTCAATTCGCAGCTCGATAACGAGGTTCAGCCCCGGAAGCTGGCCGGGTTCTTGACCGGTATTCCGGCCCCTGCAGGTGCAGCGCTGGCGATGCTGCCCATCTATGTCTGGTTGTGGAGCGAAGAACCGCTCGCGCGATCGACGTGGATCGTCGCGCCATGGGTCGCGTTCGTCGGGCTGCTGATGGTGTCGAGTATCGCGACCTATTCATGGAAATCGCTGCGGCTGCGGCGCAATGTGCGGTTCGAGGCGCTGGTGGTGGTCGTCATTCTGGCCGCCGCATTGGTGACGGTGCCGTGGCAGACCTTGACCGCCATCTGCCTCGGCTATCTGGTGACGCTGCCGTTCAGCGCGCGATCCTATGCGCGGACTATGCCGCAGCCCGCAGCGGGGTCGAGATCCGGCGGGGCGCCGCCCGCGGCGTAACGCGCGCGCGCGATGCCTGAACCGGTGCGAGTGCGGGGACCGCGTCACCGCGCAGCAGCGCGCGCATGTAATCCATGCGTGGCGCGATCGTGACGAACATCGCCCAGATTGATGCAGCAAAGGCGGCGGTGAACAACAGCGTGGCAAGAACAGCGACCATCATAAGCCTCCCGGATTCTTCCTAAGCAACGGGAATCCTGACGATTCGCGACGCTCAGGCGCGGCCAAGGTTCCCTGTCCGCCGTGTGAACCCTTTATGTTCCGTTAACGTTCCACCTGTCAAGCGCCATCTTCCGCTTCTGTTCTCTTGCGCCGCCACGCAATCTCGACTAAGCCCGCCGCTTCAACCCCGCATGGGAAGCAACATAACCCGGTGCCACCGGCCGTCCCGGCTTTTGGTCACTCGCTTCCCAGAGGCTCAACCGGAAGGAGTTATCCCTATGGCGGCACCTGTCGTCACCATGCAGCAGCTGCTCGAATCGGGCGCGCACTTCGGTCACCAGACCCACCGCTGGAACCCGAAGATGAAGCCGTATATCTTCGGCGACCGCAACGGCGTTCACATCATCGACCTGTCGCAGACCGTGCCGCTGTTCGCGCGAGCGCTGGACTTCATCAGCTCGACCGTCGCCGGCGGCGGCAAGGTGCTGTTCGTCGGCACCAAGCGCCAGGCGCAGGAAGCGATCGCAGAAGCTGCGCGCAAGTCGAATCAGCATTTCGTCAACCATCGCTGGCTGGGCGGCATGCTCACCAACTGGAAGACCATCAGCAACTCGATCAAGCGCCTCAAGACGCTGGAAGAGCAGCTGTCGGGCGACACGCACGGCCTGACCAAGAAGGAAGTGCTGAACCTGACCCGCGAGAAGGACAAGCTCGAGCTGTCGCTCGGCGGCATCCGCGACATGGGCGGCGTTCCCGACATCATGTTCGTGATCGACGCGAACAAGGAAGAGCTGGCGATCAAGGAAGCCAACACGCTCGGCATCCCGGTCGTCGCGATCCTCGATTCGAACGTCTCGCCCGACGGCATCGCATTCCCGGTTCCGGCGAATGACGACGCCAGCCGCGCAATCCGCCTGTACTGCGAAGCGGTCGCGATCGCGGCGACCCGCGGCAACAGCCAAGCGCAGGTCATGAGCGGCGCGGACTTCGGTGCAGCCGAAGAGCCGCCGGTCGAAGCAGCGCTGGCCGAGCCGGAAGCGCCGGCCGCGTCGACCGAGCCGGAAACGGCCGCCGAGGGCGAGCGCCAGATCGACGCGTAAGCGCTCTGGTCATCGAACCGTAATGGGGGCGGGGCAGGGCGTTTGAGCTTTGTCCCGCCCGCACCATATTTGAAGCAAACCGCTTAGACTGAGGAACAAGAACATGGCCGAGATCACTGCAGCAGCCGTGAAGGAACTGCGCGAGAAGAGCGGCGCCGGCATGATGGACTGCAAGAAGGCGCTGACCGAGACCAATGGCGATATCGAAGCGGCCACCGACTGGCTGCGTTCGAAGGGCCTGGCGGCCGCCGCCAAGAAGTCCAGCCGCACCGCAGCCGAGGGCCTGGTCGGCGTTGCCGTCGCGGGCACCAAGGGCGTGGCGGTCGAAGTCAACTCGCAGACCGACTTCGTCGCGAAGAACGAAATCTTCCAAGGCTTCGTTCGCGAAGTGACCGCCGTTGCGCTCGAGCAGGGCGTGGATGATGTCGAGGCGCTGAAGGCGCAGTCGATCACCGGCGGCACGATCGAAGACGTGCTGGTTGCCAACATCGCCACGATTGGTGAGAACCAGGTGCTGCGTCGCGCGAAGAAGGTCGAAGTGACCAACGGCGCGGTGATCCCGTACGTCCACAACGCCGCGGCCCCGGGCCTGGGCAAGATCGGCGTGCTCGTCGCGCTCGAATCGGACGCCGGCGTCGATGTGCTCGAGCCGCTCGGCAAGCAGATTGCGATGCACATCGCTGCGGCGTTCCCGCTGGCGCTGTCGATCGAAGACCTCGACCCCGAGGTTGTCGAGCGTGAAGCCGCGATCCTGCGCGAGAAGAATGCCGACAAGATCGTCGGCAAGTCGGAAGAGGTCGCTGCAAAAATCCTCAACGGCCCGGTCGAGAAGTTCAAGAAGGAGAACGCGCTGCTGACCCAGGCGTTCGTCATGGACGGCAAGACCCCTGTGGGCGACGTGATCGCGCAGGCCGGCAAGGATGCCGGCGCGGCGATCAAGCTGGTCGACTATGTCCGCTTCCAGCTCGGCGAAGGCATCGAGAAGGAAGAGAGCGATTTCGCCGCAGAAGTGGCGGCGACCGCAGCTGCGGCTGGCTGATCGTTCAATCCGTTCGGAACAAAGAGGGCGCGGCCAGCGATGGTCGCGCCCTTTTCGATTCCGGCGGAAGTGTCAGGCGTGATCGTCGTCACGCATGTGCCGGTCCAATCGCTGTTAGCTGAAGCGAAACAGGGAGGGACCGATGATCGCTCGTTTGATGTTGGCCACGACGGCACTGATCGCACTGACCCCGACGCCCGGCGCGGCACAGGCGGTTAAGCCTGATCCGAAGAACCGGCAGTTCACCTATTTTCTGCCGCGCGCAAATGTGGCCGCCGTGGTCACCCAGCGGATCGCTGCCTGCCCGGTGCCGGACCCGAAGGACCCGACCAAGGTGATCGGGCTGAAAATCAACACCTCGATCCTCCCTGGCGCCCAGATTTATGCCGATCCCGAGGCGAGGTTTACTGTCGATGCGCGGGCAGGCTTTCTGTCCAAGCGATCGACCAAGCTAGCACTGCGACCTGACGGCACGCTTGAAGCACTGAACGTCTCCAGCGAGGGGCGGGGCGGCGAAATGATCGGTTCGCTCATCACCGTCGCAGCGACGGTGGCGAGCTGGGGTGCCGCTGCGGCACCGGCTGCTTTGACAGGCGCGTTTGCAGGGGTAGGCGAGGGGCTGCCGGGCATTAAAATCTATCGCCGGGACGAAGGAGGCACAAAGGCTCAGCCACGGCCACAGCCAGCCCCGATCCGCTGCAAGCAATCGGTTCTCGATTCCCTAAGCCGCCTTGACGATGTGCAAGCAGACATCGCGCGGCTGGAAGCGCGGATCGTCGATGGCAAGGCCAGCGCCGCCGATGCGACGTTGCTGCAGCTTCGTCGCGGCGAGGAGGCTGATCTGATGGGAAGTCTGACGCTGAAAGCTGGAAAAGGCATCGAATTCGATCCCGAGCGTGCCAGTTTCGCGCAGAGCGCAGACAAGTCCCTTCCGGTGCTCAGCGCGACCATCCCCGCAGTCGATTATGGTGAGTGGATCGAGCGGCTCGACAACGACGGCGTCAGATATGTCAAGGCGACGGCGGCTGATGTCGCACGCCATTTCGACGAGCTTCCTGGCAGGCATGGTTTTGTCGGGACGCTCTCGGTCGATGGGCCCATGTATCATGCGCTGGCCGGACAGCCCCGACCCGATCAAAGGCGTGCTGAGCGCTTCATTTTCTATCGCAGGCTGGTCCCGGTAGTCCTCGCGGTCAAGCCATGCCGCGCGCCCGCGCAAGGGACCAGCTGTGCGCCTGAGGAAAGGCCGAAGCGGAATATGACCAAGTCGGCAAGCTTCAGCCTCCCGCAGCTGTCCGGGCTGTTCGGCTTCAGCATTGGCGCGGGCGGTCTCTTCGGAACGCGTGAGGCTGCGGTGAAGCTCGATGCGACGGGCGCGCCGATCGCGCTCGAATATGGGTCGGGCTCTGGCGGCGCGCAGATTGCTGGCGTGGTCGACAAGGGGCTGGCCGGGGCGACGCTGATGCGCGACGCGCAACTCGCCGCGACCAAGCGCAGCATCGAAGCGATCACGGCCGAGCGTGAACTCGCCGAGCTGCTGGCATCCCGCCCGGCGAACTAACCGACGACCATCTGGCGAAAGCGCCCGCAGTTCCGCTGCGGGCGCTTTTTCCGTGCCCGCGATGCGCCAAACAGCGGCGGTCGATATGCCTTCTGCGCTTGGCTTCCCGTGATGGCTCCTCTAGGGTCCGCGCCGCTCCCAACCGCTGACAGACATTAGGGCCAGATGACCGCGCCACGCTTCAAACGCATCCTCCTCAAACTCTCCGGCGAAGTGCTGATGGGGCAGGGGCAGTTCGGGATCGATCCCGCCACCTGTGAGCGCGTCGCGCGCGAGGTGAAGGCGGCGACCGAGGCGGGCTATGAAATCTGCATGGTCGTCGGCGGCGGCAACATCTTCCGTGGCCTGGCTGGCGCGGCGCAGGGATTCGAGCGGGCCAGCGCCGATTATATGGGCATGCTCGCCACCGTGATGAACGCGCTGGCGATGCAGAACACGCTCGAGCGGCTGGGCGTCGATACGCGTGTCCAGTCGGCGATCCCGATGGCGTCGGTCAGCGAGCCCTATATCCGGCGCAAGGCGATGCGGCATATGGAGAAGGGCCGCGTGGTGATCTTTGCCGCCGGCACGGGCCTGCCGTTCTTCACCACCGACACCACCGCCGCGTTGCGTGCGGCAGAGATGAATTGCGACGCGCTGTTCAAGGGCACCAGCGTCGATGGCGTGTACAATGCCGACCCCAAGAAGGTGGCGAGCGCGACGCGCTATGACGAATTGAGCTTTGACCGGGTGCTGGTCGACAATCTGAAGGTCATGGACGCGACCGCAGTCGCGCTGTGCCGGGACAACGACATTCCGATCGTGGTGTTCAACATCCGCGATGAGGGCAATCTGGAAGCAGTCTTGCGCGGCGAGGGCACCTCGACCATCGTCCGCAACGACCCTGTTTCCGCGTAAGTTAAGACAGAATAAGAGGAACCTGAGCTATGGCCGCATATAACAAGGCCGATCTGGAGCGCCGGATGAACGGCGCGATCGACGCGCTGAAGCATGACCTGGCGGGTCTGCGCACCGGGCGCGCGAGCACGACGCTGCTCGATCCGGTGACGGTCGAGGTCTATGGATCGCACATGCCGCTCAACCAGGTGGCCACCGTGTCGGCGCCCGAGCCGCGCATGCTGAGCGTGCAAGTGTGGGACAAGTCGAATGTCGGCCCGGTCGACAAGGCGATCCGATCGGCTGGCTTGGGCCTCAACCCGATCGTCGACGGACAGAATCTGCGGCTGCCGATCCCCGATCTGACCGAAGAGCGGCGCAAGGAACTGGCCAAGCTGGCGAGCAAATATGCCGAAGCCGCGCGCGTCGCGGTGCGCAATGTGCGTCGCGACGGCATGGACAGCCTGAAGACCGACGAGAAGAAGGGCGAATTCGGCGAGGATGACCGCAAGCGCCATGAAGCCGACGTCCAGAAGCTGACCGACGCGACGATCGCGGAGATCGACGCTGCGGCGACGGCGAAGGAAAAGGAAATTCTGGGGAAGTGACCGGCGAGCCGCAACTGCGGCTCAGGTCATGCCGGGGGCATGACCGGCCGGTCGCTCCATCGGGACGATCGATGTGACCGAACCCCTCCTTGCGTATCCGGGTGACGAGGCAACGATCCCCCGCCATGTCGCCATCATCATGGACGGCAATGGCCGCTGGGCGAAGGCCCGGCGGTTGCCGCGCCTTGCCGGGCACAAGCAGGGCGTCGAGGCCGTGCGCCGCGTGTCGAAGGCGGCGCGCGAGCAGGGGGTCGAGGTGCTCACCCTCTATGCCTTCTCCTCCGAGAATTGGCGGCGGCCGGAAGAGGAGGTGCGCGACCTGATGGGGTTGCTGCGCCATTTCCTCAAGAATGAGCTGAGGGATCTGGTCGCCGAGAATGTGCGGCTGCGCGTGATCGGCGATTATCGTGCGCTGTCGGACGATCTGGTGGCGATGATCGACGATGCGATCGCGAAGACGGCGGTCAACACCGGTGCGACGCTGGTGATCGCGCTCAACTATGGCGCGCAGGCCGAGATCGTGGCGGCCGCGCGGCGATTGGCGAGCGCGGCCAAGGCGGGCGAGGTTGCTCCCGAGGCGATCGACGAGGCGATGTTCAGCGACGCGCTGACCACGCATGGCCTGCCGCCGCTCGACCTGCTGATCCGCACATCGGGGGAGCAAAGGCTGTCCAATTTCCTGCTGTGGCAGGCGGCGTACGCGGAATTGCTGTTCGTCGACACGCTGTGGCCGGATTTCGACGGTGAAGCCCTGGCCGATGCGATTGCGCAGTTCGGGCGGCGGCATCGCCGGTTCGGCGGTCTGTGACCGACGTCCCCCCTCGCAAGAATGCCGATCTGGGCACGCGGGCCGCAGTGGGTGCTGCCCTGGTGGTCATCGCGGCGGCGGCCTTGTGGTTCGGGGGATTTGCCTTCTGGCTGCTGGTGACGCTCGGCGCGCTGGCGATGATCCATGAATGGGGCGGGCTGCATGGCGCGGATGCCGGGCAGCGCAAGCTGGCGCAATATGCGCTGATGGTGCCGCTGGCGATGCTGTCGCCGCTGGCCGCCGGCCCGGGCTTTCTGGCGCTGGGGCTGATCTTTGCGGCGTTTTTCTTTCTCGCCATCGTAACGCGCAGCGGCGCGCTGGGCGCGGGGGCGATCTATATCGGGCTGCCGGTGCTCGCTTTGCTGTATCTGCGCGAGCATGAGGGCGGGCGGTTGCTGGCCTTCTGGGCCATGGCATTGGTGTGGGCGTGCGACATCGGGGCGTATTTCGCGGGGCGCGCGATCGGAGGGCCCAAGCTGATGCCGGCGGTGAGCCCGAACAAGACCTGGGCCGGGCTGATCGGCGGGGTGATCGCGGCGACCGGCTTTGCGCTGCTGCTGACGCATTGGGGCCTGCCGCTGATGCTGGCGCTGGCGACCCCGCTGCTCGCGGTGCTGGCACAGGCGGGAGATTTGTATGAAAGTCACCTCAAGCGGCGCGCGGGGGTGAAGGATTCGGGGACGGTCTTGCCAGGCCATGGCGGGGTGCTCGACCGCCTCGACGGACTGGTGCCGGTTGCGCCGGTCGCCGCGCTGCTGGTCGTGATTCAGGGATATTGATGAAACGCGTAACGATATTGGGTGCGACCGGATCGGTGGGCACGTCGACGCTCGACCTGATCGAGCGCGACCCCGCAGCGTTTGAAGTCGTCGCGCTGACCGCCAATTGCGATGTCGCCAAGCTGGCGGCGGCGGCGAAGCGCGTGTCGGCGAAGCTGGCGGTGGTCGCCGATCCGACCTGTCATCAGGCGTTGGCCGATGCGCTGGCGGGGACGGGCATTGCGGTCGCGTCCGGTGCCGACGCGGTATGCGACGCTGCGCGGATGGGCGCAGACTGGACGATGGCGGCGATTGTCGGGACGGCGGGGCTGAAGTCGGTGCTGGCCGCGCTGGAGGGCGGGCAGGCGGTCGCGCTGGCCAACAAGGAATCGCTGGTCTCCGCCGGCGACGTGATGATGCAGGCCGCCGCCGCGACCGGCGCGACGCTGCTGCCGGTCGATTCGGAACATAATGCCGTATTCCAGTGCCTTGAGACGCAGAACACCGATCGCATCGCACGCATCATCCTGACCGCGAGCGGTGGACCGTTCCGCGAGCGGACGCTGGACGAAATGCGCGCAATCACCCCCGCGCAGGCGGTGGCGCACCCCAATTGGTCGATGGGGGCCAAGATCAGCGTCGATTCGGCGACGATGATGAACAAGGGGCTGGAGCTGATCGAGGCGTTCCACCTGTTCCCGGTGTCGGTTGAGCAGCTCGACGTGATCGTCCACCGCCAGTCGGTGATCCATTCGATGGTCGAATATGTCGACGGGTCGGTGCTCGCGCAGCTCGGCTCGCCCGACATGCGCGTGCCGATCGCACATGCGCTGGCATGGCCGCGGCGGATGGAAACTCCGTGCCAGCGCCTTGATCTGGCCACCATCGGGCGGCTCGATTTCGAGGCACCGGATTATGAGCGCTTCCCATGCCTCAAGCTCGCGCGTGAAGCACTGGCGGCGGGCGGAGGGCTTCCGGCGATCCTCAACGCCGCGAACGAAGTCGCGGTCGCGGCGTTCCTGAAGGGGCAGATCGGCTTTCTTGAAATTGCCGCAATCGTTGCAGATACCCTCAACCGCTACGACCCGGCCGCGCCGGACACGCTCGATCAGGTTTTGGCGATCGACGCGGAGGCGCGGATGTTGGCGGGTGAGCGTGTGAAGGACAGCGTCGCTTGACCGAAAATCCCGGCTTCTTCCTCTACCTGATCGCCTTCATCCTGATCATCGGGCCGCTCGTGTTCGTGCACGAACTGGGTCATTACGCGGCCGGTCGCTATTTCGGGATCAAGGCCGAGGCGTTCTCGATCGGTTTCGGGCAGGAGGTCGCGGGCTTCACTGACAAGCGCGGGACGCGGTGGAAGTTCGGGTGGCTGCCGCTCGGCGGATACGTCAAGTTTGCCGGCGACATGAACCCGGCAGGTCAGCCGAGCCCTGAATGGCTGGCGCTGCCGGCGGCGGAGCGTGTGCAGACCTTCCAGGCCAAGCCCCTGTGGCAGCGCGCCATCGTGGTCGCGGCGGGGCCGATCACCAATTTTCTGGTCGCGATCGCGATTCTCGGCGCGTTCGCCCTTGCCTATGGCGAGGCGAAGATGCCCGCCGTGGCCGGGCCGATCCAGCCGGGGACCCCGGCTGCGGCAGCGGGCCTCAAGCCGGGCGACCGCTTCGTCGCAATTGGCGGGCGTCAGGTCGAAACCTTCGAGGACATGATGCGCTTCACCTCGCTGCGCGCGGGGATGAAGGTGCAGATCGACTACATCCGCGACGGGCAGCCGGCGAGCACAGAGGCGGTGATCGGCCGGCGCGTAGAAAAGGACCGCTTCGGCAACGAAACGAGCCGCGGCATTCTGGGCATCGCGCCGAGCGACGAGATCGTGCGGACGCCGGTTTCGCTGTGGCAGGCGCCGATCGTCGGGTTCAACCGCACCGTGTCTCTGGTCGGGACGATGATCGATGGCCTGGGTCAGCTGATCATGGGCCGGGTGCCGGTCAGCGAGCTGGGCGGCCCGCTGCGAATCGCCAAGGTTTCCGGCGAGATGCTCTCGCTCGGCTTCGAGCAGTTCATCATCATGGCCGCGCTCATCTCGATTAATCTCGGATTCATCAACCTGTTGCCAGTCCCGGTGCTGGATGGCGGCCATCTTCTGTTCTATGCCGTCGAAGCGGTGCGCCGGAAACCCGTCGAGCCTGAGGTGATGGAATGGGCGTTTCGCGGCGGAATGATGGCGATACTGGCATTGATGCTGCTGGTGACATTCAACGATCTGGGCGCATTTGGCGTGTGGAAAAGCCTGGCCGGGTTGATCGGCTGAACCGGTTGGGGCAGGGCGTGCATATGGACGCAGGCTTCCGACCAATATCTCTTGGATCCGACTGGGGTGGGATGGTGACGGCACTCAAGGTTACGAAATTCGGCGTGCGCGCCTCCGCGGTCCTGTTGACGGGCACGACCTGGTTCGCGCTCGCCACCGCCGCTCAGGCCCAGCAGGCCCCGGCACCCGCGCCCGCGCCTGCCGCGCAGCAGCCCGCTCCGACGGTCGCGGCGGAGACGCGCACGATCCGCTCGCTGCGGGTCGAGGGCACGCAGCGGCTGGAGCCGGAGACGGTGCTGTCCTACACCCGGCTGCGGGTCGGCCAGAGCTACACCACCGAGAGCCTCGACCAGGCGATCCGCGACGTGCTGGCGAGCGAGCTGCTCGCCGACGTGACGATCGAGGGTGTCGAATCGGGCGATATCGTGCTGCGGGTGCGTGAGAACCCGGTGATCAACCGCGTCATCCTGGAGGGCAACAAGCGCCTGAAGGACGACAAGATCGTCAAGGAAATCAAGCTCGCCCCGCGCCAGATGTTCACCCGCACCGCGGTGCGCGCGGACGTGGCGCGGATCATCGAGCTGTATCGCCGTCAGGGCCGCTTCGCCGCGACGGTCGAGCCGAAGATGGTCAGCCTCGACCAGAATCGCGTCGATATCGTGTTCGAGGTGCGCGAAGGGCCCAAGTCCAAGGTCCGCCAGATCAACATCATCGGCAACGAGCAGTTCAGCGACGGCAAGCTGCGCGGCGAGATGGCGACCAAGCAGGCGCGCCTGACCAGCATCATGAGCTCGAACACGAGCTATGATCAGGACCGCCTGGCTTATGACCAGCAGAAGCTGCGCCAATTCTACCTGACGCAGGGCTATGCCGATTTCCGCGTTGTTTCGGCGGTGGCGGAGCTGACTCCGGACAAGCGCGACTTCATCATCACCTATGTGATCGAGGAAGGACCGCGCTACAAATTCGGCAAGGTCACGGTCGACAGCAACATTCGCGACTTCGACGATGCGCAGCTCGCCAAGGGCCTCGCGATGAAGGAAGGTGACTGGTACAACGCCAAGCTGGTCGAGGACACGATCGATCAGCTGTCGGAGACGGCGGGCGCGTTCGGCTACGCCTTTGCCAACGTCAGCCCCGACTTCAATCGCGACCGCGAGAAGTTGACGATGACGATCAACTTCAACATCGCCGAAGCGCGCCGCACCTATGTCGAGCGGATCGACATCACCGGCAACACCCAGACGCAGGACAAGGTGATCCGCCGCGAAATGCGTCTGGCCGAGGGTGACGCGTTCAACACCTTCCTGGTCAAGCGGTCGCAGGACCGCATCAACTCGCTCGGCTATTTCAACGAAAAGTTCGAGATTGAGCAGAAGGAAGGCTCGGCACCCGACCGCGTCATCCTGACCGCCAATGTCGAGGAGAAGTCGACCGGCGAGCTGACGCTGTCGGCGGGCTTCTCCAGCCTTGAGCGCTTCATCTTCCAGGGCTCGGTCCGTCAGCGCAACTTCCGTGGCAAGGGGCAGGATCTGCGCCTGTCGGCCGATTATTCCAGCTATTCGAAGTCAGTCGAGGTGGGCTTTACCGAGCCCTATCTGTTCGATCAGAATGTCGCGCTGGGCGGCACGATCTTCCGCCGCGACTATAATTCGTTCAACTATCTCGGCACCGACCGCCGCACGACTTATCAGCAGGTGTCGACCGGTGGTCAGATCGTGCTGGGCGTGCCGTTGACCGAATATTGGACCCTGTCG
Organism: Sphingomonas sp. CCH9-E2; assembly: GCF_001557215.1. GTDB lineage: Bacteria > Pseudomonadota > Alphaproteobacteria > Sphingomonadales > Sphingomonadaceae > Sphingomonas. Next base: position 5,465 of record NZ_LSJM01000004.1, on the reverse strand, counting down.
GGCCGTTATTCGCTGACGCATGATTCGGTGACGCTGGACGAGAATACCTTCTTCACCAACGGTGCGTGCGATCCGCTCAAGGCCGGCCGCTATCTGTGCGAGGCGCTGGGCAAGCGCTGGACCTCGTCGCTCGGCCTGTCGCTGATCTATGACAGCCTGAACAGCCGTCTGCGTCCGACGCGCGGCCAGCGGCTGGTGCTGGGCACTGACTTTGCCGGTCTGGGCGGCGATGTGAAGTATCTGCGCGGTCGCTTCGATGGCGACAAATACTGGAATATTGGCAGCGGGTTCATCTTCTCGGCCGGGCTTGAGGGCGGCTATATTCACAGCCTGGAAGATGCCGCACCTGGCGTCGATCCGGTCCGCATCACCGACCGCTTCTTCCTGGGCGAGCCGCAGTTCCGCGGGTTCGACATCCGCGGCGTCGGCCCGCGTATCCAGCGCGTCAGCTATACCGGCAGCGTGGCTGGCGGGAATCAGGCGCTGATCACGAACGACGAACAGATTTTCGACGACGCGATCGGTGGCCGCGCCTATTATCTCGGCAAGCTCGAGCTGGAGATTCCGCTGGGTGCCGGTGCGCGTGAGATGGGCATCCGTCCGTCGATCTTCTTCATGGCCGGTGCGAACTGGGGCGTGCGCGAACCGAACAAGACCGCGAGCTTCACCCAGGCCCGGGACGGGTCGGGCAATCTGCTGTTCAACGCCGACGGATCGCCGTCGCTGCTGCCGATCCAGACGCCGCAGTTCGATTCTGAAGGGCGCGCGCTGTTCGCCGTGCCGCTCACCGATTCGGTCGCGCCGGGTCAGCTGACGACCTGTTCGATCGGTTATTCCTCCACGCTTGGCGGATCCTGCTCGGGCACCTCGGTCAACTCGGTTTACAACATCACGACCGATCCGTTCATCGAGAACTTCCTCGGCAATTCGCCCAAGCCGCGTCTGTCGGTCGGTATCGGCGTGAACTGGAATTCGCCATTCGGTCCGCTCCGGCTCGACCTCGCCCATGCCTTCCTCACCCAGAAGGGTGACGACACCAAGCTCTTCACATTCAACGTAGGGACTGCCTTCTGATGCGTAACACCAAAACCCTTTTCGCCGCGATTGCGGTCGCGGGTGCCACCTTTGGCGCCGGAGCGGCTGCCGCGCAGGCGCTGATCGACACCAAGGTCGCGATTGTGGATACGGACCGCGTGATGACCAGCTGCACCGCATGCACCGCCGCGGCGCAGCAGCTGCAGGCACAGCGCACGCAGCTGGTGCAGTTCGCCCAGCAGCAAGGCGCCCCGCTCCAGACAGAGGAAGCCGCGCTTCAGGCTGCGCTGAAGGCTGCCAATGGCAAGCCGGACGCCGCGCTCACCGCGCGCATCCAGGCGTTCCAGCAGCGCCAGCAGACCGCGCAGCAGCAGTTTGCCGAGCGCCAGCAGACCTTCCAGCGCAACGTGCAATATGTGAACCAGCAGGTTGAGCAGCGGATGATGCCGGTGATCGAGCAGATTTCGCAGCAGCGCGGTGCGCATATCGCGCTGGCCAAGAACGCGACGCTGTATTCGGCGACCAACATCGACATCACCGATGCGGTGCTCGCGGCACTCAACCAGCAGCTGCCGAGCGTGCAGACCGTCGCTCCGCCGCCGCCGCAGCAGCAGCAGGCACCCGCAGCGCAGCCGACCCAGCCGGCACCCACCGGCCGGTGAGCGAAGCCGCCGAAGGAAAGGCCGCCATTGGCCCGCTCGATGTGACGCGGGTGATGGCGGCACTGCCGCATCGGTATCCGATGCTGCTGGTCGACCGGGTCGAGCAGCTGATCCCCGACGAACGGATCGTCGCGATCAAGGCGGTGTCGATCAACGAAGAGTTCTTCCAGGGGCATTTCCCGGGAAGGCCGATCATGCCCGGTGTCCTCCAGGTGGAGGCACTGGCGCAGGCGGCGGGTGTGCTGGCGGTCGAGAGCCTCGGCCTCGCCGGCAGCGGCAAGCTCGTCTATTTCATGTCGATCGACGGTGTGAAGTTCCGCAAGCCGGTCGAGCCGGGCGTGCTGCTGCGGCTGGAGGTCGAGTTTGTCCAGAAGCGTGCGCGCATCTGCAAATTTGCGGGCAAGGCGTACTTGGGGGATGACCTCGCGACCGAGTGCGAGTTTACCGCGATGATCGCCGATCCGCCGAGTACATAGCAGCGGTCACCCTCACCCTTCCGGCGCTTCGCGCCTCCCTCCCTCTCCGGATGGGAGAGGGAATGATCGGGTGGACAGCGCCCCGCGCTGTCCAGACCATGCGGGGCATGGCCGACCCGATCATCCCGCCGCCGAAGGCGGTGGGAAGGGTGAGGGTGACGCTTGCAGTAGAGCGGTTCCTCTGTTAGGGGCCGCGCCTTCTTGTTGCCGGTCGGAAACCGGCGCGCAAACTCAAGGAACAGACACGTGAAGCCCGATACGCACCCCGATTACCACATGATCAAGGTCCAGATGACCGACGGCACCGTCTATGAGACGCGTTCGACCTGGGGCAAGGAAGGCGATCTGATGCAGCTGGAAATCGATCCGCTGGCGCACCCGGCATGGACCGGCGGTCGCGGCCAGATGCTCGACAGCGGCGGTCAGGTCGCGCGCTTCAACAAGCGTTTTGGTGGTCTCTCGCTCTCCAAGAAGTGAGCGGCGCGGGCGTCTCGCCCGGCTGAACCCGATACACGGCCCGTCCCGGTACCCCGGGGCGGGCCGTTTGCGTTCCGGCAAGCCGTTAACGGGGCTTTAGCCATCGTGGACTAGGTTGCGCCTATGGTTTTCACCGGCAAGCGTAGTTTTACCGCAGAGTTCGAACCGGCAGTGCTGGGCCGCCGCCGCGCACCGCGAGCGCCCGTGTCGCTCGACGCCAAGGTCGGGCGCGGCGGACTGGATCGCGCGCTGTGCAAGGTGGTCGATCTGTCCACCCATGGTGCGAAGATCGAGACCTATTCGGAGCTGCGCCGCGATTCGGTAATCTGGCTGACGCTGCCGCAAGTCGGCCATTGGGCGGCGCGCGTCGTGTGGTCGAACGATTTCGAGGCGGGCCTCGAGTTCCAGATCCCGCTGAGCGAGGACGAGTTCGAGGCGCTGATCGCCTGATCCTGCGGCCCGGCCCGCACATCGCATTTGGACTTGTCGGCGAATCCGCTTAAGAGCGGCGAAACGCCGTGATCCACGCACTCGCCAACCCCACGCGCTTCCTCAAGATCGCGCGCCCGCTGACGCCCATCCTGTTCTGGAGCGGGCTGCTGCTGACGCTTGTCGGCGCCTGGGGCGGCCTCACGCAGACCCCGCCGGACTATCTCCAGAAGGAAAGCGTCCGCATCCTGTACATCCACGTGCCGAGCGCGTGGCTGGGTATGGGCGGGTGGAGCGCGCTCGCGGTCGCGTGCTTTGCCTATCTCGTGTGGCGACACCCGCTGGCGGCGCTTGCCGCGCGGGCGACGGCGCCGGTGGGGGCGGTGTTTGCGGCGCTGTGCCTGATCACCGGATCGATCTGGGGTCGGCCGACCTGGGGCACCTGGTGGCAATGGGACGGGCGGCTGACATCAATGCTGCTGCTGTTCTTCATCTATATCGCGTGGATCGCGCTGGAGCGCGCGGATCGCGAGCGGGGCGGGGACGGGCGCATTCCGGCGCTGTTCGGGATCGCGGGGACGGTGTTGCTACCGATCATCCGCTATTCGGTGGTGTGGTGGAACACGCTGCATCAGGGGCAGAGCCTGACGCTCACCAAGTCGACCATCGATGATTCGATGCTGTGGCCGCTGTTGCTGACGTTGCCCGGCTTTTCGCTGCTGTTTGGCGGGATCGTGCTGATGCGGATGCGCGCCGTTCTGGCGGAGCAGCGGGTCGAGGCGCGGATGCGGAGACTAGCAGCATGAACCACTGGCCATTCATCGTCGCCGCCTATGCGGCCGTCCTTGCAGGGATTGGCGGGCTGTCGCTGCTGAGCTGGCGCGCGATGCGGCGGGCGGAGGCGGCTGCGGACGCATTGAGGGACCGGCGGTGAAGGCGAAGCACCAGCGGCTGATGCTCGGCCTGCTCGCGCTCGCGGCCATCGGCGGGGCAAGCGGCTTGGCGTTGTCGGCGCTGCGCGACGAGGCGGCGTTCTTCTATACGCCCAGCGACCTTGCGACGAAGAACCCCGAGCCGGGCCGCGCGGTGCGGCTGGGCGGGATGGTGCAGGCGGGCAGCATCAAGAAGCTGGCCGACGGGGTCACCATCACCTTCATCGTCACAGACAGTGGCGGGACGGTGCCAGTGCGCTTCACCGGCGTGGCACCGGACCTGTTCAAGGAAAATTCCGGCGTGGTCGCAGAAGGCAAGTTCGAGCCGGACGGCAGCTTCACCGCCGACAATCTGCTCGCCAAGCATGACGAGCGCTACATGCCGCCCGAGATTGCCGACAAGATGCCGCCCCCGGGGAACATGACGCGATGATTGCCGAGGCCGGTCTGGCGGCATTGTGGTTCGCGGCGGCATTGGCGTTGCTCCAGCTGCTTGCGGCGGGGCTGGGGCTGCGGATGCAGGCGGGCGCGTCGAGCGGCGACCTGATCGCGGCAGTGCGCCCGGTGGCGATCGTCCAGGGGCTGCTTGCCGCCTTGTCGTTCGCGCTGCTGATCACCCTCTTCGTCCGGTCGGACATGTCGGTGTTGCTGGTCGCGCAGAACAGCCATTCGGCCAAGCCGATGCTGTACAAGATCGCCGGCACATGGGGGAACCATGAAGGCTCGATGCTGCTGTGGGTCACGGTGCTCGCGCTGTCGGGCGGGGCGATTGCGCTGCTGGAGCGCCAGCTCGACCGTGCGACGCTGACCGCGACATTGGGGGCGCAGGCGGCGATCGCGCTCGGCTTCTATGCATTTCTGCTGATCGCTTCGAACCCGTTTGCGCGGCTCGATCCGGCGGCGGTGGACGGGCTGGGGCTCAACCCGTTGCTGCAGGATCCCGGTCTCGCTTTCCACCCGCCCACGCTCTATTTCGGCTATGTCGGGCTGTCGGTCGCCTTTTCCTTTGCGGTCGGCGCGATGGTGACCGGCGTGGTCGGTCCGGCCTTTGCGCGCGCGATGCGGCCTTGGGTGCTCGCGGCATGGGTGTTCCTAACGATCGGTATCACCGCAGGCAGCTATTGGGCCTATTATGAACTGGGCTGGGGCGGCTGGTGGTTCTGGGATCCGGTCGAGAATGCCTCGCTGATGCCGTGGCTCGCCGCGACGGCTTTGCTCCATTCGGTCAATGTGCTGGCAGCGCGCGACGGCTTGCGCGCCTGGACGCTGATGCTGGCGGTGGTCGCATTCTCGATGTCGATGCTGGGCACGTTCCTGGTCCGCTCGGGCATTCTGACCAGCGTGCACGCGTTCGCGGTCGATCCGACGCGCGGATCGTTCATCCTCGTGCTGCTCGCGCTCTATATCGGCGGGGGCGCTCTTGCTGTTCGCGCTGCGGGCGGGGACTGTGCGGG
>NZ_LSJM01000376.1 GCF_001557215.1 Sphingomonas sp. CCH9-E2 | reverse complement strand
AATCCTCCCCCGCCAGGGGGAGGTGGCGCCGAAGGCGACGGAGGGGGAGGGCGGCGATGCGCTCGCCCCCCATGCTCATCGTTTCCTCCCCCTCCGTCAGCTGCGCTGACACCTCCCCCTGGCGGGGGAGGATTCAGAGGAGGCGCGCCGACTTCACCGCTTGCACGGCCCCAGCTGTTCCAGCACGAAGCGGTAATCCTCGCGCGCTGCTGCCGCATTCTCCGGCTCCGCATCGGCCAGGCTCGTCGCGGGCAGGGCGCGCGGCAGGCCACAGGCCAAGCGATACCACAGCAGCGTGTCGCGCGCCGGCGCGGCGGCGGCATCGTCGACGATCTCACCCAGCGCCACCGCCCAGCGCTTCTGCTCCCCCGGACGGCGCAGGATCGACAGCGAGATCGGCGCACCATTGGCGGTCTGCACGAAAATCTGCGTCTCGCCCTCGCCCGGCAGCGACCCCGGCACATGGAATGCGTTGCCGAGCCCGGTGATCGCCGGCGGCGCATCCGGGGCGACCACCTCGCGGGCGATGCGACGGATCAGTGCGTCCAGCTCGGCGCTCCAGTCGCGCTGTCCGTCCAGCGTGGTCAGCTGGATCATGGTCGCCTGACCGGAGACCGGGCGCGCGAAGAGCAGCACGCGGCGCTTGTTCAGCTTGGGTGCCCGTCCGCGCGCGTCGAGCGGGACATCGACGACATAGCCGACGCGGGTCGGCAACGGCGCATCGGCGCGAATCAGCGCCAGCACATCGGCCTCGACATAGAAACGCTGATGCCCCGGCGCGACATTGGCGGCCTCCGCCCCCTTGATTCGCGTGGCACTGCGAATCCGCGCGTCGAGGATCGCCGGGGCGCCGACCACGCGGTCGGCAATCTGGGCATAGGGGGGGAGCACCACCCCGGATTCGGCGACAAGCTGCGCCGCGGCGGGCGGCAGCAGCACCGGGGAAGCCGCGAAAAATGCGGCACAAAGCGATACGATACGGATACGGAACATGCCGTTCATTCTACGTGAATGTCCCACACGCATACAGAAATATTTCTGCCACGTGCGGATTATACGTTTATTACGTCTGACAAAGCGTTTGCGTCACGCAAACCGCCGCGATAGGACTCGCGCCGCCGCCGGTCGGTCTTACGATTGCCCGACCGGGAGAGCCACGCCGACAATGATGCCAGGGTGCCGGGCAACGGCGCGGCGAATGAAGGAGTTTAGTTGCTGAATGGCCTACGCAGATCGTGATGTAGGAGGCAGTCGGGTCGTGGCGATCGTGGTCGTCTCGGTCATCCTTGCCGCTCTCGGGTACGTGTTCGTGACCGGGCTCGCCTACAAATATATCAAGGAAAAGGCCGAGGAGATGGAAGTCTTCGAGGTCCAGGAGCCGCCACCTCCGCCCGAGGAAGTGCCTCCGCCGCCGCCGCCGGATTCTCCGGTTCCGCCGCCCCCGACCACCGTCGTGGTGCAAAAGCCGGTAGTTCAGGTTCCGTCGCCGCCGCCTCCGGTCGCGATCTCGAACGTGATCCCGCC
>NZ_LSJM01000375.1 GCF_001557215.1 Sphingomonas sp. CCH9-E2 | reverse complement strand
CTCGCCCACGGCCCCGCCCCGCCCGACTGCGCGAGCACCAGCGGCGTCTGCCGTGCGGGCAGCGCGAACAACAGGCTGCGCTGCGCCTCGGCCAGTGGCCAGCTGCGCGTCACACTCTGCGTGCCGATCGTCGCCGTCGTGATCCCGGCCACCTGCGCCGCCGGATAGACGCCCTCGAACTTGCGCGCGGCGATGACGCCCCATGCATTCGCGGTGGTCGTGTCCCAATGGCCGCGTTGCTGGCGCAGCGCCGCGCCGACCATCATCTTCGGCCCCTCGCCCTGGAATGCCGGACGGCCCAGCGTCGCGACCAGCGCCTTGAGCACCGATTCATCGCCCGACGCCATCAGCCACCACGGCGTATTGCCCTTGTCGCTCAGGTCGATCCGCGTGCCTTCATACACCAGCCGCGTCTTGAGCACGCCCTCCGCCGCCGCGCGCAGCTGCGCACCATTGGCAAGGCCGGGCACGCGGCCCAGCGCCGCGAGATAATCGGCCAGCGTCGATGTCGGCATGTCCGCAGGCGTGATGCCGAGCTGCCCCAGCATCCCCGCATTCGCCGCGCCCTGCCGCGCCAGCGCCGCGAACGCCGCGACCTTTTGCAGCCGTACATCGCCATAATCGTCGTGCCGCAACCGCCCGTCGAGCACCGCCTTCAGCGCCTCGATCATGCGCCCGCGCGACGCTTCGGGGATCGGCAACCCTGCCTCCGCCGTGATCGACAGGATATAGCTGGTCAGCGCCTCCGACCCGTGCATCGCTTCCGACGGGAAGTATCGCAGCAGCCCGTCGCGATCGAGATAGACCGGCATCTCGCCCGCCAGCCGGTTCCACGCGCCCATATCGCCCAGCACCACCGCCTGCGACGTGCGCTGCTCGAAACAGCCATAGGGATAGGCCGCCATATAATCGCGTACGCCCTGCAACGGCGGGACCAAGGTCTCGCTCAGCCGCACCGTCACGCTGCCGACACCCGGAAGCGCGCCGGCAGGCGGCGCAATCGAAATCGGTCCGCCCTCGCCCACACGGGCAAGCGTCGCGGCCCAGGTTTCGACCGGCACCGCCGGCGCGATGTCCTGCGTCACCGTCACCGCATCGACCGCCTTGCCCGACTCGTCGCGCGCACTGACCTTCCATTGCAGCTTGTCGAAGCCCTTGGGCGCGGTCAGGTTCCACGCGATCGGCACTGCGCCACCCGCCGGGATCTCGACCGTCAGGTCGCGGCCAACCGCCACCTTGGGCGACAGCTCGACCTTCGCCGTCACCTTCATCGGCTTGTCCG
>NZ_LSJM01000374.1 GCF_001557215.1 Sphingomonas sp. CCH9-E2 | reverse complement strand
CGACCTGATCGCGCAGGCGGGTGGGCCTGCCAATCGGCCGGCCGATACGCGCGTGCGGCTGGTGCGCGGTGGCCAGGCGGCGGAAATCCGGCTCGATCAGCTGCGCGTCGACAGCCCGGCCAATGTCCGGCTCGCCCCCGGCGATCATGTTCAGCTGATCCGCAGCGTGCGCTCGCTCACCGTGCTCGGCTCGGCGCGGAACGTCGCGGAGCTGGCGTTCGACAGCGACACCCTGACGCTGGCCGAGGCAATCGCGCGCTCCGGCGGGCTGGCCGATGATCGCGCCGATGCGACAGGCGTGTTTGTCTTCCGCTACGAAGCCGGGCCCGATGGCGCGTCGAAGCCGGTGATCTACCGCCTCAACCTGCTCGACCCACGCAGCTATTTCCTGTCGCAGCGCTTTGCGATGCGCGAAAAGGATGTGCTGCTGGTCGCCAATGCGCGCTCGGTCCAGTTCGGCAAGCTGGTGCAGCTGCTCAACACGCTGGTGACCCCGGCGATCACCGTCGATCTGCTGACGCGATGAGTGCGGTGGCGCAGCCCGATAGTCTGGCCTGCCTGATCGGAATCACCCCATGGAAGCGAAGGCGGGTGCGGTCGATGCTCCGCAATGCGCATGGTCCGGCCATCGCCCGCGACCCTGCGCGCGCCGTCGCGATCGCGCGGCAACGCGGCGGGGCGATCGGCTGCTGGGCGACGCGGGTGCCGCCGGGGCTGGAGCAGGCCGCGCGCGCGGCGGACGTTCCGCTCTGGTGGATCGAGGACGGGTTTCTGCGCTCGGCGGGGCTGGGCGCGGCGCTGGTTCAGCCCTGTTCGCTGACGCTGGATCGTCGCCGCCCGCATTACGACCCGACCGGGCCGAGCGATCTGGAACATTTGCTTCAGGCCGCCGAGTTCGACGCCGCGCTGCTGGCGCGTGCCGAGGCGCTGATCGCGCTGCTGCGCCGCGCCCGGCTGACCAAATATAATCTGTCCGGCGAGCCGCTGACGCTGCCGACCGACCGGCGCGTCGTGCTCGTACCGGGCCAGGTCGAGACCGACCAGTCGGTGCGGCTGGGCAATGCCGGGGTGACCGGTATGATCGACCTGCTCGCCCGCGTCCGTGCCGAGGAACCCGACGCCTTCATCGTGTACAAGCCGCATCCCGATGTGGTTTCGGGCCTGCGCGCGGGCGGCACAGGTGAGCGCGCGGCGCTCGATCATGCCGATCTGGTCGCGCCCGATGCCCGCCTGACCGACCTGCTCGACCGCGCCGACGCGGTGCATGTGCTCACTTCGCTGACCGGGTTCGAGGCGCTGGTGCGCGGTCGGGAGGTCGTGGTGCACGGCCAGCCTTTCTATGCCGGCTGGGGCCTGACGCAGGACCGCGCCCCGATCGCACGCCGGACCCGGCGGCGAACTCTGGCCGAACTGGTGGCAGCGGCGCTGATCGCCTATCCGGTCTATGCCAGTGCGCGCACCGGCACCCCGTGCAGCGTCGAGGCGCTGGCGCAGGAACTGGCCGCGCAGGGATCGGCCCCGCCGCCGACGCGGTGGCGGGCTTTGATCGGACGCCTGGCGGGACAATTCGGCGCCGCGCGCGCCATGAGCGGTAACTGACGGGGACGGAATGAGCGCGACACCGATCTACGACATCTGGCGGCTGCTTCAGCATCCGCGCACCTTCAACGAGGCGGAGATCCGCGCGCTGTGTCGCACCGCTTATTGCGGCGACCATACCGCGCTTGCCCGGGTGCTCGGTCGCTACAAGATGCTCGTCGATACCCGCGATATCGGCATCAGCAGCCATCTGATGCTCGACGGCTTCTGGGAAATGTGGGTGACCGAAGCGATGCTGCGCAGCGTCCGGCGCGGATCGACCGTCATCGATGTCGGTGCCAATCTCGGCTATTATTCGCTGCTCCTCGCCGACCTGACCGGGGCGGAGGGACGGGTGCTGTCGTTCGAGCCCAATCCGGCAATGGCAACCCGCGCGCAGCGCAGCGTCGAGATGAACGGCTATGCGTCCTTCGCCGCGGTCCACAATGTCGCCCTTGGCAGCGAAGAGGGCTATGTGACGATGGAGGTCATGACGCACCAGCCCGGCGGCGGCCGCGTCCACGCCTATGAGGGCGAGGGGATTTCCAACGCCGTCCCGCTGCGCCGGCTCGACAGCTTTCCCGATGCACGCAATGCCGAATTCATCAAGATCGATGTCGAGGGGTTCGAACAACAGGTGTGGCGTGGCATGACCGGCATCCTCGCCGGGGGCCAGCCGCTGACGATCTTCATGGAATTCACGGTATCGCGCTACCCCGACCCGCGCGGGTTTCTGGAGGAGATCATCGGTGAGGGGTTCAGTCTCGACATCATCGATTATGTCGCGGGCATCCAGCCGATCACGATCGACGCGATCTTCGCCCAGCCGCACAATATCGACCATATGCTGTGTTTCCGGCGATAAAATGGGAATGCGCGCGAAAGCCCCTGTTCATCGATCGGCGGTCAGGGTGCCGCGCATGAATGTTGTAGCGGGAGAAGCGGCATGTCGTGGATCGTCTGGCTCGCCATGTCGGTAAGTTCCGCCGGGGCGCCGCTGTCGCTGTCCTGCACCGTGGCGGGGGGTGAGAAAGCGGGGCTCGACGCACATGCGGTGTGCACGCGCTTTGTCGAGCAACTCTCTGCCGCCGCCGGGCGCCGCTATGCGCTGGTCCCTGTCGGGCAGCGGTCCGGCGACGGCATGACGGTCGCCCTGCGTGTCGTGCGGGCGGACACGATGGCTGCGGATGTGACGGTGATCGAGCGCGGACGCGCGCGTTCCATCGAAACCCGCATGATTTCGTCGTCGGACCGGTCTTTGGGGCTTGACTCTGTCGGCTCGCTAGCGCGGGATGTCGCCCGGGCGGCGGCGCTGTCGGACTGAAGCGCTGATCGGGGATTTGCACCGCCTTTTCAAGGATGTCCGGCCGGTCGGCATCCAGTGAGGGAGGCAGCGCGTGTACGGTATCTCGACCATGGTGGATGGCGTCACCGACGGCAACTTCGCCGGATTCTCGCGCATCGTCGACGGGTTCGGCGGCGGCGCGCTGCTTGACGGGTCGATCGGCACGGCGGTGGTGCAGCACGCGGAGGTGACCGCCTGCATGTGCGAGGCCTGCACCAAGGCGCGGCTCGACGATGACGACCTGCTGCCGGTCGAGGTGGCGGAGGATGCCCCCGGCGGCACCAGTTCGACCGACCCGGTCGTGTTCGGGGGATCGGTTGCCGGCGCGATCGATACGGGCGGCGACCAGGACTGGTACCGCGTCACCCTGACCGCCGGCCAGACCTACACGTTCTGGACCAATGGCGCCCAGGATCCGACCGACACGCTGCTTCGGCTGCGCGATGCGAGCGGCGGGGTAATCGTCACCAATGACGATGGCGGGCAGGATGTGTTGTCGCACATCACCTTCACCGCGACCACGACCGGCACCTATTTCGTCGATGTCAGCGGGTTCAGCAGCACCGTGACGGGCTCGTACAGCCTGTTCGCCAGCAACGGCCTGTGGAACGGATCGGATACGGTGGCAGACAACCGCACCACCACCGGCACCGTCGCGTTCAACGGGTCGACGACGGTGACGATCAACGGACTTGGCGACCATGACTGGTATGCCGTCACGCTGACCGCGGGCACGCGCTATGTGTTCGAGACGTCGGGCCAAGGCACCGTCGACACGTTGTTGATGTTGCGCGATTCCAATGGCGGCGCGCTGGGCGAGAATGACGATGGCGGCGCTGGCACCTATTCGCGCCTCGTGTTCACTCCTACTACCAGCGGCACCTATTATATCGACGTCGGCACCTGGCGCGAACAGGACCAGGGCAGCTTCACGCTGAGCTTTGGTGAAGCCCCGCCGCTGACCGTTTGGACCAACGACCAGATCGCGAACCAGCTGACCACCCTCTACTGGACCACGCCACACCATTTCGCGGTGGCCCCGGGTGGCACGCTGACCGTCGATATCACCGGACTGACGGCCAGCGGGCAGACGCTGGCGCGCGCGGCGCTGCAACTCTGGACCGACTTTACCGGCATCAATTTCGTCGAGCAGACCGGCAACGCGCAGATCACCTTTGACGACAATCAGGAAGGCGCGTTCGCCAATGCGTCGTTCAACAGCGCCGGCGTCACGTCGAGTGCGACCGTCAATGTCGGCACCGCCTGGCTGACCACCTATGGCACGGGGATCAACAGCTACTCGTTCCAGACCTATGTGCATGAGATCGGCCATGCGCTGGGCCTTGGCCATGGCGGCAACTACAACAGCAGCGCCGACTACGCGACCGACGCCAGCTATCTCAACGATGCGTGGATCACGACGGTGATGTCGTATTTCGACGCGCTCGAGAACAGCTATTTTGCCGGGCTTGGCTATACCCGCCAGTTCACGCTGTCGCCGATGGCGGCCGATGCGATCGCCGTGGCCAATATGTATGGCACGGTGACCACCACCCGCACCGGCGACACCACCTATGGCTATAACAGCAACGCCGGTCGCGACATCTACAATGCGACGCTGTATCCCAACGTCGCCTATACGATCATCGACAATGGCGGGATCGACACGCTCGACTATTCGGGTAACATCTCCAACCAGCTGATCAACCTGCGCGAAGAGGCGTTTTCGAATATCGGCCTGGGGCGCGGCAATGTCGTGATCGCGCGCGGCTCGGTGATCGAAAATGCGATCGGCGGCAGCGGCAATGATTTCATGATCGGCAACGCGTCCAACAATATTCTCAACGGCGGGACGGGGGCCGATGGCCTGCACGGCGACCGGGGCGACGATACTTATTATGTGGATCGCCAAGACGACATCGTGTTCGAGTTCGCGGGCGAGGGCACCGACACGGTCATTTCGACCAGCAACTACTATCTGTGGCAGCATGTCGAGAATCTGACACTGGCCGAGGGTGCGGGCGACATTTTCGGGGTCGGCAACGACATCGCCAATACGCTTCTGGGCAATGGCGGCTCCAACCTGCTGATCGGCGGCGCGGGCGACGATATTGTGCGCGGCGGTGCTGGCAACGATTCGCTGTTCGGCGAAAGCGGCATCGACCAGCTGTTCGGCGATGCGGGCATCGACTATCTCGTCGGCGGAATCGGCAACGACACGCTGGACGGCGGAACCGAAGCCGATGCGCTGTACGGTGAAGACGGCGACGACACGCTGATCGGCGGCTCCGACTTCGCGACCGACATCCTCGTCGGTGGCGCGGGCAGCGATATCCTGCGCGGCGATTCGGGGCTTGGCGATTATGACCGGATGGACGGCGGGTCGGGTGACGACAGCTATTATGTCGACACCCCCAATGACCTGACGTTCGAGGCGGTCGGTGGCGGCACCGATACGGTCTATGCCACGATCAACGGCGCGGGCTATTATCTCAACGCCAATGTCGAGAATCTCGTGCTCGGCGGCAGCACGCCGTTCGGCGTCGGCAATGACCTCGGCAACCGCATCACCGGAAATGCGAGCGCCAACTGGCTGCTGGGTGGCGCGGGCAACGACACCCTCAACGGCGGCGCGGGCAATGACGTTTTGTTCGGTGAAGCGGGGGCGGACACCTTCGTCTTCACGCGCGGCACGGGTGGCGACGTGATCGCCGATTTCGCGGTCGGCACCGATCGCATCGATCTGAGCGCCTATGGGCTGACGTGGCAGACGGTGATCAACTCGATGCACGAAAATGGCGGCACCACCGCCATCGATCTTGGCAATGGCGATTTCATCGTCATCAACGGGGTCGCGCGGGCGAGCCTGTCGCAGAGCGATTTCATCCTCGCCGCACCGGCGGAGGACAAGGTGCCGGTGATGGAAGGGCTGGACCGCGACCAGTTCGCCGATCTGGTCGGCGTCGACCACGCGGTCGCGCGCGACGGCGGCGTGAGCGCCTGGGAGCAGCCGCACATCGGCTGGTATCTGATCGCCTGACGCCTTCGCCCGGGCGGTCGGGTGAAGTTCGGCGCGTGATGGATCGAAGCGGCGCGTTCCGGGTTGGTTGGCAATGGACAACCAAGCCGGGACCAGCGCAGCGACACGGGGGGATCGCGCGGAACCCTTCGCTCCCGCAGCTCCCGAACGCATCGCGTCGCCGCTTGAGCTGGCGGGCCAATATTTCGACCTGTGGCAGCTGCGCGTTCCGCCACGCCACCTGAACGAGGCGGCGGTGCGCGCGCTGTGCCGCAACGCCTATCTCGGCGGCGACATGGCGGTGTGCCGCGTGCTCGGCCGCTATCGCATGTTCGTCGATACCGGCGATGTCGGTCTGTCGACCTTCCTGCTGCTCGACGGCTATTGGGAGATGTGGACGACCGAAGCGATGCTCCGCTTCATCCGCCCGGGCATGACCGCCGTCGATATCGGTGCCAACCTCGGCTATTTCACCATGGTGATGGCCGACTTGGTCGGGCCAAGCGGCCGCGTGGTGGCGTTCGAACCCAACCCGCGCATGGCCGAACGCGCGCGGCGTAGCGCGCATGTCAACGGCTTCGCCCCCTTTACCCAGATCCATGAAGTCGCTCTGGCCGACGATCCGGGCGACACGGTGATGTTCGTGCCCCCGACCGAGCCCAAAAACGCCCATTTCAGCCAGCCGATCGGCCGCGACGGCGAAATCCGCGTCCGCGTCCAGCGCGCTGACGCGTTCGATGCGCTGCGCGATGCGGACTTCATCAAGATCGATACCGAGGGGGCGGAGGACAAGGTCTGGAGCGGCTTGGAAGGCGTCCTGCGTCGCAACCGCCCGCTGACGGTGTTCATGGAGTTCACTCCGGCGCGCTACGCCGACGCGGCGGGCTTTCTCGATACGATCTTGGCCGATGGGTTTGCCCTGCACCGGATCGACTATTTCGATCCCGAAGTGGTCGTAGCGACGACGCGCGAAGCGGTGCTGTCCGCGCCGCCGCATGAAGACCAGATGCTGGTCTTGATCCGATAACGGAGCAGGGCGGGAGGCGCGCCGATTGCCTTCGCTCCGGTGCCGGTGCATGGATTGCGGACTCAACCCATTGGGGCCGTTCGATGTTCGCGTATCCCTTGCCCATTCCGGCGGTTCGGCCTGATGCATGATCGTACAGCGTCGCTCGCGGGCGGTGATCTGCGCGCCGCCGCCCACCGGCTGTTGCGCGCCGAGCAGCGGGCGATCGCCCTACTTGACGACAGCATCGACGACGCGGTGATCGATGCCGCCGCGCGGATCGCCGCGTGTCAGGGGCGCGTGCTCACCAGCGGGATCGGCAAGTCGGCGATCGTCGCGCGCAAGCTTGCCGCGACGCTATGCTCGCTCGACGCTCCCGCGCAGTTCCTGCATGCCGGCGACGCTCTGCACGGCGATCTCGGCGCAATCCGGGGTGAGGATGTCGTGGTGGCGTTCAGCGCATCGGGGGCGAGCCGCGAACTGGTCCGCGTGGTAGAACATGCCCGTCATCTCCGCGCCGCGACGGTCGCGATCACCGCCTCCAGCCATGCGCCGCTTGCGTTGCTCTGCGATCATGTCCTGCTGATCCCGCAGTGCGACGAGGGCGGCGGCGACTATGCCGCGCCGATGGCATCGACGATCGTGTCGATGGCGATGGGCGACGTGCTCGCCCTGCTCGTCGCGCAGCTGCGCGGGCATCGGCGCAGCGACATGCACGCGCTGCACCCCGGTGGCGATCTCGGGCGCAGGCTGCGTCCGCTGGCGCAGATCATGGTCGGGGGCGACCGATTGCCGCTGGTTCCCGCCCAGGCAAGCGGTGCCGAAGTGGTGCGGGAGATTACCGCCAAGGGGCAGGGCATTGTCGGCGTCACCGACGCGGCGGGCCAGCTGGTCGGGGCGATCAGCGACGGCGATATCCGGCGGCACGCGATGGACCTGGCAACGCGTTCGGCCAGCGCGTTGATGACCCCGCACCCGGTCACCATCGACGCCGCAGCCGATGTCTCGCAGGCGCTCGACCTGATGCGCATGCACCGGATTTCGACCCTGTTCGTGGTCGATGCCGGGCGCGCGACCGGTCTGGTCCATATTCAGGATCTGCTGCGTGCCGGCATCCTCTGACGCGCCGCCGCCGCGCGTGCTGGTGGTGGTGCCCGCGCGCTATGCGTCGCAGCGTTTCCCGGGCAAGCCGCTCGCCCCGCTCTGCGGTCCTGACGGCGTGTCCAAGCCGCTGATCCAGTGGAGCTGGGAAGCGGCGATGGCGGTGCAGGACCGCGCGCAAATCATGGTCGCGACAGACGATCCCCGGATCGCCGACGTCGTGCACAGCTTTGCCGGTGCGGTCGCGATGACCGCGACCGATCTGCGCAACGGCACCGAGCGTTGTGCCGCGTTGCTGGAAGGGCTGGATGAAGCCCCCGATCTGGTGATCAACCTGCAGGGCGATTCCCCGCTGATCCCGCGCGCCGCGCTCGATGCGCTGATCGACGCATGGATCGCCGCGCCCGCGCCGGTGCTCACCCCCTGGATCGCGTGCGATACCATGCTCGGCGGGCTGCTGGTCGCGGAGCATGCGGCGGGACGGATCGGTGGCACGACCGTGGTGGCGGATCACAGCGGTCAGGCGCTGTACTTCTCCAAACGCCCCATACCCTATGGTCCCGGGGAGGGGCTGAAGCTCCATCTCGGCCTCTACGCCTACACGCCCGACGCGTTGCGCCGTTATGCCGCGCTGCCGCCGGGACCGCTGGAGCTGGCCGAGGGGCTGGAGCAACTGCGCTTCCTCGAACAGGGCATCCCGATCCGGCTCGTCGAAGTGGCGCGCCCGCCTGCGGGCTTTTGGGAGGTCAATAATCCCGAAGACGTGGCGCTGGTCGAACGCGCCCTGGCGGCGCGCGCATGACGGACGCTTCCCCCCGGCACCATTCCCCTGTATTTGCTGAGGTCAGACCGGGGACTGGCGTGGCGAGATGATGAATTTGCGAAGCCGCCTCGGCGAATCCGAACTGCGCGATGCGTTGCGGCGCGTGCGCGGCGGGTTGTGGGGGATCGTCGCGCTTAGCGCGATGGTCAACATCCTGATGCTGACCGGGTCGATCTATCTGATGCTCGTCTATGACCGGGTGCTGCCGGGGCAGCATCAGGCGACCCTGATCAGCCTGTTCCTGATGGTGATCATTGCCTTCGCCTTCTACGGCGCGTTCGACGTGATGCGCGCGCGCATGCTCGCGGATGTCGCGGCATCACTCGACAACAGCCTGATCGGGCGGGTGCAGCAGATCGAGGGGCGCGTCGCGCTCGAACGCCCCGACGCCAAGGAACTGGTCAGCCCGACCCGCGATCTCGATCAGCTGCGCAGCTTCATCGCCAGCGCCGGGCCGCCCGCGCTGATCGACCTGCCCTGGATCATCTTCTTCCTGCTCATTCTTACCCTGGTTCATTACTGGCTGGGCGTGGTGACCGTGCTGGGCATGCTCGTGCTGGCGGGTCTGACCGCTGCGGCGGAGCGGATCAACGCCCGCCACCTCACCGC
>NZ_LSJM01000373.1 GCF_001557215.1 Sphingomonas sp. CCH9-E2 | reverse complement strand
CCCCCCCGCCATACGCCAAAGCCCCCAGCGATGACCGCCCGTATCGACATGGGACTCGACAGCGGCGGCAACCCGGTTGCCGTCGATCTGGAGGAGTTGCTCGCCACCCGTCTGCTCGTTCAGGGCAATTCGGGCTCGGGCAAGTCGCATCTGCTGCGCCGCCTGCTCGAGGGCAGCGCCGGTTACGTGCAGCAGGTCGTGGTCGATCCCGAGGGCGATTTCGTCAGCCTGTCCGAAGCCTTCGGCCATATCGCTGTAGACGCCGCCGAATACAGCCTCACCGAACTCGCGCGCCTTGCGCTGCGCGTCCGCGAACACCGCGCGTCGGTGGTCCTCAACCTCGAGGGGCTGGAGATCGACGGCCAGATGCGCGCCGCCGCTGCCTTCCTCTCCGCGCTGTTCGATGCCCCGCGCGAGCATTGGTATCCCGTCCTCACCGTCGTCGACGAAGCCCAGCTCTTCGCCCCCGCCGCCGCTGGCGAGGTAACCGAAGAAGCCCGCCGCACCTCGCTCGCCGCGATGACCAACCTCATGTGTCGCGGGCGCAAGCGCGGCCTCGCCGGGGTCATCGCCACCCAGCGCCTTGCCAAGCTCGCCAAGAATGTCGCCGCCGAAGCGTCGAACTTCCTGATGGGCCGCACCTTTCTCGACATCGACATGGCCCGCGCCGCCGACCTGCTCGGCATGGACCGGCGTCAGGCCGACACGATCCGCGACCTCGCGCGCGGCGAATTCCTCGCGCTCGGCCCCGCCATCACCCGCCGTCCGATCAGCGTCCGCATCGGCGCGGTCCAGACCGGGTCCAAGGCGGTGAGCCCCAAGCTCACCCCGCTCCCCACCGCCCCGACGCAGGACATGCGCGACATGCTCTTCGCC
>NZ_LSJM01000372.1 GCF_001557215.1 Sphingomonas sp. CCH9-E2 | reverse complement strand
GGGGAGGGCTTGTTTCTTCAGGGGTCGGGGTAGCTTGGACAGGCCCTCCCCCAGCCCCTCCCGCAAGCGGGAGGGGAGCGGGTGCCTCAACCACTTCCGGCACCCCCGGCGTTTCCGCCTCGACCTGTTCCTCGACCGCCTCGGCAACCGGAGCCGCCGGAGCCGGAGCTTCCTCCGCCACCGCCGCGTCGGTCTCCACGACCATCAGCGACGCGCCGATCGCGACCTGGTCGCCGACCTCACCGGCCAGCTCGACCACCACGCCCGACACCGGCGATTCCATTTCCACGGTCGCCTTGTCGGTCATCATGTCGGCGACCTGCTGATCCTCCTCGATCCGGTCGCCCACCTTGACGTGCCAGGCGACGATCTCGGCCTCGGCGATCCCTTCGCCAATATCCGGAAGACGAAACGTAAAGCGCGCCATGCCGATCAGTCCTTCAGGAGTTTCTTGAGCGCCAGTCCGATACGGACCGGCCCGGGGAAATAGGCCCATTCGAGCGAATGGGGATAGGGCGTGTCGAACCCGGTGACGCGCTCGATCGGCGCCTCGAGGTGATAGAAGCACCGCTCCTGCACCAGGGCCGACAGCTCCGCGCCGAACCCGCCGGTGCGCGTCGCTTCGTGCACGATCATGCAGCGCCCGGTCTTCTTCACCGACTCCTCGATCGTGTCGATGTCGAGCGGGACCAGAGTGCGCAGGTCGATGATCTCGGCGTCCACGCCCATCTCCTCGACCGTCGCCTTCACCACATGCACCATCGTGCCATAGGCGAGCACGGTCAGCGCGGTGCCCGGCCGCACGATCGCCGCCTTGCCCAGCTCGATCCGGTAATAGCCTTCGGGCACCGCGCCGCCCGGATGCTTCGACCAATTCTCGGCCGGGCGATCCCAATGGCCGTTGAACGGGCCGTTATAGATGCGCTTGGGTTCGAAGAAGATGACCGGATCATTGTCCTCGATCGACGCGATCAACAGCCCCTTGGCGTCATACGGGGTCGACGGGATCACCGTCTTCACCCCCGACACATGGGTAAAGATGCCCTCGGGGCTCTGGCTGTGCGTCTGGCCACCGAAAATGCCGCCGCCGAACGGCGAACGCACCGTCAGCGGCGCGGTGAACTGCCCCGCCGAGCGGTAGCGCAGCCGCGCCGCCTCGCTCACCAGCTGGTCGAGCGCGGGATAGATATAGTCGGCGAACTGGATCTCCGGCACCGGGCGCAGGCCATAGGCACCCATGCCGATCGCCACGCCGATGATGCCGCATTCGGTGATCGGCGTGTCGAACACGCGCGTCTTGCCGTACTTGGCCTGCAACCCGGCTGTGGCGCGGAACACGCCGCCGAAATAGCCGACATCCTCCCCCATCACGACCACATCGGGATCGCGCGCCATCATCACGTCCATGGCGGAATTGATCGCCTGGATCATGTTCATCCGCACAATGTCGCCGGTTTCGCCGGTGGCGGCGGTTTCGATCACGTCGCTCATGCCTTCCTCGCCCATGGGCGGCCGCTCGCCTCTTCCTCGTCCAGCATCTGCTGGCGCTGCTCGCGCAGATGCCAGGGCATCTCCTCGAACACCCCGTCGAACAGCGTGTCGAGCGGCTGGTGCAGGCCATGGCCGAGGATGCCGTTCTTCTCGGCCTCCTTCTGCGATGCCTTGACGAGTTCGGCGACCTCGCGGTCCATCGCCGCGTGGCGCTCCTCGTCCCATTCGCCCAATGCGATCAGGTGCGCCTTCAGCCGCGTGACCGGGTCGCCCAGCGGCCATGCGCCCGGCTCGCCCGCGCTGCGATACTGCGTCGGATCGTCGGAGGTCGAATGACCCTCGGCGCGATAGGTGAAATGCTCGATCAGCGTCGGCCCCTGGTTGGTCCGCGCGCGCTCCGCCGCCCACTGGGTCGCCGCATAGACCGCCAGCGCGTCATTGCCGTCGACGCGCAGCCCGGCCATGCCATAGCCGATCGCCCGCGCGGCAAAGGTCGTCGCCTCGGCCCCGGCAAAGCCGGAGAAGCTCGAAATCGCCCATTGATTGTTGACGACGTTGAGGATGACCGGCGCCTTGTAGACGGTGGCAAAGGTCATCGCCGAGTGGAAGTCGCCCTCCGCCGTCGAGCCTTCACCGCACCACACTGCGGCGATGCGCGTATCCCCCTTGGCCGCGCTCGCCATCGCCCAGCCCACCGCCTGCGGATATTGCGTGGCGAGGTTGCCGGAGATCGAGAAGAACCCGTCCTCCTTGGACGAGTACATGATCGGCAGCTGCTTGCCCTGCAGATTGTCGCCGCTGTTCGAATAGATCTGGTTCATCATCTGAACCAGGCTGTATCCGCGCGCGATCAGGATGCCCTGCTGGCGATAGCTGGGGAAGCACATGTCGTCGCGGCTCAGCGCATGGGTGGCGGCAATCGCCACCGCCTCTTCGCCGGTGCACTTCATGTAGAAGCTGGTCTTGCCCTGCCGCTGCGCGCGGAACATGCGCTCGTCGAATGCGCGCACCAGCGCCATGTCGCGCAGCATCGTGCGCAGCGTGTCGGGGTCGAGTCGCGGGTCCCATGGGCCGACCGCACGCCCTTCATCGTCGAGGACGCGGACCAAAGTATAGGATAGGTCGTGGAAGCTCGCCGGATCGGCGGCGGTATCGGGTCGTGGCTGGGCGCCGGCGGGCGGTACCTCCACTGCAGCGAAATCGACCGCATCGCCGGGCCGGAAGCGCGGCTCCGGCACATGCAGGCTCAGCGGGGGCAGGTTGCGCGGGACGTCCGCCATGCACTCTCCAGCAGCTAAAGGCCGTCCGGGTCGCCCTGCGGCGCGCGGACATTTATTTCAGCGCCCGATTATATTGTTTCAACGAGCCTGTCGAGATGGGTCAGCATTGCTGTCCTGACTCGCCTGTGCCCGCACGGGACGCCGAACCTGTAACAGGCTATCCTAAACGCCCCCTTTTCGCGAGCGATCCACAACCCTAAGGGGAGACAATTCCATGACACTCGGCGGGAGCGACGCGCGTATGAAACTGATGGCTGGCAATTCGAACCTGCCGCTCGCCCAGGCGATCGCCTCTTATCTCGAACTTCCGCTGACGCAGGCGAATGTGCGCCGCTTTGCGGACGAGGAGATCTTTGTCGAAATCCTCGAGAACGTCCGGGGTGAGGACGTGTTCGTGCTCCAGTCGACCGCTTATCCGGCGAACGACAATCTGATGGAGCTGCTGATCATGATCGATGCGCTGCGCCGCGCATCGGCCAAGCGGATCACCGCCGTCCTCCCCTATTTCGGCTATGCGCGTCAGGACCGGAAGCCCGGCCCGCGCACCCCGATCTCGGCCAAGCTGGTCGCCAATTTGATCACCACCGCCGGCGCCAACCGTGTCCTCTCGGTCGATCTCCACGCCGGGCAGATTCAGGGCTTTTTCGACATCCCGACCGACAATCTCTTCGCCGCCCCGGTGATGAGCGAGGATATCAAGGCGCGCTTCTCCGACAAGAATCTGATGGTCGTGTCGCCCGACGTCGGCGGCGTGGTCCGCGCCCGCGCGCTCGCCAAGCGGCTCGACAACGCCCCGCTCGCGATCGTCGACAAGCGCCGCGAAAAGGCCGGCGAATCCGAAGTGATGAACATCATCGGCGAGGTTGAGGGCCGCTTCTGCATCCTGATCGACGATATCGTCGATTCGGCCGGGACTTTGTGCAACGCCGCCGCCGCGCTCAAGGCCGCGGGGGCCGAGGACGTCGTCGCCTATTGTACCCACGGCGTGCTCTCGGGCGGCGCGGTCGCGCGGGTCGATGGCTCGGCGCTGCGCGAACTGGTCATCACCGATTCGATCGGCAACCACAATGTCGTCGGCCAGGCCCAACGCATCCGCCACCTGACCATCGCTCCGCTGCTGGCCGAAGCAATCCGCCGGATTGCTGACGAAAGCTCGGTGTCGTCGCTGTTCGACTGAGCGCTTCGCGCTCCGGCACCAGCCCGCTCCCCCACCCGGCCACCCACGACAGTGTATTCTGATGGGTGGCCGGGTGGGGGAGCGGGCTGGTGCCGCGTTCCGCGCCCGCGGAACCAATCA
Source organism: Sphingomonas sp. CCH9-E2 (assembly GCF_001557215.1). Taxonomy (GTDB): domain Bacteria; phylum Pseudomonadota; class Alphaproteobacteria; order Sphingomonadales; family Sphingomonadaceae; genus Sphingomonas. Next base: position 12,916 of record NZ_LSJM01000372.1, on the reverse strand, counting down.
AAACAGCGCCTTCGCCACCAGCACCACCCCCACGCCGATCATCAGCCAGTAGATCGCAGTATAGAATCGCTCCGGCGACACGCGCCGCACCAGCCATACCCCGGCAAAGGTCGACGCGATCGCCACCGGCATCAGCACCGCGCTGGTTCCCAGATTCTCGGTCGTGAACTGCCCCAGCGCCAGATACGCGGGCACCTTGAGCCAGTTCACCGCCCCGAAGAACACGGCAGTGGTGCCGACCAGATAGGCCGGTGCCAGCTGGCGCGGCATCACCCATAGCTGCCAGGGCGGTGCCCCGGCATGGGCGATCTGGCTGGTAAAGCCCGATGCGACCCCGAACAGCGACCCGACCCAGCCGGGCGAGGCGGACGCCGCTCCCGCGCCCAGTCGGTCCTTCCACAACCGGTGCGCACCGAACACGGCCGAAATCACCCCGACCATCGCGAGCACGACATCCGCCGAAACGCTCGCCGCAAACCAATAGCCCAGCGCGATGCCGACGATCGCGCCGGCCAGCGTCCATCCCAGCACGAAATAATCGACCGTCCGCCGGAACGCCCAGATACCGACCACGTCCTGCACGATCAGGATCGGCAACAGGATCGCCGCTGCACGCACCGGATCGACGACAAAGGCGATCACCGGCAGCGACAGCGAACCCGCCCCGGCAAAACCGCCCTTGGACAGCCCCAGCAGCGCGACCGCCGGAATGGCGATCGCGTAAAAGACCGGATCGAGGATCAGAAGCGGCCTACCGGCTCGCGCACCCCGGCATTGCCACGCGCCTTGAGCTGCGCCTTCAGCTTTTCGGGCGGCGGGGCATAGAGAAACCCGAAGCTCACCGTGCCATGCTTGGTCTCGACCACATGGTGCAACCGGTGCGCCTGGATGATCCGCTTCATATATTCGGACTTGGGAATGTAGCGGGTGTTGAGCCGCTTGTGCACGATGATGTCGTGGAACCCGAAATAGATCGCGCCATAGGCCGCAATCCCCGCGCCGATCCATGCATAGCCCTGCCACCAGCCCAGATGCACCCCGCCCAGCAGCAGCACGAATGACGGCAGCGCAAAGATCACGGCATAGAGGTCGTTCAGCTCCCAATTGCCGGTGCGCGGCGAATGATGGCTTTTGTGCAGGAACCAGCCCGGCCCGTGCATCAGCCAGCGATGCGCGACATAGGCAAACCCCTCCATCAGGGCGACGGTGAGCAGGAACAGCGCGATGCCGATTGCGGGACTCATGCGGGCGATATAGCGACGGACCATGATCGATGCGAGACGCGTGATTCCCCTGATTGCGGCGCTGACCGCAGTTTCTGCCTGCGCGGTGCCCGAAGCACGGCTGCGCACCGGCCTCACCAATGCCGGCCTGCCCAAGCCGCTCGCCGCGTGCATGGCGGAGCGGATGGTGGATCGCCTGAGCCTCGCCCAGCTGATGCGCATCGCCGACCTGCCCAAGGCGCGCGAAGCCGAGTCGCTCGACCGCTTCCTGCGCCGCGTCCGCGCGCTCGGCGATCCCGAAATCCTCGCGGTGGCGACCAGCTCGGGCGGCTTATGCGCCACCGGCCTCGCCAAAGAGACGCGCTAACCCGCTCGTTTCGCAGGCGGCGCAGCGCCTATTGCAACTGCGTCGCAATGCCGAAGTCAAGACATTTGATTCCGCCGCGCCCCTGTGCTTAAGCGGCGCGAATTTTGCTGCAACGCAAAGGGCGATCCCATGAATATCCATGAATATCAGGCCAAGGAACTGCTGGCGAAGTACGGCGCGCCGATCGCTGCCGGGCATGCCGCCTTCACCGTCGAAGAGGCGGTCGAAGCCGCCAAGAAGCTCCCCGGACCGCTCTATGTCGTGAAGTCGCAGATCCATGCCGGCGGCCGCGGCAAGGGCAAGTTCAAGGAACTCGCCCCCGAAGCCAAGGGCGGCGTTCGCCTCGCCTTCAGCCTCGACGAGGTCGAAGCGCATGCCAAGGACATGCTCGGCAACACGCTGGTCACGATCCAGACCGGCGAAGCGGGCAAGCAGGTCAACCGCCTCTACGTCACCGACGGCGCCGACATCGCCAAGGAATTCTACCTCGCGCTCCTCGTCGACCGCGCGACCAGCCGCATCGCTTTCGTCGTCTCGACCGAAGGCGGCATGGACATCGAGGAAGTCGCCCACTCGACCCCTGAGAAGATCCACAGCTTCTCGGTCGATCCCGCGACCGGCTTCATGCCGCATCACGGCCGGACCGTCGCCGCGGCGCTCGGCCTGACCGGCGATCAGGCGAAGCAGGCGGCCAAGGTCGCTGCCTCGCTCTACGCCGCCTTCCTCGCGACGGATGCCGAGCAGATCGAGGTCAACCCGCTCGCGCTGACCGAGCAGGGCAACCTCCTCGTCCTCGACGCCAAGGTCGGCTTCGACGGCAACGCCATGTTCCGTCACAAGGACCTGATGGAACTGCGCGACACCACCGAAGAGGATCCGATGGAGCTGGAGGCGTCGAAGTACGACCTCGCCTATATCAAGCTCGACGGCGACATCGGCTGCATGGTCAACGGCGCGGGCCTCGCCATGGCGACGATGGACATCATCAAGCTCAACGGCATGTTCCCGGCCAATTTCCTCGACGTCGGCGGCGGCGCGAACAAGGAAAAGGTCACCGCCGCATTCAAGATCATCCTCGCCGATCCGGCGGTGAAGGGCATCCTCGTCAACATCTTTGGCGGGATCATGAAGTGCGACATCATCGCCGAGGGCATCGTCGCCGCGGCGAAGGAAGTGAACCTGTCGGTCCCGCTGGTCGTCCGCCTCGAAGGCACCAATGTCGAGCAGGGCAAGGAAATCCTCGCCAACTCGGGTCTCGCCATCGTTCCGGCCAATGATCTGGGCGACGCGGCGAAGAAGATTGTGGCGGAGGTCCAGGCGGCTGCTTGATCGCGGCCCCTTGAACGCCCATTGAAAGGGGGTCTGGCGCGTCATCCGCGTCGGACCCCTTTTTCGTTTGCGCAATGACGCTACGGCAATCGTATGATTCCATACCGGACTTGCGAAAACGGCAAAAACCCTTCTAGGGACGAACGGACTCGAACCTTTAAAACGACGCGATTGGAGCGGAGGACGCGATGAAAGTGCTGGTGCCGGTCAAGCGTGTGCTTGACTATAACGTAAAGCCCCGCGTGAAGGCGGACGGGACGGGCGTGGATCTCGCCAACGTCAAGATGAGCATGAACCCGTTCGACGAGATCGCGGTCGAAGAAGCGATTCGCCTGAAGGAAAAGGGCGCGGCGACCGAGATCGTCGTGGTCTCGATCGGTGAGCAAAAGGCTCAGGAAACGCTGCGCACCGCGCTGGCGATGGGCGCCGACCGCGCAATCCTGATCACCGCCGAAGGCCCGGTCGAACCGCTCGGCGTCGCCAAGCTGCTCGCCAAGGTGGCCGAGGAAGAACAGCCCGGCCTGATCATCCTGGGCAAGCAGGCGATCGACGACGACAACAACCAGACCGGCCAGATGCTCGGCGCGTTGCTCGGCTGGGGTCAGGGCACCTTCGCGTCGAAGGTCGAGGTGTCGGGCGACAGCGTCGACGTGACCCGCGAAGTCGATGGCGGCCTCGAAACCGTGAAGCTCAACATCCCGGCGATCGTCACCACCGATCTTCGCCTGAACGAGCCGCGCTACGCCTCGCTGCCCAACATCATGAAGGCAAAGAGCAAGCCGCTCGCCGCCAAGACCCCGGCCGATTACGGCGTCGATGTGACGCCACGCCTGTCGGTGGTGAAGGTGGAAGAGCCGGCCAAGCGCACCGCCGGCGTCAAGGTTGCGGATGTGGATGAGCTTGTCGGCAAGCTCAAGGCACTGGGAGTTGTGGCATGAGCGTTCTGGTCTGGGTCGAACATGACAATGCGTCGGTGAAGGACGCAACGCTCGCCGCCGTCACCGCGGCGGGCAAGCTGGGCGACGTCGTCGCGCTGGTCGCCGGTTCGGGCGCACAGGGTGCCGCCGACGCCGCCGCAAAGATCGCGGGCGTCAGCAAGGTGCTGCTCGCCGACGACGCGGCCTATGCCAATGCGCTCGCCGAGAATGTCGCGCCGCTCGTGGCTGACCTGATGTCGGGCTATGACGCCTTCGTCGCGCCCGCCACCACAACCGGCAAGAATATCGCGCCGCGCGTCGCTGCGCTGCTCGACGTGATGCAGATCAGCGAAGTGATCGGGATCGAGGGCGACCAGTTCACCCGCCCGATCTATGCCGGCAATGCCATCGCTACCGTCACCTCGTCGGACGCGAAGAAGGTGCTGACCGTGCGCGGCACCGCCTTCGACAAGGCGGCGACCGAGGGCGGCAGCGCATCGGTCGAAACCGTTTCGGGCACCGGTGACAAGGGTCTCTCCAGCTTCGTCGGCGCGGAAATCGCCAAGAGCGAGCGTCCCGAACTGACCAGCGCCAAGATCATCGTCTCGGGCGGCCGCGCGCTCGGCTCGGGCGAACAGTTCCACGCGCTGATCGATCCGCTCGCCGACAAGCTCGGCGCAGCGGTCGGCGCCAGCCGCGCTGCGGTCGATGCGGGTTACGCCCCCAACGACTATCAGGTCGGCCAGACCGGCAAGATCGTCGCACCCGAAGTCTATGTCGCGGTCGGCATCTCGGGCGCGATCCAGCATCTCGCCGGCATGAAGGACAGCAAGACGATCATCGCGATCAACAAGGACGAAGACGCACCGATCTTCCAGGTTGCGGACATCGGCCTGGTCGGCGATCTGTTCAAGCTCGTGCCGGAACTGACTGAGAAGCTCTAAGCCGATCGGACGGGTATAAGGAAGGCGTCGCTGGCCGGAGGGTCGGCGGCGCCTTTCTCGTTAAGTGCTTCCCATCTAAATGCTGCGGCTGGTACGTTGATCCGTTGGTGCAGTTCGGCGGGGGACTGGGGTATGCGGGGGCTTTGGATGACAGCGGTAGCGCTGCTGTTCGCGACTCCAGGTTCCTTGGCACAGCCTATCGAACGGGTGGTCACACCGACCGAGGAAATCCGGATCATCGAGAATGCCGCGGCAAGCTGCCTTGCCGAACCGCAGGTAACCGACCGATGCCGTTTCCTCATGTACCGGTTCGCAGTGCTCAACGCGCGGGCGCGTGAACTGACGGTCGCCGAACGTTATGCGCGCAAACTTGCCGAAACTGCGGACCCGGCGAGCCCTGCAGAGCAGCTGCGCGCGGTATGGCTCCTCGGCGATATCCTGCGAGACCTCAATCGATTCGACGAGGCCGAAACCTACTATCGCGCCCGCCTCCAACTGGTGCTCGCAACATTACCGCAAGACGCAGAACGCGTGCTCAACGCCCATGATGCGCTGGCTGCCAATCTGCAGCATCAGGGCAAGGTCGAAGCGGCAGAGGCGCAGTTCCGGGCGGCGGTGGCATGGGCCGAGCAGGGGTTTCCCAGCGGGCACCTGGCGATCGCGCGAAGCTATAGCAATCTTGCCGTTCACCTCTTGCAGCTGATGCGGCCGATCGAAGCGGAGACGCTGTTTCGCCAGGCGTTTGCGGTCGTCACACGGACCGAACCGGACGGCGCAATCGCGGCAAGACTGCTCAGTAATCTTGCGGCGACCGCCGCAATGCTTGGCCGGGCGGGGGAGGCCGAGCAGCTGCAACGCAAGTCGATCGCGATCATCGAAAAGCTATATCCGGCGGGACATACGGCTGTGGCGGAGGGCTATCGCGGCCTCGCCGCACTGCTGGAGTCGCAGGCGCAATTCCAGGAGGCCGAACGATTGGCGCGACGGGCGCTGGCGATCTATACCGCCGCGTTGCCGCCCGACGCCGCGTTTCTCCAGATTCCCTACGAGACGCTGGCCCAGATCCTCGACCGAAAAGGTGCGCCGGGCGAAGCCGAGGCGCTGTATCGCAAGGCGCGCGCCGCCGCGTCGGCGTTGCCGACGGGACATCGTGAGCGGATCAAGGCGGACGCCCAGCTTGCCCGGCACCTGACGGAGCGGGGGGCCATGTTGCCAGAATCGAGAACCTTGAATCGTGACGCTGCCGTCTGGGCGACGGCTCGCCTATTCAGCTATGTCGGATTTACCGAGGCCGCCAAGGTCGAGATGCGGACGTATCGCAGCTTGTTTCAGGGCGTTCTTAAGACGAACTGGCTGCTCTCGCAGCGGATCAGATAGCGGACACGATTGCGCCAGAAACAGGTAAGCCCCGTCGCTTGTTCAGCGGCGGGGCTCCCTGGACGATCCGTTCCACATGGGTTCGGGTCGTCTAAATGCTCTTTCTCTCGATCAAGCTGGATAACAACGCCCCTCGATCGAACTTGGTTCCACGCCCCGCGAAAAAAATCGTGCGCTCAGAACCCGCTCAAAAAGCTGGCAACATTCGCCCCCAGCGCGTCGATCGCATAGCCGCCTTCCATCACGATCGCAGTCGGCAGCCCGGCGGCGGCAATGTCGCGCCCCAGCAGCGCATAGTCCGCCGTCTCCAGCGCGAATTGCGAAATCGGATCGCCGACGAACGTGTCCGCCCCGAAACTGACCAGCAACAGCTCCGCGCCCGACGCCGCAATCGCTGCCAGCGCCCGGTCCTGCGCGGCACGGAACGCATCGATCCGCGTCCCGCGCGGCAGCGGCAGGTTCAGCGTCGCCCCTTCGCCCGCACCCTCGCCGACCTCGTCCGCATGGCCCCAGTAGAACGGAAAGTCCGTCGCCGGATCGGCATGGATCGAGGCAAAGAACACGTCGCCGCGCTCCCAGAAGATATCCTGCGTCCCGTTGCCGTGATGATAGTCGATATCGAGGATCGCGACACGCTGCACGCCCGCATCGCGCGCCGCCTGTGCCGCGACCGCGACATGGTTGAGGTAGCAATAGCCGCCCAGATAATCCGCGCCGGCATGATGCCCCGGCGGTCGGGACAGCGCGAACGCCGTCCGCTCGCCTCCCAGCACTGCGTGGGTCGCCGCCAGCGCGCATTGCACGCTGCGATAGCTCGCGTCCCAGGTCTGCGCGGTCAGCGGCGTCGATGCGTCGATGCTGTATTGCCCCGCCAGCGCGTCGATCCGCTCCAGCTTCAGCGCGCGCTTGCGCACCGTCGGCCAGATATAGCCCATGACATCGCCTGGTCGCCCCGCCTCCGCCCAGCGCGCGGGCGCGGTCTTCAGAAACTCGATATAGTCCGCGTCATGCACCGCGCGGATCGGCGCCTCGCCCCGGTCCTGCGGCAGCTCGGTCGTGCCCAATGTCGCGGCGATGGCGGCGGCGCGCTCCGGCTTCTCCGCATAGGGCACGAATTCCCCGTTATGCAGCTCGCGCGCGGGGGCATGGGCCAGCTGCCCGGGGTCGTAGAAGCAGCGCATCACGCGGTCCGATCCGCGTCGCCGCTGCCGCCCTCACGCCAGCGCGGGGCGAAGCGCAGGATCGTGTAGCCGATCGCCGCCGACAGGATCGATCCGGCGAGCACGCCGATCTTGACCTCATCGACCAGCTCCTCATTGCCGGGGAAGGCCAGCCCGCCGATGAACAGGCTCATCGTAAAGCCGATGCCGCACAGCATCGCGACGGCATAAAGCTGCAACCACGTCGCCCCGCCCGGCGGCGCGGCAAAGCGCAGCTTGGCGGCCAGCCAGATGCTTCCGAAAATGCCGACCTGCTTGCCGATGAACAGGCCTGCCGCGATGCCCAGCGGCAGCGGCGCGAGCAGGATCGCCGGGCTCATCCCCGCCAGGCTGACACCGGCATTGGCAAAGCCGAACACCGGCACGATCGCATAGGCGACCCAGGGAGCGAGCGCGTGCTCGAGCTTGTGCAGCGGCGATTCGGCATCGTCGCACGCGCCCGGGCTGGTGGTGATCGGCACCATCATCGCGGTCAGCACGCCTGCAATCGTCGCATGCACGCCCGACATGAACACGAAATACCAAAGCGCCGCTCCGAGCAGCAGGTATGGCCATAGCCGCTTCACCCCGCTGCGGTTCAGCACATACATGGTCGCCATCACCAGCGCGCCGAGCGCGAGGTAGAGCGTCGACAGCTCGGCGGTATAGGCGATCGCGATGATCGCCACCGCGCCCATGTCATCGACGATCGCGACGGTGGTCAGGAACAGCTTGAGCGACGCCGGCGCGCGGCTGCCGAGCAGCGCCAGCACGCCGATGGCAAAGGCGATGTCGGTCGCGGCGGGAATCGCCCAGCCATTGACCAGCGGGCCATCCCATCCGGTGATGAACAGATAGACCAGGGCCGGCCCGACCATCCCCGCCGCCGCCGCGACGATCGGCAACCGCCGATGCTCCCAGGTGGCGAGCTGCCCGTCGATGAACTCGCGCTTGATCTCCAGCCCCACGAACAGGAAGAAGATCGCCATCAGCGCATCGTTGATCCACAGATGCACGCTCATCGACCCGTATTTCGGGCTGATCACCGGCCCGGTGTCGAGATGCAGCAGGTGGAAATAGGCCTCGGAAACACCGGGCAGATTGGCGACCAGCATCGCCAGCGCTGCGGCGGCCATCAAAATGATGCCGCCCGCCGCCTCGCTCTGCAAAAATCGGCGCAGCACCGATCGTCCTGCCTGGTCGTTTCGTGCGGCCATGCGTTGCTCCTGTGGTTGCGGCGTGCCCCTGCCTAACGGCTGGAACCCACCGGGCAAACCCCCTAGAGGCGCGAATATGAGCATCGCATTGTTGAAGCCCGACAATCCGGTCGTCGCCTGGTGGCGCACGCGGGTGATCGCCACGGTCGATCACGTCGATGTCGTCGAAAAAGTGCGCGAGGACGCCGGCTTCACCGGCCGCTATGCCTTCATGACGCTGATGTCGGCGGGCATCGCGGTGCTCGGCCTGCTGCTCTCCTCTCCAGCAGTCGTCATCGGCGCGATGCTCATCTCGCCGCTGATGGGGCCGATCATCGGCCTCGGCTTCGGCCTCGCCACCTTCGACTGGAACGAGATCCGCACCGCGGCCATCGCGCTTGCACTCGGCATCGTCATCGCGGTGCTGTTCACCGCCTTGCTCGTGCTGGTCTCGCCGATCCAGAATGTGACGACCGAAATCGCCGCGCGCACCCGCCCCAATCTGTTCGACCTGATGATCGCGCTCTTCTCCGCGCTCGCCGGAGCCTATGCGATGATCCGCGGCAGGGCGGGGACGGTGGTCGGCGTCGCCATCGCCACCGCCTTGATGCCGCCGCTGGCCGTGGTCGGCTTCGGCCTCGCCACCTGGAACTGGACGGTCTTCGCCGGCTCGCTGCTGCTGTTCCTCACCAACCTTATCACCATCGCGGTCGCCGCCGCCGTGGTCGCGCGCCTCTATGGCTTCGGCTCGCACCTCTCGCCCCAGCACACGATGCTGCAGACGATCGTCGTCACCGTCGCGCTCGCTGGTTTCGCGATTCCTTTGGGGCTGGTCCTCGTCCAGCTGGGCTGGGAGGCCAACGCCTCGCGCCAGATCCGCGAAGTGATCAGCAGCGAGTTCGAGGGCGCCGCGCGCCTGAGCCAGGTCGATATCGACTATGAGGCGCAACCCGTCCGCGTCACCGCGACCGTGCTGACACCCCGATTGCGCGCCGAGGCGGAAGCCCGCGCCACTGCGGTGCTGCGCGAACTGGTCGGCCGCCCGGTCGCGGTCGAGCTCGAACAGATCCGCGTCGGCACCGGCGCCCAGGCCGAAGCGGCGCAGGTCGCTGCGGCGCAAGCCTCCAGCGCCAGCGCCGCCAACCGCCTCGCCGCGCGCGCGCAGGAACAGCTCGCGCTGATCGCCGGAGTCAAGCCCGACGCGGTGCTGCTCGACCGCGACAATCGCCGCGCGGTGGTCAACGCCGCCCCGCTGCCCGGCGCCAACCTCGCCGCCTATCGCGCGCTCGAAACCCGCGTCGCCGCCGGAGTACAGGGCTGGACCGTCACGCTGATCCCGCCCGTCGCCGCGCTCCCCGACATCGTGCTCGCGGACGACAAGCCCGACGTCGAAGCGCTCGCCACCGCCATCTGGGCGGCGCAGCGGATCAAGCTCCCGATCGGCGTATCGGGCAGCGGGGCGCAAACCGTGGTCGATGCCCTGACCGAAGCCCGCATCGACGCCCGCGTCACCGGCAACGGCCCCGCTCCCGCCCGCCTGCGCTGGCTGGCGCCGGAAGAGGCCAACTAAAATCCTCCCCCGCCAGGGGGAGGTGGCACCCCGGACTTGATCCGGGGTGACGGAGGGGGAGGAAGTGGTCGGCCAGAGCGGTGAGGGCAAAGCCGTCCTCCCCCTCCGCCGCGTTCAGCGGCACCTCCCCCTGGCGGGGGAGGATAAATGCTCAAACCTTCGCCAGCGCCTCGCCGATCAGCGTGCGGCTATTCTCCACGCCATAGAGCGCGATGAAGCTGCCCATGCGCGGCCCCTGCGACGATCCCAGCAGCGTCTCGTACAAAGCCTTGAACCAGTCGCGCAGCGCCTCCTTGCCGAAATGCGCCTTGCCGATCTCATAGACGATGTTCTGCAGATCCTCGGCCGACGCATCCGCCCCCGCAGCGCCAAGCTGCGCGTCGAGATCCTGCAACGCCGCGACCTCGACCCCCTCGGGCGCGCGCCGCACCGGCTTCTCCGCCACGTCGCGGACATAAGCGATCGCATAGCCGATCAGCGCATCCAGCGCGGGCCAGTTCTCCGCCGTCGCATCCGGCACATAATTGCCCAGATACCCCCACACCTGCTCGACCGTCGGCTCGCGCAGCACGCCGACCAGGTTGAGCAGCAGCCCGAACGTCACCGGCAGCGTCTCGGCCGGCGGCGGGCCGTTATGGATATGATGCACCGGATTGCCCAGCCTTTGCTCGACCGGCTGGTCGGCATAGGCGGCGCGGAACTGCCAATAATCGTCCACCGCGCGCGGGATCAGCCCCAGATGCAGCGCCTTGGCTTTTTTGGGCTCGCGATAGATGTAGAAGGCGAGGGACTCGTCGGGCCCATAGGTTAGCCACTGCTCGATCGACAGGCCATTGCCCTTGGTCTTCGAAATCTTCTCGCCCTTGGCGTCGAGGAACAGCTCGTAATTGAACCCCTCGGGCGGGCGCCCGCCCAGCACGCGCGCGATTCGGCCCGATTGCGTCACCGAATCGATCAGATCCTTGCCCGCCATCTCGTAATCGACGCCCAGCGCGACCCAGCGCATCGCCCAGTCGGCCTTCCACTGCAGCTTCGACTTGCCGCCAAGGATGCTCTGCTCGATCCGCTCGCCATCGCTATCGGTGAACGCGATCATGCCCGTTTCGGGATCGAGCACCTCGATCGGCACCTGCAGCACGATCCCCGTCTTCGGACTGATCGGCAGCACCGGCGAATAGGTCGCCTGCCGCTCCGCACGCAGCGTCGGCAGCATCACGTCCATGATGCCCTGATAGTTGCGCAGGACGAGCCGCAGCGCATCGTCGAATTTGCCCGAGCCATAATAATCGGTGGACGACGCGAACTCATAGTCGAACCCGAACCGGTCGAGAAAGTCGCGCAGCATCGCGTTGTTGTGGTGCGCAAAGCTTTCGAACTTGCCGAAGGGGTCGGGCACCTTGGTCAGCGGGTGGCCGATATATTGCGCCAGCATCTCGCCATCGGGCACATTGTCCGGCACCTTGCGCAGGCCATCCATATCGTCGCTGAACGCGATCAGCCGCGTGGACATGTCCGACAGCGTCTCGAACGCGCGCCGCACCATGGTCGTGCGCAGCACTTCGTTGAACGTCCCGATATGCGGCAGCCCCGAGGGGCCATAGCCGGTCTCGAACAGCACCGGCGCGCCGCCAGGCTTGCCCTCCGGATAGCGCTTGAGCAGCTTGCGCGCCTCCTCATAGGGCCAGGCCTTGGAGGCGAGGGCGGCGTCGCGGAGAGCGGTGTCGGTCATCACTGTCTGTCTATCTGGATAAGTTGCGCGTCAGCGGGTGCGCGATGGCGACCGGTTTTGCAACCCACCCAATTCCTCCCCTGCGCAGCAGGGGAGGGGGACCGCCGGCGGAGCCGGTGGTGGAGGGGGCGTAGCTGCGAACAGCGATATGCCGGGGGCATATCGCAGCAGCGGAGCCGGCTTGCGAAGCAAGCCGTTGGCCGCAGAGGGCAGAATTCTGCCGAGCTGCCCCCGGCCGTCTACGCGGCCGCCCCTCCGTTAGCGCTGCGCGCTGCCACCTCCCCCTGGCGGGGGAGGATTGATTCCGCATTGTGCTGGCATTTCCCCGTCGCTCTTGATAATCGCTCGCAACATGACCGACTCCCTCGCGCGTGCGCCGCGCAATCTCCCTGCCACCGTCGCCACGATCGACTGGTCCGCGCTCGCCCCGCACGAAGTGCGCCGCCTGCGCGAATTCGGGCTGGATGAAGGGGTCGAGGTCGAACTGATCCGCCCGGTCGGCTGGTTCGGCGGTCCCGCCGCGGTGCGCATCGGGCGCATGACCGTCGCGCTGCGCCGTCACATCGTCCAGGCGATCCATCTCAAGGCACCCGCCGCATGAACGCCCAGCCGCTCGTCGCGCTGGTCGGCAACCCCAATGCCGGCAAGACCGCTCTGTTCAACGCGCTCACCGGCGCGCGGCAAAAGGTCGGCAACTATCCCGGCGTGACGGTCGAGCGCCATTCGGGCCGCCTCGCGCTCAACGATGGCCGCCCGGTCGAGCTGGTCGACCTGCCCGGCACCTACAGCCTCGATCCGTCCAGCCCTGACGAAGCCGTCACCCGCGACGTGGTGCTCGGACGCCAAGAGGGCGAACGCCTCCCCGACGCGCTGATCGTCGTCGCCGACGCCTCCAACCTCGAAAACCATCTGCGTTTCGTGCTTCAGCTGCGTCAGCTTGGCCGTCCGATGGTGGTCGCGCTCAACATGATCGACATGGCGACGCGCGACGGCCTCACCATCGACGCCGATGCGCTGTCCGCGGAGCTGGGCGTCCCGGTCGTCACCACCGTCGCGGTGCGCAAG
>NZ_LSJM01000371.1 GCF_001557215.1 Sphingomonas sp. CCH9-E2 | reverse complement strand
ATCCTCGCCTTCCTGGCGGAGAAGCTGAAGCGCTAACCAATTCCTCCCCCAGCGAGCTGGGGGAGGAATTGGTTAGCGCTTCAGCTTCTCCGCCAGGAAGGCGAGGATGTCGGCTTCGGTTGCGGCCTTTGCCGTGACATTGGCCTCGACCGACTGGCGCGATTTTGTCGGGGTGTCGTAGCTGTGGGTGGCGCCTTCGAACATGCGCAGGGCAATGTCGTGTCCATTGCCCTTGCTGCGCGCGACGAAGGCTTCACAGAGCTTGGGCGAGACTTCCTCGTCCGCCGTGCCCATGAACACGCGGACGGGATGGTAGGGTTTGTAGCCGTCCTTGTCGAAGCGCTTCTTGAGGCCGCAGCCGGGGTAGAGCGCGACGCCGGCGGCGAAGCCGATCTTGCGCATGTCGCCGGGCTTGTCGTCGGCCATGGCGGCGAGCGTGGCGCTGGCGCCGTTGGACCAGCCGAGCAAGGCGACGCGGTTGGGCACCACGTCGGGGCGCGACTGGAGGTAGCGCAGCGCGCCATAGGCGTGGAGCGGGCGGAAATTGACCTCGTCGACCGCTTCGGGGCGGTCCTTGTAGGTCCCCGCCTCGAACCCCGCCGGGTAGCCGACGGCGCCGAAATCGTCGACCATCAGCGCGATATAGCCGTTCTCGGCGAGCAATCTGCCCCATGCCTTGTGGCGTGAGGCGAGGGTGGAGGCGTCATATTTGCCCTTGGCGAGCGACGAATAGGCGCCGCCGCGACCGTGCATCATGACGACGGCGGGGGCCTTGGCAGGCGCGTTGGCGGGCTTGAACAGATAGCCCTTCACCTGCGTCTTGCCGTCGCGGCTGAGGAACTGGACTTCCTCGACCTGCACCTGCTGGGCTGCAACGGGGGCGGCGATGATCAGGGCGATGGGGGCGAGCAGATGGCGCATTCCGGTTCCTCTGTCTTGGTCACCCTCACCCTTCCCACGCGCTGCGCGCGCGGGCCCCTTCCCTCTCCCAATGGGAGAGGGAGGGAGGCGCGTAGCGCCGGAAGGGTGAG
>NZ_LSJM01000370.1 GCF_001557215.1 Sphingomonas sp. CCH9-E2 | reverse complement strand
GAACATTGGGGGCCTGACCATCAGTCCTCTTCCTCGACCCAGAAAATGAAGGCGTTGTCGTTATCGAAGCCAATTACGCCGCAATCAAAAGTCGCTGACGTGAGCGGGCTCCAGCCGATCGCATCACCCTCTTTCCAATGCCCGTTGCTGAGAAAGATTGCATCGTCGGCGAAGTCAGCGAGAGCCGCCTTCGCGTCCCGGATCCACCCGGCTGCAGGCGAAGGCCGACCATGGGCCAAGCTCGTCGTTCCCGCCACAGCAAGAACGTGAGCCGCGCCTGCCCGATCTAGACTGACCATCCGGTCACCCCCGAATGGGTTCTCACGAGAAGTCGGTAGTCCCACCTGCCCTGCGATAAACTTGGCTAGCTGGCCCTCGCGAACGTCGGGTCGCTCGCCAATCCACCAGCGCGCGTGCGACCGCCGTGCCAGTCTGCTAAGAAGGGCTTCGAGCGTATGCATTCGGGCAGTGAACCAGTCACCGGCAACAACTGCAATGGGGTCGTGTGCCGACCGTCGCCTTTTGTGTGTCCCCGGCCCAGTCTAGTTCCTCCCCTGCTCCGCAGGGGAGGTGGCATTGCGTAGCAATGACGGAGGGGCCGCCGCGCAGACGGCGGAATTTTGCCGAGCTGTTTACGGCCGTCTGCGCGGCCGCCCCTCCACCACCGCCTTCGGCGGCGGTCCCCCTCCCCTGAGCAAGCTCAGGGG
>NZ_LSJM01000369.1 GCF_001557215.1 Sphingomonas sp. CCH9-E2 | reverse complement strand
CGGCGAGCCGGTCGGCAAGGACCCGCTTGTCCTGTCCGCGCGTCCATGCCGACAGTGCTGCGTCCAGCTCGTCCTCATGCGCCTTGCGCCCGGCGAGCGTGACGAAGCGCGGGTCGGCGATGCCGGCAGCCTCTGCCAGCACGGCCCATTCGGCATCGCTGCGCACTGCGATCACGACCCACTGGTCCTTGCCCCGCGCCGGATAGGCTCCCTGCGGCGCACGGTGAGCGGAACGGTTGCCCGGTTTGCCGCCGCTGCCGGTCTGCTCCGCGCGGAAGCGGTCGGCCATCACGTGGATCAGCGGCTCGGTCTGGCTGATGTCGATCAGCTGGCCCTCGCCGGTCCGGCGGCGATGTTCGAGCGCCGCGAGCGTCGCGACGGTCGCGAACATCGGCGCAACCACGTCGCCATAGGCGAACGGCGCCATATGCGGGTCGCGATCGGCCCAGCCCGACAGCGCCGCCATGCCCGACAGCGCGCCCGCCGAATTGCCGTATCCGCGCATCGTCCCGAGCGGCCCCTTGCGCCCGGCGACGCTGACACTGATCTGGATGATGTCGGGCTTGATCGCCTTCAGCGTATCGAAGCTCAGCCCGATGCGATCCATGTATCCATGGCTGAAATTCTCGACGACGATATCGGCCCAGGCGACCAGCTTCTTGGCGACCTCAATCCCGCGCGGATCGTTGAGGTTGATCGTCACCCCCAGCTTGCTGGTGTTGGTGATCGCGAAGAAGGTCGAGGCATCGGGATCGCGGCCGGGGGTCGCGAACGGGGGCGACAGGCGGCCCAGATCGAGCCGCTTGCGCGATTCGATCTTGATCACCGTTGCGCCCATGTCCGCCAGATCCTTGGTCGCGCGCGGTCCAGCGCCGACCCAGGAGAAATCGGCGACCTTGACGCCTTCGAGGGGGAGGTTGCTCATCAGATTCCCCTCCCGCTTGCGGGAGGGGCTAGGGGAGGGCATGTCAGCACGCTGCAAAGCCGGTTGAGGAGGATAGGCCCTCCCCCAGCCCCTCCCGCAAGCGGGAGGGGAGAAGAT
>NZ_LSJM01000368.1 GCF_001557215.1 Sphingomonas sp. CCH9-E2 | reverse complement strand
CGCGCGCGCCTGCCGCTGCGCCCGCACCGGTGCGGATGGCGAAGCCGGTGACCAAGGCACCGGCCAAGCCGCGCGCCGCCGCGTCGGAGCCCAAGGTCGCGGCAAAGTCTGCGCGCCAGTCGAGCGAGCATGTCTATCAGTCGCCGATCAAGCCGCTGCCGGCCGCGGCGATCTCCTCGCTGGTTCGCAAGAACGACGCCTGGGACGAATTCTGATCCCCGAGCCGGCCGGTCATTCCCCCCGGACGGTTTGATCC
>NZ_LSJM01000367.1 GCF_001557215.1 Sphingomonas sp. CCH9-E2 | reverse complement strand
CCCTCCGTCGCCTTCGGCGCCACCTCCCCCTGGCGGGGGAGGATTTAGGGTCAGACCTATCGCAAATTCACCGGTCCCGGCACGCCGGATTCGTTGCCGACCGCCTCGCCCTGCTCGGTTTCGCGCAGGTGGCTCAAATTCATGCCGACAAAGATCACCGCGACGATGGCGATGATGACCAGCGGGAGCAGCCACAGGATGCGGCGCTGGCGCGGGCCGGGGGGCGGGGTCGGGTTTTCGAGGGACATGGCGGTTCAACGCGGCTGGAGCGTCATCGCTCCCGCGCCGCCGCCCTCCCCCCGGCGTTACTTCTCCTGACCCGGGGCGCGCAGTTCGGCCTCGACCTCGATCGTCTTGCCGTTGGCGAAGGCGAGGCGCAGCGGGATCTTGCCGCCGGCGCGGACTTCGGGGGAGATGTCGTAGAGCATGACATGCTTGCCGCCGGGCTCGAACTTGACCGTGGCTCCAGCGGGGATCGCGACGTCCTTGAGCGGCGACATCGTCATCATCCCGCCTTCATGCTTCATTTCGTGCAGTTCGGTGCGCACTGCGGCGGGCGAGGAGACGGCGAGCAAGCTGGTCGCGTCGGCCCCGCCCTTTACCGTGAAATAGGCCGCGCCCGGACGGCTCGACACGGCGGGCAGGCGGACCCATGCGTCCTCGACCCCCAGTTGCGCCTGTTCGCATCCGGCCAGTGCCACCGCCGCCACCATTACCGCAACCAGAGACCGCATTGTCGAAACTCCTTCTCCCGATTCGGGAACCTTCGGGAAATTCCTAAGAGCGCCATGGTCTTGCGACAAGGCGCGCCGCGCCTATATCCCGCCTAGTGATGGCCGCGTTGCCGCTTGAGGGGCGCGGTAACGCACTGGTTTAACATGATTTAGCAGACGGGGGCCTTAGAGGACTCATGGGTAAAGTTATCGGAATCGATCTCGGCACGACCAACAGCTGCGTGGCAGTGATGGAGGGCGGCAAGCCCAAGGTGATCGAGAATGCAGAGGGCGCGCGCACCACGCCGTCCATCGTCGCCTTCGCCAAGGACGGCGAGCGACTGATCGGCCAGCCGGCCAAGCGCCAGGCGGTCACGAACCCCGACAACACCGTCTTTGCGGTCAAGCGCCTGATCGGCCGCCGCTATGACGACCCCATCACCAAGAAGGACACCGAGCTGGTCCCCTACACGATCGTGAAGGGTTCGAACGGCGACGCATGGGTCAAGGCGGGTGGCGAGGATTATTCGCCGTCGCAGATCTCGGCCTTCATCCTGCAGAAGATGAAGGAAACCGCCGAGAGCTATCTGGGCGAGACCGTGACGCAGGCCGTCATCACCGTCCCCGCTTACTTCAACGACGCGCAGCGCCAAGCGACCAAGGACGCCGGCAAGATCGCGGGCCTTGAAGTGCTGCGCATCATCAACGAGCCGACTGCGGCGGCGCTGGCCTATGGCCTCGACAAGGACAACAACAAGACCATCGCGGTCTATGACCTTGGCGGCGGTACGTTCGACATCTCGATCCTTGAGATCGGCGACGGCGTGTTCGAAGTGAAGGCGACCAATGGCGACACCTTCCTGGGCGGCGAGGATTTCGACTCCAAGCTGGTCCAGTATTTCGCGGACGAGTTCAAGAAGGTCGAAGGGATCGACCTGACCAAGGACAAGCTGGCGCTGCAGCGTCTGAAGGAAGCGGCCGAAAAGGCGAAGATCGAGCTGTCGTCGGCACAGACGACCGAGGTCAACCTGCCCTTCATCACCGCCGATCAGAACGGCCCCAAGCACCTCGTCAAGACGCTGTCGCGCGCGGAGCTGGAGCGGCTGGTCGACGATCTGATCACGCGCACGCTCGACCCGTGTCGCAAGGCGATGGCGGATGCCGGCGTCAAGTCGGCGCAGATCGACGAAGTGGTGCTGGTCGGCGGCATGACCCGCATGCCCAAGGTGCGTCAGGTCGTGAAGGAGTTCTTTGGCAAGGAGCCGCACACCGGCGTCAACCCCGATGAGGTGGTGGCGATTGGTGCTGCAATCCAGGCCGGCGTGCTGCAGGGCGACGTCAAGGACGTGCTGCTGCTCGACGTGACCCCGCTGTCGCTGGGCATCGAGACGCTGGGTGGCGTGTTCACCCGCATGATCGACCGCAACACGACGATCCCGACCAAGAAGAGCCAAGTTTATTCGACTGCCGACGACAATCAGCAGGCGGTGACGATCCGCGTCTTCCAGGGCGAGCGCGAAATGGCGGCGGACAACAAGATGCTGGGCCAGTTCGATCTGGTCGGCATCCCCCCTGCCCCGCGCGGCGTGCCGCAGATCGAGGTGACGTTCGACATCGACGCCAACGGCATCGTCAACGTGTCCGCCAAGGACAAGGGCACCGGCAAGGAGCAGCAGATCCGCATCCAGGCCAGCGGTGGCCTGTCGGACAGCGACATCGACCAGATGGTGCGCGACGCCGAGAAGTTCGCCGAGGAGGACAAGGCGCGCCGCGCCGCCGCCGAGGCGAAGAACAATGCCGAATCGCTGATCCACACCACCGAACGTCAGCTCGCGGAGAATGGCGACAAGGTCGATGAGGCGCTGAAGGGCGAAATTCAGTCGGCGATCGACGCGGCCAAGGCGGCGGTCGAGAGCGGCAACGCCGACCAGATGAACGAAAAGAGCCAGGCCCTCGCGCAGGTCGCGATGAAGCTGGGTCAGGCGATCTACGAGAAGCAGCAGCAGTCGGAGGCTTCGCCTTCGGCCGATGCGGCTGCGGAGAAGCCGGCGGACGACGTGGTCGACGCCGAATTCTCCGAGGTGGACGACAACAAGGCGTAATTTATGCTCACCCCCGCCCCTTTCACTCCCAAGGAAAGGCGGCGGGGGATCGGGCGGGGGCCGAGTGAATGACCACCCAGGTAGATTATTACGAGCTGCTCGGCGTTTCGCGCGATGCAGACGATGCGACGATCAAATCGGCGTTTCGCAAGCTGGCGATCCAGTGCCATCCCGACAAGCATGGCGGGTGCAAGGATCAGGAAGCCAAGTTCAAGGCGATCAACGAAGCCTATGATTGCCTGAAGGACCCGCAGAAGCGCGCGGCCTATGACCGGTTCGGCCATGCCGGGCCGCAGGGCATGGGCGCCGGCGCCGGGCCGGGCTTCGACGCATTTTCCGATATCTTCGAATCCATGTTCGGCGAGTTCATGGGCGGCCGTGGCGGAGGCGGACAGCGCCAGGCGCGCGGCGCCGACCTGCGCTACGACATGGAAATCAGCCTGGAAGACGCCTTTCACGGCAAACAGGCCGACATCACCATCGATGTATCCGGGCCGTGCGAGCCGTGCGGCGGCACCGGCGCTGCGCCGGGGACGATGGCGAAGCGCTGTGGCACCTGTGCCGGGCATGGCAAGGTGCGCGCGCAGCAGGGCTTTTTCGTGGTCGAGCGGACCTGTCCGTCGTGCCATGGCGCGGGCCAGACCATTGCCGATCCGTGCCGCACCTGTCGCGGCGACGGCCGCGTCGACAAGACGGTGACGCTGAACGTCAACATTCCGCCGGGCGTCGACGAAGGCACGCGGATCCGCATGGCGGGTCAGGGCGAAGCCGGCGCGCGCGGTGCGCCTCCGGGTGACCTCTACATCTTCCTGCACGTCAAGCCGCACGCGATCTTCGAGCGCGAGGGCACGACCCTGTTCGCGCGCGCGCCGATCAGCTTCACGACGGCGGCGCTGGGCGGTGAGATCGAGATTCCCGGCCCGGATGGCGAGGTGCACAAGATCCACCTGCATCCCGGCACGCAGAGCGGGCGCGAGGTGCGTCAGCGCGGCGCGGGCATGCCCGTGCTTCAGGGACGCGGTCGCGGCGACCTGGTCGTGCGGATCGAGGTCGAGATCCCGACCAAGCTGTCGGGCGAACAGCGCGCGCTGCTGGAACAGTTCCGCGCGCTGGAGACCGGCGAGGAATGCCCGGTGTCGACCGGCTTCTTCGACAAGCTGAAGAAGGCGGTGGGGGGCTGACGGCCCTCCCCCGTCGCCCGGGCTAACCCGGGGCTGGGCTCTTTTTGCTGACACTGAGAAGAAGCCCTGTCCCGGCTCAAGGCCGGGACAACGATGGAGGCCGTTTGCTGTCTTGAGATGATTGGCCGTGCAGCTAGGCTGATCGCCGATGGCACAGCAAGCGACTCATGATAGCCTGGCGCTCGTAATGCGCGCCATAACCGGGATCGTGACGTTCAAGGGTCGATCTCGGCGCTCCGAGTTTTTCTATTACTGGATCGCGGCGATGCTCGTCGGAACGATCATTCGGCACATTCCTTATCAACTGTCACCGCGAACCGACTGGATCGTGGATCAGGCGGGTCAGCTGTTGTTGCTGCTACCGATCTTCGCCCTCTTCGCGCGTCGGCTCCATGACGCGAACGTCAGCGGATGGTGGACGCTGTTGCTACCGCCAACCATGGCGTTCGGCGTCTATTCGAGCGCCCGGTTTGTGTTCTTCGATCCTTTGAATGGAGGATCGACGTTACCCGACCTGCCCGTTTGGGCCTTGCTCTTTCAGATCGGCGGCGTCCTATTTTTCTTGGCTTTCATACTCGTGGTCCCCGGCACCGAAGGCGCCAACCGCTTTGGCCCCGATCCGCGCAGTTCAATACACCCCGAACAGCTTCGCGCTGGCGACCAGCAGGACGAGGCCGAGGGCGCGCAGGATCCACTTTTGCGGTAGCTTGATGCCGAGCGTGGTGCCGACCACGGCGCCCGCCAGCACTGCGATCGCGTAGAGCGGGAGTTCGGGCGGCAGGCTGCCGACCGAGGCGAGGTTTCCGGCGAGGCCGGCGGCGGAGTTGGCGAGGATGAACACCGCCACGACGCCCGATGCCGGCTTGGGGGCGGACCAGGCGAGGAACAACAAGAGCGGCGAGAGGAAGATGCCGCCGCCGGTCCCCGTGAGCCCGGCGAGCAGGCCAAGCCCGATCCCGGCGAGGATCGCGACCCATAAAGGCGGATCATGCCACTCCCGCTCTGCCTTCAGCTCGCGCGGCCACAGCATGCGGACAGCCGAGAAGAGCAGCACCGCGCCCATCGCCGGGCGGTAGAGTTCGGGGGGCACATGGATCGTGCCGCCGACGAACGCGGCGGGGATCGCGCCAACCAGGAACGGCCACAGCGTGCGCCAGCGGAACAGCCCCGCGCGCGCGTATCGCATCGATCCCAGCGTCGCGACGATCAGGTTGAGGACCAGCGCGGTCGGCCGCATCACCGCCACCGGCACGCTGAACAGCGCCATCAGCGCGATATAGGACGACGCCCCGCCATGGCCGACGGTGGAATAGAGCAGCGCGCCGAGGAACATGCAGGCGGCGAGCGCGAGGTGGAGGGAGTCGATGGACATCGGGATTGAGGCGTAGCGCGTGGCCGTTCTGCGTCCAGCCCGCTTGTCGTCACCGCGGACTTGTTCCGGGGTCCACCGGGGGGCGGGCGCGATGCAAGAGGCTGAAGCGCCGGATGTGCGGCGGGGTGGACCCCGGCACGGGGACCGGGGTGACGGTTGTTGTGGGGGCATTGCCCTCTCTCCCCTTAAAGGGGAGAGGGAGAAGGCGTGCGCTCCCCGAAACCAAAAGAGGGCCGGCGTCTCCGCCAGCCCTCCGGTGTCGCCATCCGCTCGCTTGCCCATCCGGGAGACGGGCGCGCCGCGGCGGCGGCAGGCAGTGTTCCGCTTCCGGCAAGGGACTGCGGAACCCTGCGTTCCAACGGTCGCGTTGCGTCCGTTGGCCGGTCACCGGGACGGGGGCGGTTCCGAAGAGCCGCGTTCCCGCCTCGATGTCCTTGCGATCCCTTCGCGCCTTGCGGCGATCCGGCATCACGGTCCGGTCATCGATCGATACGATCCCCGAAGGGTCGTTTCATCCGATCACCTCGCGCCGGTTCCTTTGCCCGAAGGCTTTGGTCCCGTCGCGGCTGTGGCTGCCTCTTCCTGGCCTTGCCCGAAGGCGCCGCCGCTCCGCTGCAACCCGCTCCACCCGGTCCGAAGACGGGCTTTGCGTCCATGGCTTCCGGTCCGGCCCGCTGCCCGAAAGCATCGGCCCCTGCCCTTCCGCCTGTCACCTCCGACACAAGGCCGGGAGGTGCCATTGGACGCCTGTCCGTTCCGTTCACGCCTGGCCGATGCGAACATCGTCCCTGCGGTTTCCCGGGGTGGCGTCCCCGTCCCGATCCATGCGGTTTCCCGAAGGCACCTGCACGTGTCGAGCCGTGACAAACATCTGATTTCGCTTTGGTTTCCCGCCGCGGCCTCATCTGCCTGCCCCATGATGCTGTCACGGTTTTCGAGTCGGGCGAAGCGGCGATCGACGGTTACGATCTGTGGATAACGTGAATCACGGGAAGCGATTCAGCGGGTCGGGGACCAGTCGGGCGGGGCGAGTTCGAACCCGGCAAAGTCGAAGCCCGGGACGACGATGCAGCTGACCAGCGCCCAGCCGCGATGCGCATCCGCCGCCTGCCAGCGATTCGTCGGGACGCGCGCCTGCGGCTGGTAGCCGCCGAGCACGTCTCCGCCAAGCGCGATCGTCACCGGATTGGCGTCCGCCGCATCGGCGATCATCAGATCGAGCGGCGATCCGGCGTGCCACAGCCACAGTTCGTCGGCATCGACGCGGTGCCAATGCGACTTCTGCCCCTGTTCGAGCAGGAACAGGATCGCGGTTCCCGGCGACCGTGTGCCGGGGTCAAGTGGTTGAGAACGCCATGTTTCCTTGTACCAGCCGCCTTCCGGATGAGGAGCCAGGCCAAGGCGTTCGATGTGCATGCGCGATTCCTGCATGCCAGATGAACTGCACGAAATGTGACGTTCATGAAACCCCGCCCGACCGGCCGTCGTTTTTACCCGCGAGTTCAGGAAGATGGAGTGAGTAAAATGCGTAACCTGATGCTGGCGCTGGGCGCCGCTTCGCTGGCCGTTCCGGCCACGGTGGTTCTGCCGAACATGGGCGATGCGCAGGCGCATTCGAAGAAGAAGCGCTACAGCTATCGTGAGTGGAACGGCCGTGATGGCCGCCGTTATTGCCGCAAGCCGGATGGTACGACCGGTCTGGTGATTGGCGGCGTCGCAGGCGCGCTGGTCGGCCGCACGATCGACACGCGCGGCGACCGTACGGTCGGCACGCTGCTGGGTGCCGCCGCTGGCGCCGTCGCTGGACGCGAGATCGAGCGCAGCGGCAAGCGCTGCCGCTGATACCGATCCAAATGAAGAAATGGTGCGGGGCGCGGGATATTTCCGCGCCCCGTTTCGTTGGCACATCATCGGCGGGGGGCATCATGAACAGGGAGATGCCCGATGACCTTTTCACTTCGCAGCGGCATGATCGCGCTGAGCGCAGGCGCGATGGCGCTGACCGGTGCGTGCAGCCAATATGGCTATGACCGCCCCGGCTATGCGAGCCGCGGTGAATGGGACGCCGCGCGCTATTATCGCGACGGCAGCTATGAAGAGCGGCGGCTGAGCCGCAACGACAACATCTATGTCGGGCGCGACGGGCGCTATTATTGCCGCCGCAGCGACGGCAGCGCGGGTCTGATCGTCGGCGGCATCGCCGGCGGCGTGCTCGGGAACATCATCGCGCCGGGCGGATCGAAGACGCTGGGCACGATCATCGGAGCAGCCGGTGGTGCTGCGATCGGCGCATCGGTCGACCGCGGCGAAGTGCGCTGCCGCTAATCCCGGTTTCGCAACGTTAACCGGAAGGGTGTAGTGCGTCGGAGCAATGCTTCGCGTGCTCACCCTTTCGTCGTTATTTCCTGACGCGACCCGCCCGAATTTCGGCGTGTTCGTCGAGCGGCAGACGCTTGGGCTGGCGGCACATCCCGATGTTGAACTGAAGCTGGTTGCACCGGTCGGCGTGCCGCCTTGGCCCTTGTCGCGTATGGGGCGCTATGCCGCGCTTGCCGCCCTGCCCCGGCATGAGACGTGGAAGGGCGTGGAGACGTGGCGGCCGCGCTTTATGAACCTGCCCGGCACCGGCGGGCGGTTTCATGCGGCGATGCTCGCGGCACAGCTGAAGCCGTTGCTGCGCGCGATCCGGCGCGATTTCGCGTTCGATGTGATCGATGCGAGCTTCTTCTTTCCCGATGGGGTGGCGGCGGTGGAGTTGGGCCACACGTTCGGCGTACCGGTTTCGATCAAGGCGCGGGGCGCGGATATTCACCATTGGGGACGCGCGCCGGGAACAGCCGGACAGGTGCTGCGCGCCGGGCTGGAAGCGGACGGGCTGCTCGCGGTGGCGGGGTCGATGCGCGACGACATGGTCGCGCTGGGCATGGATGCCGCAAAGATCCGCGTGCATCGCACCGGGGTCGACCTCGATCGCTTCGCACCGCGCGATCGGGCGGCGGCGAAGGCCGCGCTGGGCGTCGAGGGGCCGCTGGTCGCCAGCGTCGGGGCGCTGATCCCGCGCAAGGGGCATGAGATCGTGATCGACGCAGTCGCGGCGCTGCCCGACGTGCGGCTGATGATCGCGGGCGAAGGGCCGGAGCGACCGAAGCTGGTGGCGCAGATCGCGCGGCTGGGCGTCGGCGACCGGGTGAGGCTGCTGGGCAGCGTGGCGCATGGCGAGCTGCCGGGATTGCTGGCGGCGGCGGACGTGATGGCGCTTGCGTCGTCTTCGGAGGGACTCGCCAATGCCTGGGTCGAGGCGCTGGCGAGCGGGACGCCGGTGGTGATCCCGGATGCTGGCGGTGCGCGCGAACTGGTCGCTGCGCCGGAGCATGGGCGGATCGTCGCGCGGACTGCGGCGGCGTTTGCCGAGGCGTTCGGCGCGTTACTGGCCGCCCCGCCCCCGCCCGATGCCGTGCGCGCGGGCGCGGCGGGGTTCACCTGGGAGGCAAATCGCGACGCGCTCTATGCGCATTTGGCGGCACTGGTCGGGCGATGAAACTAATCCTCCCCCGCCAAGGGGAGGTGTCGCCGTAGGCGACGGAGGGGGAGGACGGCTGTACCCTCTCAATCGTCGTGCTTCCTCCCTCTCCGTCAGCTTCGCTGCCACCTCTCCCTGGCGGGGGAGGATCGAGGAAGCTCAGCGCTGCTTCTTCGCCCACGCGGCGTATTGCGTCTCCGCCAGCTTCACCAGATCGCCCATCGCCAGATTCATGTCGATCAGGTGCAGGCCCCAGTCGTCGAGCCGCTGCGGGCCAACCATCACGTCGCCGGGAATGGTGTCCGTGCGCGCGTCGGCGGGATTGGCGTTCAGCGTCGCCTCGAAATAGCTCGCGCCATCCTTCACCACGCACGCGCCGGAGATCAGGCCGGGCAGCTTGACGAAGTTGGTCGTCACCGGCGGGCCGTCTTTGCTCCACGCGAAGGCGGAGGCGGTGCCGAGCAGCGAGCCGGTCGGGAGATAGGCATTGAGCGGCGCGCTGCCTCCGCCGAGCGCCGCCGGGTTGGTGCAGGCGACCTGCATCCCCGGGGTGGTCGAACGGGCGAAGCGCGACTTGGCCGGCGGCGGGACGGTCGCGCGGAAGCTGACATAGGTCACGACGCAGCCGGTGTCGGTCGCGCTGGCGCAGGTCGGGATCGTCTTGAGCGTGCCGGTGCGCTGGCCGGCCGCGACGTCGAGGTTGAACCCGATCGGCATGGCCGAGATGACGGGCTTCATCGCCGCTGGCTTGCCGTCGAATTCGCGCTCCAGCAGTTGCGAGAGCATCCGCGCGCCCTGGCTGTGCCCGATCAGGATGACACCGCGGCCCTGATTGTCGTGCTTCATATAGTCGTCGAACGCGGCCTTGACGTCGCGATAGCCGAGCACCGGGTCGGCGCCCGAAACCTGCCCGGCCATGACCGCCTGCAGCGCCTTGAGCGTGACCTG
This sequence comes from Sphingomonas sp. CCH9-E2, assembly GCF_001557215.1. Lineage (GTDB taxonomy): Bacteria > Pseudomonadota > Alphaproteobacteria > Sphingomonadales > Sphingomonadaceae > Sphingomonas. The sequence continues at coordinate 16,907 of NZ_LSJM01000367.1, read as the reverse complement.
ACGATACATCGGCGCGTAGACGCGACACACGCTGCGGAAGCGCGCCGCCTGGATCATCGCGACGCGGCGCTCGGCGGCGTCGATGCTGAGGTCGCTATTGGGGGTCTGATCTGTCGAGACGGTCGGATAGACGTAGAAGCAATCGAATTTCGGGTTTGCTGCTGGGATGAACTTCTCGATCGTGCGCGATCCGTCGGGCGCCACGACGGTGGCGTCGAGGTTGACGGTGCAGCTATCCTCGCGACCTGGACGGCACAACCAATGGTCCGGGTTGCGATAGTCGGTTGCCGTAGGTGCGGCCGCCTGCGCTGCAGCCAGTGCGATTACCGAAGTCAGCATGATCCTCTCCCCTGCTTGTTTGCGGGGATCATGCCGTAGTTCCAATTAAATTGGAAGATCGGGTATGGCGATCAGTCGAGCGGATAGAGCGCGGCGGCGACGCCACGAAGCTCTGCGCGCAGCACGCCCCACAGGCGCGCCGCGGCGCGGCTGTCCATCGGCTCGATGCCGAAAGGCAGCGCTGCTTCCAGTGCTGCTGGCGGACGGCGCAGCGTGGTGCCGGTGCCCAGGATCAGGAATTCCGGTAGCGGGTCCATCGCCAGCAACGGCGCGAGATCGTCCACGGTCAGCTCTGCAAGCGGCGGCGGAGCCCAGCCATCGGCGCGCGTCGGGGTCAGCAGCAGCCCGTCATACACGCCATCATCGACGCGGAAGCCGCGACCGCTGAACCCCGAGACGACCGGTCCCTCGATCCGGGTCCGGTCGACCCGCATCAGGGCATGTCCTTGAAGTCGACCGCCTCGGCACGCTCAGCGCCCTTCGGCCCGGTCGCTTCCTTGGGCAGGAAACTGTCGGGCTTCAGCCGCAGCCACAGCAGGATCGCGGCCGACACATAGACCGACGAGAAGGTACCGATCACGATGCCGAGCAGCATCGCGGCGGTGAAGCCGAAGATGACGTCCGGACCGATGACCAGCAGGATCGCGAGCACGATACCGATCGACAGCGACGTCACGACGGTGCGCGACAGCGTCTCGTTGATCGACAGGTCGAGCAGTTCGCCCATCTCCATCTTGCGGTATTTGCGCATATTTTCGCGAATACGGTCATAGACCACGATGGTGTCGTTGAGCGAGTAGCCGATGATCGTCAGGATCGCCGCGACGATGTTGAGGTCGAACTCGAGCTGAGTCAGCGCGAAGAAGCCGAGCGTCAGCGCAACGTCGTGGAACAGGGCGAACAGCGCACCGACGCCGAACTGCCATTCGAAGCGGAACCAGATGTAGAGCGCGATCGCCAGCATCGCGAGGGTGAGGCTGATCGCGCCGTTGCGGAACAGCTCTTCCGACACCTTGCCCGACACGCTCTGCGCGCCGGCGACCTGGGCACCGGGATAGCCCTGCTGGATCGTCGCGCGGATCGCCGATGCGGCCTTGTTCGCGGCTTCCTCGCCACCTTCGGGCAGCGGGGTGCGGACCGAATATTCGGTCGTGTCACCGCTGCGCTGAATCGTCGCCTCGCCATAGCCGAGCGCTTCGACGCGCTGGCGCAGCGTTTCGATATCGACCGGTTGGCTGAAGGTCACGCGGGTCTGCTGCCCGCCGACGAAATCGATGCCGAGGTTGAACCCCTTCACCACGCACAGCACGATCGAACCGATGATGAGGAGCAGCGACAATGCCATCGCCACGTTCCGCCATTTCAGGAACGGGATGTTGGTGTTGTCGGGGACAAGTTTGAGCGGGCGCATATCTGGGCGGCCTTAAATATTGATCGTCTTGGGACGGTTGCGCTTCAGATAATCGGCAACGAGCAGACGCGTGAAGGTGACGCCGGTGAACACCGAGGTGATGATGCCGATGGCGAGCACGACCGCGAACCCGCGGATCGGGCCGGTGCCGAACATGAACATGATCGCCGCCGAGATGACGTTGGTGATGTTCGCGTCGAAGATCGCACGGCTCGCTTCCTTGTAGCCGAACTCGACCGAGGCGATTGCGGCGCGGCCGCGGATGCGCTGTTCCTCACGGATGCGTTCGTTGATCAGCACGTTGGCGTCGACCGCGGCACCGATGGTGAGCACGAAACCGGCGATGCCGGGCAAGGTCAGCGTCGCTCCGAAGAACGCCATGACGCCGAGGATCATGATCGCGTTCACCAGCAGCGCGGCGGTCGTGTAGACGCCGAAGCGCAGATAAGTGAACAGCATGAAGGCGATCAGCGCGAGCGTACCGACGACGCCGGCGAGGATGCCCTTCTCGATCGATTCCTGACCGAGCTCGGCCGAAACGGTTCGCTCTTCGACGACCTTGAGCGCGACGGGCAGCTTGCCCGAGCGCAGCGCGATGGCGAGTTCGTTGGCGCTTTCGACCGTAAAGCCGCCCGAAATCTGACCGCGACCGCCGAGGATCGGTTCGTTGATGTTCGGTGCCGAGATCACCTGTCCGTCGACGATGATCGCAAACGGCTTGCCGGTGTTGGTCTGGGTGGCCTGGGCAAAGCGGCGCCCCCCCTGCGTGTCGAAGGTGAAACCGACCACCACCTGCTGGTCCTGATCATACTCCTGCTTCGCGTCGATCAGCTGATCGCCGCTGACGATAATCTGGCGCTTGAGCGCGATCTTCGCGACTTCGCCCTGCTTGGTCGGATAGGCGACATAGGGAAGCCCGCCCGGCGCGGTCGGATAGGCCGCGACTTCGCTGCCGATCGGCGCACGGCCAGCGGCGAGCTCAGCCGGATTGGCGGTGGTATCGACCAGCTTGAACTCAAGCCGCGCGGTCTTGCCGATGGTGCGCTTCAGCGCTTCGGGGTCCTTGACGCCCGGTACTTCGACGAGGATGCGGTTGCGCCCCTGAAGAATGATCGTCGGCTCGAGCGTGCCCAGCGCGTTGATGCGGCGATCGACGACTTCGCGCGCGTCGGACATTGCCTGCGTCACAGCCTGATCAAGTCCGGCGCGGGTCTGGCTGACGATGAAGCGGGTGCCGTCGCGCACCTCGATCGTCCATTCACGCTGGCCGGACATGCCGACGCCGCTGCCGGTCAGCTGCAGCAGGCGTTCGCGCGCAGCATCGACCTGCGCCACGTTGCGCACCATGAAGCTGATGCGATTGTCACGGGTCGAAATGTCGCCGATGTCGATCCGCGGATCCTGACGGCGGAACTCGGTCTCGATCTCGTCGCGCTTGGCGGCGAGGCGGGTGCGCGCGAGATCGTCGACATCCGCTTCGAGCAGGATCGAGCTGCCGCCGGCCAGATCGAGGCCGAGGTTGATCGAGGGTTGCGGAATCCAGGACGGCCAGCGCTCACGCGCGCTTTCGGGTACGAAGCTGGGGATCGCCAGCAACAGGCAGACCGCGATGCTGAGCCAGACCGCCCAGACCTTCCACTTGGGAAAATCGAGCATGGCGTCAGTCGTTCGCGGGTTTGCCGCCGAGCGGCTGAACCTCGACGATGGTCGCCTTGACCACCTTGACCTTCACCGTCGGCGCGATTTCGACATTGGCGTAAACGTCGTCGACCGACACCACCTTGCCGACCAAGCCCCCTGCAGTGACGACGGTGTCGTTCTTCTTCATCGAGCTGATCGATGCCTGCAGCGTCTTCATCCGCTTCTGCTGCGGGCGAATCATCAGGAAGTAGAAGGCGACGAAGATCAGGACGAGCGGGGCGATCGACAGGAACGATGCCGCGCCGCTGGGCTGAGCCGCCGCGCTACCTGCGGCCTGTGCAAATGCTGGGGTGATGATCATGAGGTTCCCGGGGCCAGAAAGGGTTGGGCCTGAATGGTGGGGAGCGATGCTCCCCGGTTCAAGCGGCGCGAGCTACCACTTGTGTTGCGGCCATGCAACTGTCGCCCCCTGGCCACAGCGCGCCCGATCCCCCTTGCATCCCCGGTCGCACCCGCCTAGAGGGCCTGCCTTCGGTCGGGGCGTAGCGCAGCCTGGTAGCGCATCACACTGGGGGTGTGGGGGTCGCAGGTTCGAATCCTGTCGCCCCGACCAATAAGCTTCACACCATTGGCTTTCGCGCCGCGCCGGCCTATGGCGGGCATCAACGCGTCGCGCAGTCAAGCTGGCTGCCCTACGTCAACCCGGTATTGCAACGGATGCATCTGCCGCACGGCTTGTTATAGATCGCCCTGTGGAGCTCGTGCGCGACGTCCGTTCTGAAGCTGAGCAGCCTCCCGGTGCGTCGGTGGGTCCCGCGCCGCTGTCGGTCGTGGAGCGCATGCGACTCGGGCTGATCCTGGTCGTGATGTTCGTGGCCAGCGGCTGGGTTGCCAAGCAACTCGCGATTCCGCCGGCCAATGTGACGATGCTGTGGCTACCGTCGGGTGTCGCCGTCGCGGCGGTGCTGCTTTACGGTCGCTGGCTGTTGCCTGCGGTGTTCCTTGCCTCGCTGTTGCTCAACGTGATTTTGGGCATGTCGATGGGATCGAGCCTGCTGCGCGCGGGCGGGCTGGCCGTATGGACGGCAACCGGCGCAACGCTGCAGGTGCTGACCGCCGATGTCCTGCTGCGCCGCCGGTTCGGCGATCAGATCGAGTTGACCGATGGGCGCGCTGTCGCCGTGGCGATCGGGCTGGGCATCCTGATCCCTGCCCTCGTCTCGGCAGCGATCGGGCATCTGGCGATGATGGCGCTGCGCGGCTTTCCGGTCGAACGCGTGCCGGGGAGCGTCGCGACCTGGGCGCTGGGCGACATATTGGGCATCCTGACCGTTGCGCCCTTCGCGATGATCGGCACAAGGCGGCGCTTTCGGGCATTGTGGCGCGGGGCGCCGATCCGCGGGTTGTTCGGCTATATCGCGCTGGGATGCGGCCTCGGTCTTGCGCTGACCATGTTCGCGTGGATCAACGTGCGCGAGCGCGTTTACGACAGCAGTCGGTCGAACTTTGCGATGCTGACAACCGAAAGCGAGCAGGCGCTGCACGAGCGGCTGAACCGCGCGGCGCAAAGCCTCGACGCAGCATCGGCATTGTTCACCGCCGGCGATCGGGTAACGTGGGACGAATGGGTTGCCTATGCCAAGGTGATCGACATCGAGCGCCGCTATCCCGGCATTCGCGACATCGGATTTATCGTGCGCGTGCCCCGCGCCGATGTCGCCGCGTTCAAGGCCAAGTCCGTGCGCAATGGCCTGCCGATCGCGCAGATCGCGCGCGCGCCCGCGACCGGTGATCATTATGTGGTGAGCTATATCTATCCGCTGGAGCGGAACCGCGCCGTTCTGGGCGTGGACATCACCTTTGATCCGAAGCGACGCACGGCCGCCGATCAGGCGCGCGACAGCGGGAGAGCGGTCGTTACCCAACCGCTTCAGTTCATCCAATATCGCGGGCCTGGCCCGGGCTTCACGATGATGCGCCCCGTCTATGCAGCGGCAGAACCTCCCCGCACGGTGGCGGAGCGTCGCCGTGCACTCATCGGCTGGGTCTATCACCCGTTTACCGCTCAGCGGTTTTTCAGCGACCTGACCCCGAACCAGGGCGAAGACTTCGAACTGACGATCCGTGCGCGTGATGGTGCGAATAGATGGGTATCGGTGTTCGATAGCCGATCCGATGCTCCCAGAGCGATCCACCGGTCGGCCTTTGTGACGTCGCGCGAAATGAAGGTCGCCGGTCGCGTGTGGCGATTGGAGTGGCGCAGCACTGCCGCGTTCGAGGCGCGCTCGCGCAGCATCGAGCCGCTGCTCGTGTTGCTCACCGGCCTGACGATCAATCTCGCCCTCGCTGCGGTGCTTGCGGTAGTGGCGCGCCGCGAGGCGGTGGTCACACGGGAGGTCGAGCGCTCCACCGCCGAGCTGTCGGAGGCGAACCGCCTGTTGCTGATGACCGAGGCGACGACGCATGTCGGGCATTGGCGCTACGACATCGCGGCAGGCACGTTGTTGTGGTCGGACGAGGTTTATCGCATCCATGGGCGCGACCCCGCCAACCCGATCACGCGGGACGAGGCGCTCGACTATCTGCATGCCGAAGACCGGGACCAGACCTGGGAGGCAATGTTGGCGGCGGTGCGCGACCAGGCGCCGTTCAACCTGCGCGTGCGGATCACCCGGGACGATAATGGCGAGACACGCTATCTGTCCTATCTCGGGCGCGCCGAACCGCGTCCGGACGGCAAGACCGCCGCCCTGTTCGGGGTGATGCAGGACGTCACCAACGAGACGCGGGTGCGCGAGCAATTGCTACAAGCGCGCGATTCAGCGCAGCGCGAGGCGCAGGCGCGTGGGACGTTTCTGGCCAATCTGAGCCATGAAATCCGTACTCCGATGAACGGCGTGATCGGCTTTGCGGAACTTCTGCTGGAAACGAAACTGGCCACCGAACAGCGCAACTATACCCAGATCATCATCGAGTCCGGCACCAACATGATGGCGCTGCTCAACGATGTTCTCGACTTGTCCAAGATCGAGGCGGGGCATCTGGAGCTGGCCGACGAACCCGTGGCGCTCGAAGAACTGGCCAGTTCGGCGATCCGCATGCTGATGCCCAGCGTGCGTCGGCGTGACGTATGGCTGGAGGTCCAGATCGACCCCAAACTTCCCCCGGTCGTCCGCGGGGATAAGCTGCGACTGCGCCAGGTTTTGCTCAACTTGCTCGGCAACGCGGTCAAGTTCACCGAGCGCGGATTTGTCCGGCTCGAGATCAGCCGCGCCAGCGAAGGAATGCGGTTTACCGTCGTGGATTCCGGCCCCGGCATCCCGCAGGACCGGTTGGCGGATATCTTCAAGTCGTTCGTTCAGATTCACCCTGTCGCACGTGCGACCGGGACGGGAACCGGACTGGGCCTCACCATCTCCAGTTCGCTGGTGCGCCTAATGGGCGGCAGTCTGAAGGTCCACAGCCGGGTAAATGAAGGCAGCAGCTTTCACTTCACCCTGCCCTGCGTCCCAGCGTCGGCCAGCGGCCATACGGCTTCGCCCAATGCCCCACGGACGAACAGCGGCGTGGATGCGCCGGCACCGACGTCGACCGCAATCCGGGTCTTGCTGGCCGAAGACAATGAAATCAACCAGGCGCTGATTCGCGCGACGGCGGCGCGCTTGGGGCTGGCGCTCGACGTGGTCGGCAACGGATTGGAAGCGGTTACCGGCGCTGAAGCCGCCGCCGAGGCTGGTACACCCTATGACCTGATCCTTATGGACATCCAGATGCCCATCCTTGATGGCATCGGCGCGACTCAGCGCTTGCGCAGCCTGGGCTTCGATGCCGAAACGCTGCCGATCGTCGCGCTATCGGCCAATGTCTATCAGAATGACATCGACGCCTGTTTTGCGGCAGGGATGCAGGCCCATCTGGCCAAGCCGGTCCGACGCGAGGATCTGGAACGGGCCATCGCGACCTGGGCACGGCGCCGTCCCGGTGTTCGGCCGATCCTCCCGACATCGAGCATGGCTCCCACAGCCGAACCCCTCCCGCCGTCCCTGATGGCACGTTACGGCGAACGTCGCGCCGCGCTCGCCGACGCGCTGCGGGCATTCGATGCGAACGCCGCCGATGACTCGCGGGCCATTGCCACATTACTGTCCGACATCCACAAATTGGCGGGGACCGCCGGGCATTTCGGCGACGAAGCGCTGGGGAACAGGGCCCGCGAAACCGAACGAGCGATGATCGATGCGACACCCGGTGAGCGCATTATTCTTGCACAAGCACTGCTAGCACTGATCGAAACAAGTTCCCAAGACGCATCAGTTTGAGTAGTAAGAATACGTGATCATATGGACTTACGGAGCATGATCGTTATCAAACCGGCTCCCGGTCCCAGCAGCGAATGACCATGTCCCGCACCATCCATGTCGTCGACGACGATGATCTCGCCCGCGATGTTATTTCCAGCCTGGTGGCGACATTGCCGGGGGTTTCGGTCAGCGCATGGGATTCGGCGGAGCGCTTTCTGACTGCCGCACAGGACGGTGCTGCCCCCGGGGTCGTGCTGCTCGATCTCAACATGCCGGGACTGTCGGGCAATGAGGCGCTGCGTGCGTTCGATCACCGCCGCTTTCCCGCGATCATCGTCTCGGGACAGGGACAGATTACCTCGGCGGTCGAGTCGCTCAAACGCGGCGCGATCGACTTCATCGAAAAGCCGTTCACGCTCGACAAGCTGCTTGGGCCGCTGAGGATCGCGTTCGAATTGCTCGACCGCAACCTGGCCGAGGCGCAGCAGTCGGGGCGCGACCGCAACCGGCTGGAGACGCTGAGCGAGCGCGAGGTCGAGATCCTGGCGCTGCTGGTCGACGGGCTGACCAATCGCGAAGTCGCCGAAAAGCTGGGCCTGAGCGTGCGCACCGTCGAATCGCATCGCGCGCGGATCATGCTCAAGCTCGACGTGTCGAGTTTCGCCGAAGCGATCCGGCTGGCGGTGCTCGCGGGGATCGAGACGCCGGGCTGAGCCGGCTCTGCCGTGGCGTTCTCGCATCATTTCACTCAATTTGCGGCGATCGACTGGTCCGGTGCCAAAGGCGTGCGCCACCCAGGAATCGCGGTAGCCACCTGCGGGGCTGGCGATGCCGCCCCCCGGCTGATCGCGGCGCCCGATCGCGCCTGGGCGCGTCGGGAAGTGCTCGACTGGGTGCTGGCGCAGGCGGACGCGCCGATACTGATCGGGTTCGATTTCAGCTTTTCGGCCCCATTCGTCGCGCGTGGCGCACACTTGCCCGGCGAGACGCGGGGCGACGACGCCCGCGCGCTATGGGCGCATGTCGAAGCCGCGAGCGACGATCCCGATCTGGGCGCGGCGGGGTTCATCGACGCACGGCGCGGCACCCATTTCTATCTGGGCGCGGCCGACGGAGCCAAGGCCGACTTTCTGCACTGGCGCGCGTGCGAGATCGCGCATGACGGGACCACCAAGCCGTCGACGGTGTTCGACGCCATCGGCGCCGCGCAGGTGGCCAAGGCCAGCTTTGCCGGAATGCGGCTGCTCCACCGGCTGAACGGTCGTGTCCCGGTGTGGCCGTTCGATCCCCTGCCCAGCCGCGGCGCGTGCGTGGTCGAGATTTACACCGCCATCGCCGCGCGAGCGGCCGGTGCGCGCAAGGGGCGGTCGAAGCTGCGCGATGCCGAGTCGCTCGACGTGGCGCTCGCCGCCTTGGGGTCGCGAGCGCATGCGCCGATTACGCGCTACACCGACCATGCGACCGACGCGCTGCTGACGGCGGCGTGGCTGAGGCGGGCTGCAGACCAGCACGCGCTATGGCACCCCGCCGCGATGAGTGCGGCAATTGCGCGCGCAGAGGGCTGGACGTTCGGCATCGCTTGACGCAAAGGGACGCCATCCAGATGCGGGTGCGCCAGCGCCACCCGCCGCGCCGGTTTAGCTCAGCTGGTAGAGCAGCGGTTTTGTAAACCGAAGGTCGCGGGTTCGATTCCTGCAACCGGCACCACCCCCTATTCAGCCGGGCAGCGGCGTCGCATCCCAGCGGCGGTCGGCCACGGCCTGCACCGCCTGCTCCAGCGCCGCCATCAGCGCGGCGTCGGCCAGCATCGCGCGGCTTAACCCGATATCCCGCTCTGCCAGCGCACGGGCGAAAGCTGGCGCATCGTTGTCGGCGGCGCGTTCTGCGATCACTGCTGCGTGCGGATCGGCGATGGGCGTGCCCGTCCGCGCGCGCTCGTGCAGGAATACGACCCATCCTGCCGTTGCCGTGACGATATGCCGGGGCAGCACCCCTGCGGCGCGGTTCGCCGCGAGCGAATCGCCCAGGCGATACGGGATTTTCTGCGACCCATCGATCGCGATCTGCTCCAGCCGGTGGACGATCGCTGGATTGCGAAAGCGCTGCAGCACATCGGCGCGATACTGGTCGAGGTCGAGGCCGGGTACGGTTCCGACAAAGGGCTGGATTTCGTTGCGCACCATCGCGTCGGCGAAGCGTGCCAAAGCGGCGTCCTGCATCGCTTCCGCCACCGATGCTGCTCCGCGCAGCAGGCCGAGATAGGCGATGCTGGAATGCGCGCCGTTGAGGATGCGCAGCTTGGCGCGCTCCCACGCCGCGACGTCGCTGGTCAGGATGACGCCGGCCGCCTTGAGGTCCGGGCCGAAGTCGATCCCGAGATCCTCAACGACCCATTGCGCAAACGCCTCGCGCTGCACTGCGGCGGCATCCGCGAGGCCCAGTTGCGCGGTCAGCTCGGACAAGAAGCCCGCGTCGCTGGCGGGGGTGATTGAATCGACCATGGTGCACGGCACCGCGACCTGCGTCTCGATCCATGCCGCCAGTTCTTCATCGCTTTGCCCGGCATATGCGACCAGCGCCGCGTGCAGCTTGCGGCCATTATCCGCGAGATTGTCGCACGGCATCACCGTGAACGGCGCGGCGCCCGCCGCCCGCCGCGCCGCCAGCCCCAAGACGATCCAGCCGACCACCGAGCGCGGCGTCCCCGCCCCCGCCAGATCGTGCACGATATCGGAATGCGACAGGTCGAGCGTGCCATCGGGTGCGAGGCAATAGCCCTTCTCGGTCACGGTGGAGGTGACCAGTCGCACCGCAGGATCGGCGAGCAGCGCGGCGGTCTGCGCTGCGTCCTCCGGTCCCAGAAACGCGCTGTGTGCGCCGATCACACGCAATGATGGCTGCGCGTCGCGGATCGCCAGCGTATATAGCCCGTCCTGCGCCGCCAGTGCATCGACCGTGCCGCGCGTCCGCAGTGAGACGGCAGCAATCCCCCAGCGCGGGTCATCCGTGAGCAGACGATCGATATGGGCGGCCTGATGCGCGCGGTGGAATGCGCCCGGCCCGAAATGGACGATACCGGTTTTGAGGGCCGGACGCCCCGCCGGCGTCTCCACCGTTGCGGGGAGACCCGACAGGGTGGCGCGGGACAGAAATGTCACAGGGTTACTCCACGTTTCCAGATCGCGATCTCGCGCTCGCCATTGCGCTCGGCGGCCGTCTCTTCGCCCGAGGCGATCGCGATGATCCGCTGCAACAGCGCGGCGTCGGCCGCGTCCATCCCGGCGTCGAGCACCATCCCGGCATCGAAATCGATCCAGCCCGGCTTGCGGGTGGCAAGGTCATGGTTCGACGCAATCTTGATCGTCGGCACCGGAAAGCCAAGCGGCGTGCCGCGCCCGGTGGTGAACAGGATCGCTGTCGCACCCGCCGCGGCCAGCGCGGTGGACGAAACCGCGTCGTTGCCCGGTGCTTCGAGCAGCGTCAGGCCGTGCCGTGTGATCCGGGCGCCGTAATCGATCACATCGACCACCGCGCTCGTCCCGCCCTTTTGCACCGCGCCGAGCGATTTTTCTTCCAGCGTGGTGATGCCGCCGGTGATGTTTCCGGGCGACGGGTTTTCCGACACTGGCTCGCCATGGTCGATGAAATGCTGTTTGAACCCGTTGACCAAGGCGACGATCGCATCGAACGTCTTACGCGATGCGGCGCGCTCCATCAGCAGATGCTCGGCCCCGAAAATCTCCGGGATTTCGGTCAGGATCGTGCTGCCCCCCGCCCCGGTCACATGATCCGCCATGCGCCCGACCAGCGGGTTGGCGGTCAGCCCCGACAGCCCGTCCGATCCGCCGCATTTGACACCCAGCACCAGCGCGTCGAGCCCGACCGGGCTGCGCTGCGCCGTTGCGGCCTGCGCCAGTTCCTCGACCAGCGCGACGCCCTCGGCCACCTCGTCCGCGCTGGCCTGTGCCACGAGAAAGCGGACCGTCCCGCGCCGCGCCTCCGGGATCGCCTCCAGCAGGGCGGCGACCTGATTTTCCTCACAGCCCAGGCCGATGATCAGCGCCCCCCCGGCATTGGGATGGCACGCCAGGCTGGCGAGGATCGCGCGCGTACCGTCGAGGTCGTGGCCCAGCTGCGAACAGCCGTGCGGGTGCGCAAAGGCGTGCACGCCATCGACCAGATGCGCGACGCGCTCGCCCGCCTGTTGCGCGATCCGCTCCGCCGTGCGCGCGACGCAGCCGACCGTCGGCAGCACCCAGATTTCGTTGCGCGTGCCCACCTGGCCATCGGCGCGGCGATACCCCATAAACGTCGCCGCCGATGGCGCAGGCTGCGGCGCGCTGCTACCGGTGTCAAAGGCGTAGCTGCCCTGCCCCGCCAGCGCGGTTTGCAGGTTATGGACATGCACATGTTCCCCCGCCGCGATCGACCGGGTCGCCCGCCCGATCGGGAAGCCGAACTTGCGCACCGTTGCGCCGTCCGCGATCGCGTGCAGCGCGACCTTGTGCCCGCGCTCGACCGCATCGATCAGCTGCACCGACCCGCCGTCAAACCCGACGCGATCACCCACCTCGCCATTTTCCAGCATCGTCAGGACATCGTCGGAAGGGGCGATTTTCAGCGCACGCGGCATTGCGGCACCTCCACGGTTGCATGGCTCATCGCACTGCACGCTATCATTGCTCCCGACGCTCGATCATCTTCTCGGCTTCCAGATAGTTGAGGAACGCCAAAGTATCGGCCTGAACCGTTGCCAGCGGCGCCTGATAGGCGTCGGCCAGCTCGGCGCAAAGCGCGTCGACGCGCACGGGCGTGTCCAATCGTTGCCAGATCGCACGGCTGGTGACCTTCATGGCGTAATATTGACCGGTCGCGACGCTCATTGCCACGATGTTGTCATCTACGCTGGCATCGAGGATCGTGTCGCTGCGGACCACCACCGTTTCCAGATCGACCATCCCTCGCTCTCCTTTAGTCAGCCACTCCGCCTATAGGGCGATGGGGCCGCTGTGAACATCGCGATTGGCCTTTGCTGCATGCTGCGGCTGCGCCCCGACGGAACGTCGGCTCAGTGATTGCCCCGTTCACTCCAGCGGATGAAGCGACCCATCTGAACGGCGCGCGGAAGCAGCACCTCGAGGTCAAACCGGCGGGCTTCGGCGGCCGCAGCATCCTCCGGCCAGTGATCGATCAGCTGCTTGAGGCGCGGCAGATCGAGCATCTCGGCCGCGAGCGGGACATTGGCCAGCCGCTCGATCTCCGCCGCGAAGCGCTCGCGCTGGGCGGAGATTCGGGTGAACCATTCGGGATTCTGCCGCCCGATCCTGCGCTCGGCCAGCAGCGCATCGGGCAGGCGATCGGCGAGCACCCGGCGCGCGAGACTGCGCTGGACACCGCCCAGCAGATAGTGTTCGCGCGGGATCGCGAGGCAGAATTCGACCAGGTCGGGGTCCGCCAGCGGATCGCGCAGCTCGATCCCGTAAACGGTCCGGATCGTGCGGACGTTTTCAAGCAAGTTCACGCGCAGCGGACCAAGGTGCCGTGCGATGAGCTTGCGGCTGTCGGGGCCATAGAAGGATAACCCGTCATCGCCCTGCGCCTGCAACACGGCATCGAGCCCCATGGCGGCGGCGAAGTCGGACCGGATCGCGGCATATTTGGTGGACGGCGCGGCATCGCCATGACGCCAGCGCCACAATGCCGCGCGCAGCTTCGACGGCAAGGCGGGGAGCAGCACCTCGCCCTTGAGCGTGCCCCAGATCGTGTTCTGGCGATATCGCGCGACGCCCGGCAGCAACCGGATCAGCAGGTCGATCCGCCCGCTGCGCGCCAGATCGGCAAGCCCGCGCAGCCCGGTATAGCTGAGCGTCAGATTGCCGGATTGGCCCGTCAACAGGACGTTATGGCCATCGCGCTGCGCGGCGCGATAGGCCGGATCGAACCAGCCGATATGGGTGGCATTGATCTGCGGCCGGCCGCCGGCCACGAAAAAGGGGGTGGGGTCATCCTCGAACGACGCGGGATCGGTCGAATGAACGAACTGGGGGCGAAGATTGGCATGCAGTGCCGCAAGCGCCTCGACATGCGGGCGTTCGCGATCATACCAGCCACCGCGCGCCGCGAGTTCATGCCCCGGCGGGGGCTCGACCGTGTAGCTGTCAAGCGGACGGGGATCGATCATCCGCGCCGCCGACGCGCCAACAGCGGCGCTGTCCAGTCCGCCCGACAGCAACAGCCCGGGGGTATTGGCCGCCCGCAGGCTGCGCCGGACCGCCTGGTCCAGCAGTGCGCGCGCCGCCTCGACCCCTTCCTCCGGTGATTTCAGCGCAACGCGGCGGCGGGGGTCGAGCTGCCAGAACTGCCGCTCCTGCACCCCGCTGGGCCCCGCAACAAGATGCGTGCCGGGCAGGACCAGCCGGATATCCTTGTACAGCGTGGCTGCTGGATCGCCGACATTGACGGTGAACTGAAGCGCCAGCTGAAGGGGATCGATCTGGTCGGGCACTCCGGAAAACTGGTGCAGCGCGCTTAACGTCGTCGCGAACCAGAACCCGCCTGCGCGCGCATGCCAGTAAATGGTCCGCATCACCATCGGCGCGACGATCAGGTGCAGCTGCCGGACGCGCGGATCCCAGAACGCGCAGCAGAAATCTCCCTTCAGCCGGTGCAGCGCGTCGAAGCCATGGCGGCCCAGCCACGCAGCCACGATCTGAGAATCGGGCGTACGCGGGGGAAGACCCAGCTCCGAACGCAACGGATCGGGGTCGAAGAGATAGCCGTCGAACAGCACCACGCGCCCGCTCGCATCCGGGGTGGGCTGGCGCTCAGCCGAGTCTTCGACGGTTACGATCCGCTGCGCATGCGCGAGCGCGGCGACGTCGTCGCGCCACACCCGCGTTTTGGCGATGCCATTGCTAACAAAGGGGGCACCGATTCGTGCCCGATCCTGTTCGGTCAGCGCGTCCGCAGCATGGGCAACATACCCGCGAAACTCGCTCATCTGGCTTGGATCAAGCTAACGCCCGACGTCAGGAGTGCGTAAAACTCCCGGCACCGTCGTCGCCCGGGAACGTATCGAACTGCGTGAATTCGGCCACCGAGAACGTTTCGATCGACTCCAGCGGGGCGACCCACTGGCCCGGCTGAACGTCTTCGCGATCGAACTGCTGCGTTTCCATGATCATTCCCCCCAGTTCGTGTCAGCCACAGTCGCTGCGCCGTCTCGACAAAACATCCGCGCGACGCTGATGTCGATCTTCAAATGCGATACCGGCACCGCGCGCACAGATCAGCCTAAAGCCGTGGTGGGGGCAGCGCTGACATACCCGATTTTGACCAGCGAACCGGCAATGTGAACGAAACCAGCGGCATAGCCGCATCGACGCACTTTCCCCCTCGCCTTTCCCGTCCACGGGGTTAAACATCCGGGCAGCTGACAACGTTATCAGGAGAGGCGCATTGGCCGCACCCGTCATCGATATGAGCTCGACCGACCCAAATCCGGGCGATCCGGGCGCGCAAGGGGTGAACGCCCCGGACCTTCAGGTCTTCGTCTTCGCGCTGTTCTTCATCTTCGGCGGCATCACGTCGCTCAACGACGTCATCATCCCCAAGTTGAAGGAGCTGTTCACGCTCAACTTCACGCAGGCGATGCTGATCCAGTTCTGCTTTTTCACCGCCTATCTGGTGATCGGGATTCCCGGCGCGAAGCTGGTCAAGAAGCTGGGCTATATGCGCGGCGCAGTGGCGGGCCTGGTCATCATGATCGTCGGCTGCCTGCTCTTCATCCCCGCGGCCCAGAACGCGACCTATGCGCTCTTCCTCGGCGCATTGTTCGTGCTGGCGAGCGGGGTGGTGATCGTCCAGGTCGTCGCCAACCCGCTGATTTCGCTGCTCGGCAAGCCGCAGACCGCGCATAGCCGCCTGACCTTTGCGCAGGCGTTCAACTCGCTCGGCACCACGGTGTTTCCCTATGTCGGCGCGATCGTGATCCTCGGCAGCCTTGCCGCCGTGACCGCCGACCAGCTGTCGGGGGCCGCGCTCGACGCCTATCGCACGGCCGAAAGCCAGGCGATCGTCAACGGCTATCTCGGCATCGCCGCAGCACTCGCCGTCGTCGCCATCGCGGTCTGGGCGTTCCGCAACCGGCTGCCGCACAGCGCCGCCACGATGGGCGACAAGGAATTCGTCAGCGTCCCGCGCTATACCGCCGGTCTCGTCCTGTTCATCATCGGCGCGGTTCTCGCGGTCGAGGTCAATGCGCTCGCCGGGCTGGTGCTGATCATGGCGGCCCCGGTGGTCTGGCTGTACGGCAACGACCTGCTGTCGCGTCGTCGCTTCAGTTTCGGCGCGCTTTGCATCTTCCTCTATGTCGGTGCCGAGGTTTCGATCGGCTCGCTGATCATCAACTACCTCGCACTCGACCGGGTGCTCGGCCAGCCGGAATCGGTCATCGGATGGATGGTGTCGATCTACTGGGGCGGCGCAATGGTTGGCCGCTTCATCGGATCGGCGTTGATGCGGGTTATCAGCCCGGGCAAGCTCCTTGCCTTTGTTGCGGTCGGCGCGATTGCCCTGATCGTGATTTCCGCCAACACCACCGGTACCGTCGCCGCTTACTCGCTGCTCGCCATCGGCCTGATGAACTCGATCATGTTTCCGACGATCTTCAGCCTTGCGAGCGAAAAGCTGGGCAGTCGCGCCGCGGACGGGTCGGGGATCATCAACGTTGCCATCTTTGGCGGCGCAGTCATCCCGCTGGCGACCGGCGCGATTGCCGACAACACCGGCAGCCTCGCGCTTGCCTTTGCGCTCCCGGCCCTGTGCTACGCGATCATCGCCGGCTTCGGTTATTATGCTCGTCGTCCGTATGACGGGCCGGTCGCGGGCTGAGCCCGAAAAGGTCGAAGGGGCCGGCGGAGGGATCGCACCGGCCCCTTCTTCGGGGGATCTGGGAGGGGGCGTGCGGTGAGCGCCCCCTTGCAGTTCGTGTCAGGCCGCGATCGCGTCCTGGTTGGGCAAACCCGGGATACCCGGCATGGCATCGACCCAATAATCGTCGACCGAGCAGCCCGGCACCAGCGCCGGCGCGCAGAGCAGCGCGACGCAATCGGCCAGCTGCGGCGCTTCGACCGGGCCGATCGTCTCCTCGACCATTTCCTCGCAACCGCCCGGCGCGGCGAGCAGACGCTCACGCGCCGCATGCCACAGGCGGG